>CAZFOT010000038.1:0-21829 GCA_964520365.1 uncultured Hydrogenophaga sp.
TGAACAAGTCGACCATCGGCTTCACCAACGCGCGCGAGCAGGGCGACGAAATGGCCGACATCAAGCGCCTGTTCACGCCGGAGTTCCGCAACCGGCTCGACGCCATCGTGGGCTTCAAGGCGCTGGACGAGAACATCATCCTGCGCGTGGTCGACAAGTTCCTGCTCCAGCTGGAGACGCAGCTTGCCGAGAAGAAGGTCGAGGTCACCTTCACCGATGCGCTGCGCAAGCACCTGGCGAAGAAAGGTTTCGACCCGCTGATGGGCGCGCGCCCGATGCAGCGCCTGATCCAGGACACGATTCGCCGAGCGCTGGCCGACGAATTGCTGTTCGGCCGCCTGACCGATGGCGGGCGGCTGACGGTGGACATCGTGACCAGGACCGACGAGGCGGGCAAGGAAACACAGGAAGTCGACCTCGACATCCAGCCACTGCCGAAGAAGGAAGGCAAGGCCAAGCCCGAGGAAGCCACCGCTGGCTGACCTCTTTCGTCCCCGATGCAAAAGGCCCGGTTCAACCGGGCCTTTTGTTTTGCATCGGGGACGGCGGCGGTGGTCTTCAGCGCGACTTGCCGCCCAGCAGCCCACCCAGCACGCCGCGCAGGATCTGTCGCCCCAGCCCGCTGGCGACCGTGCGCGCCGCCGTCTTCGCCATGGTCTGCACGAGGCCGTCGTACTGGCCGCCGCGCGGGCCGGTGCGGCCGAAGAGCACCTCGTTGATCGCGCTTTTCTCGGCCACCGGCGCATCCTTGGCCGCGCCAGGGATGCGAGGTGCCTTGCCGGCGGGCTGGCCGGCCGCTTCCTGTGCTTGCGCCTCAGCGCCACGCGCAGCCGCGTGCGATTGGAACATTTCGTAGGCGCTTTCACGGTCCACCACTTTTTCATAGATCCCCGCCACCAGCGAGTCCTGGCGCAATTGCTGGCGCTGGGCGTCGGTGATCGGGCCGAGTTGGCTGCCCGGCGGCACGACGAACACACGCTCGGTCTCGCAGGGCCGGCCCTTGGCGTCGAGCAGGCTCACCAGCGCCTCGCCCACGGCGAGTTCGGTGATGGCGGCCTCGATGTCCAGTCCGGCCTTGGGCCGCATGGTCTGCGCCGTGGCCTTCACGGCCTTCTGGTCGCGCGGCGTGAAGGCGCGCAGCGCGTGCTGCACCCGGTTGCCCAACTGGCCGAGCACGCTGTCGGGAATGTCCAGCGGGTTCTGCGTCACGAAATACACGCCCACGCCCTTGGAGCGCACCAGGCGCACCACCAGCTCGATGCGCTCGATCAGCACCTTGGGCGCCTCGTTGAACAGCAGGTGGGCCTCGTCGAAGAAGAACACCAGCTTGGGTTTCTCGGGGTCGCCGATCTCGGGCAGGGTCTCGAACAGCTCGGACAGCATCCACAGCAGGAAGGTGGCGTAGAGGCGCGGCGCGTTCATCAGCTTGTCGGCCGCGAGGATGTTGACCACGCCCTTGCCGTCCGCCGTCTGCATGAAGTCGCTGATGTCGAGCATGGGCTCGCCGAAGAACTTGTCGCCGCCCTGTTGCTCCACCTGCATCAGGCCGCGCTGGATGGCGCCGATGCTGGCCGCGCTGATGTTGCCGTACTCGGTGGTGAACTGCTTGGCGTTGTCGCCGATGTGCTGCAGCATGGCCCGCAGGTCCTTCATGTCGAGCAGCAGCAGGCCGTTGTCGTCGGCGATCTTGAACACCAGGTTGAGCACGCCGGACTGCGTGTCGTTCAGGTTGAGCATGCGCGCGAGCAGCAGCGGACCCATGTCGCTGATGGTGGCGCGCACCGGGTGGCCGAGCTCGCCGAACACGTCCCAGACCGTGGTCGGGCACGATTGCGCCGCAGGCAGGGTGATGCCCCGCTCCTGCAGTACCTTGCCGATTTTTTCGCCGAAGCTGCCTTTCTGGCTGATGCCCGAGAGGTCGCCCTTCACGTCGGCCATGAACACCGGCACGCCGATGTTGGAGAACTGTTCGGCCAGCGTTTGCAGCGTGACGGTCTTGCCGGTGCCGGTGGCGCCGGTGATCAGCCCGTGCCGGTTGGCCAGGCCTGGCAGCAAATGGCAGGTGGTGTGGGCATTCTGGGCAATCGGCATCGGCTCGGGCATGGTGGGCTGTCCTTCGAGGGTGGAGTTCGGGGCAACGGGGTGAAATCGTAAAATCGCAGGCTTATTAGATCAAACCCCCAATGGGCGGAAGGAAAATTTCGTGGCCGGACACAGCAAATGGGCAAATATTCAACACCGCAAGGGCCGGCAGGACGAAAAGCGGGGCAAGATCTGGACGCGTGTGATCCGCGAGATCACCGTGGCGGCGCGCCAGGGTGGGGGCGATCCGGCCATGAATCCGCGCCTTCGGCTGGCGATTGACAAAGCGAAGGCCGCCAACATGCCGGCCGACCGCATCAAGTACAACGTGGACAAGGCCGCCGGCAACCTCGAAGGCCAGGCGCTGGAAGAGATCCGCTACGAGGGCTACGGCATCGGCGGCGCGGCCATCATCGTGGACACCATGACCGACAACCGCGTGCGCACGGTGGCCGACGTGCGGCATGCCTTCTCCAAGCACGGCGGCAACCTGGGCACCGAAGGCTCGGTGGCTTTCCAGTTCAAGCACTGCGGACAGATCGTGTTCGCGCCGGGCACTTCCGAGGACAAGGTGATGGAAGTGGCGCTGGAAGCCGGCGCGGAGGACGTCATCACCGACGGCGAAGGGGCGGTGGAGGTGCTGACCGCCGTGGCCGGGTTCGAGTCGGTGAAGAATGCGTTGGAGGCCGCCGGGCTTCACCCGGAGCTGGCCGAAGTGACCATGCGGGCGGAGAACACGGTCGAGCTCTCCGGGGACGACGCGGCGCGCATGCAGAAGCTGCTGGACGTGCTCGAAGATCTGGACGACGTGCAGAACGTCTTCCACAACGCTGAAATCTCGGAATAGGGCGCGCCGATATGAAAGTTCTCGTGATTGGCGGCGGTGGCCGCGAACACGCACTGGCCTGGAAACTGGCCCGGTCGGCGGGCGTGGAGCAGGTGTTCGTGGCCCCTGGCAACGCCGGTACGGCCCGCGATCCGGCGCTGACGAATCTCGCGTTCACCGACAAGGCGGCATTGCGCGACTGGGCCATGGCGCAGGGCATTGCCTTGACGGTGGTCGGCCCGGAAGGCCCGCTGGCCGATGGCGTGGTCGATGAGTTCCGTGCCCACGGCCTGCCCATTTTCGGCCCCACGAAAGCCGCCGCGCAGCTGGAAAGCTCCAAGGCATATTCCAAGGCATTCATGGAACGGCATGGCATTCCCACCGCCAGGCACCAGACCTTTTCCAGCCCGGACGAAGCCCATGCCTATGTGGACGCCATGGGCGCGCCGATCGTGATCAAGGCCGACGGCCTCGCGGCGGGCAAGGGCGTGGTGGTGGCCATGACGCTCGCCGAGGCGCACGAGGCGATCGACTTCATGCTGTTGAACGACGCCCTGGGCGTGGCCCACAACGAGGGCGGGGCGCGGGTGGTGATCGAGGAGTTCCTGACCGGCGAGGAGGCCAGCTTCATCGTCCTGTGCGACGGCGTGAACGTGGTGCCCCTGGCCACCAGCCAGGATCACAAGCGCCTGCTCGATGCCGACCAGGGTCCCAACACCGGTGGCATGGGGGCCTACTCGCCAGCGCCCGTGGTCACCCAGGCGATCCATGACCGGGCCATGAACGAGGTGATCCTGCCGACGCTGCGCGGCATGGCGTCCGACGGCATTCCGTACACCGGCTTTCTGTATGCCGGCCTGATGATCACGCCCGACGGCGAGGTCAAGACCCTCGAGTTCAACTGCCGCATGGGCGACCCGGAAACGCAGCCCATCATGATGCGGCTAAAGAGCGATCTGGCCCAGGTGCTGCTGGCCGCGGCGCGCGGCGGGCTCGATCAGGTCGTGCTGGAATGGGATCCGCGCGTGGCGCTGGGTGTGGTGATGGCCGCCTCGGGTTATCCGCTGACCCCTCGCAAGGGCGACGCGATCACCGGGCTTCCCGCAGACGCATCGGACTGCATGGTGTTCCACGCCGGCACGGGCGGGAGCGGCTCCGCCGTCAAGGTGTCGGGCGGCCGGGTGCTTTGCGTGACGGCCCTTGGCGCCACCGTGGCCGAGGCGCGGGAAAAGGCGTACGGCACACTGGACGGCATCCGTTTCGACGGCATGCAGTTCCGCCGCGACATCGGCCACCGGGCACTCCGGGCTCCCCAGACATCATGAACGCTTCCATCAACACGGTCCGCGAGTACCTCGTCGACCTGCAGGGACGGATCACCTCGACGGTCGCGATGGTCGATGGCGGCAGGTTCGTGGTCGACAAATGGGTGAAGCCCAAGGGCGAGCGCCTGCAGGGGCGGGGCATTACCCAGATCCTGGAGGATGGCGCGGTTTTCGAGCGCGCCGGCTGTGGCTTCTCGCACGTGAGCGGGCCGGCATTGCCGCCCTCGGCCACGCAGCACCGGCCCGAGCTCTCGGGTGCGCCGTTCGAGGCCATGGGCGTGTCGCTGGTCTTCCATCCGCGCAACCCCTACGTGCCCACGGTGCACATGAACGTGCGGATGATTGCCGCCACGCCGAAGGGCGGGGTGCCTGTGTGCTGGTTCGGCGGGGGCATGGACCTCACGCCGTACTACGGCTTCGAGGAAGATGCCGTGCATTTCCACACCACCTGCAAGCAGGCGCTTGATCCTTTCGGCGTGGACAAGTACCCGCGCTTCAAGACCTGGTGCGACGAGTATTTCTACCTCAAGCACCGGGACGAGCAGCGGGGCATTGGCGGCGTGTTCTTCGACGATTTCTCGGAGTTGGGCTTCGACGGCAGCTTCGCCATGATGGCTTCGGTGGGCGACGCTTTCCTCGATGCCTACCTGCCCGTCGTGGACCGGCGCAGGAATGTGTCCTACGGCGAGCGCGAGCGCAGTTTCCAGCTGTACCGGCGTGGCCGCTATGTGGAGTTCAACCTGGTGTGGGACCGCGGGACGCACTTCGGCCTGCAGTCGGGTGGCCGAACCGAATCCATCCTGCTTTCGATGCCGCCTCTGGTGAGCTGGGCCTACAACCGGGTCACCAAGAAAGGCACGCCCGAAGACCGGTTGTACAAGTCGTTCCTCGTCCGCAAGGACTGGATCTGATGGGCAACGCCGAAGCGGTCGCGCGCGTGGGCATGTTCGGCGGGGCGTTCGATCCACCGCACTGGGCCCACCGGGCGTTGGCACAAACGGCACTGGAGCAGTTGGAACTCGACGTGCTGCACATCCTGCCGACCGGCCATGCCTGGCACAAGGCCAGGAAGCTTTCGCCGGCCGAGCATCGGTTGGCCATGTGCCGCCTGGCGTTCTCGGATTTGGCGCGCGTGCGCCTGGACGAGCGCGAGATCCACCGGCAGGGACCGAGCTACACCGCGGACACCCTGAGAGAACTCCACGGCGAGTATCCCGGGGCCAGGCTGTTCCTGGTGCTGGGCGCGGATCAGTTGCTGGCGTTCAAGAGCTGGGTCCGCTGGCAGGAGGTGCTCGATCTCGCCACGCTGGCCGTGGCCAACCGCGCCACCGACGTCAGCGCCGATGCGCGCCTGGACCAGGCTTGCGAGACCGACCTGTCCGGCGTCGATCTGCCGTTCGAGCGCCTTCGCATGCCCCTGAGGAACATCAGCGCCTCGGCGGTCAGGGCGAAGGTCGGCCAGCCCGAGAGCCGCTCCGGCGCCCTGGAGGTTCTGGTGCCGCAGCCAGTCGCAAGCTATATTTCGCAACATTCCCTTTATCAAACCTCTACATGACCAGCGAAACCACAGCCAGAAAAGACCTGCAACGACTCCAGCGAGCCATCGTCGATGGACTGGAGGATGTGAAAGGTCAGGACATCGCGGTCTTCAACACCGAGCACCTGTCGCCCCTGTTCGAGCGGGTCATCGTCGCCAGCGGCACTTCCAACCGCCAGACCAAGGCCCTCGCGGCCAGCGTGCGCGACGCGGTGAGGGAGGCGGGGTTCGAAAAACCCCGGATCGAAGGCGAGGACAACGGCGAGTGGATCATCGTGGACTGCGGCGCCGCGGTGGCCCACGTGATGCAGCCCGTCATCCGGGCCTACTACCGGCTGGAAGAAATCTGGGGCGAGAAGCCGGTCCGGCTCAAACACGGCGCGGCCAAGCCGGTGGTGGCCGGCGACAAGCCCGCTGCCAAAACCAGCCGGAAGAAGGCGGCGACACCCACGGCCAAGGCGGTCCCGGCCAAGACGGTGGCTCGCAAGGCCGCGCAATCGGCTTCCAAAGTCGCCGCCGCGCCTGTGAAAGCGGGCAAGGCGGTTGCCGGTAAAACCGGCGCGGCGCCTGCCGCCAGGAAGCCAGGCAAATCCGGTGCCGCAGGCACGACCAGGACCGCCATGAAGAAAGTGGTGGTCAAACCCCGTTCCGCCACCAAGCCGGGCGCCAAGACAGCCAGCAAGCCTGCCGCCAAAAGCGCGTCCCGCACGCCCGCCAAGAAGAAGGCATGAAGCTGTTGATCGTCGCGGTCGGGCAGCGTGTACCCGACTGGGCGCAGACCGCCTACGACGATTACGCCAAGCGCTTTCCACCCGAGCTGCGGGTGGAGCTCAAGGCGGTCAAAACCGAGCCCCGAGGCTCAAAGACCCTGGAGACGCTGCTGGCGGCGGAGCGCGAGCGCATCCAGGCGGCGTTGCCCAGAGGCTGCCGCATCGTCGTGCTGGACGAGCGGGGTACTTCGCTGACCACGCTGGCGCTCGCCCAGCAACTGGCGCAGTGGCAGCTTGCCAGCGATGACGTGGCCCTGGTGATCGGTGGGCCCGATGGACTGGACCCGGCCTTTCGCGCCGCTGCGCACCAGCGCATCCGCCTTTCCGACCTCACGCTGCCGCACGCCATGGTCCGGGTGCTGCTGATCGAGCAGCTCTACCGGGCCTGGTCGGTCAACGCCAACCATCCTTACCACCGCGAGTGATGTCGGCCCCCACGCTCCACCGCTGCGCGGGTCGCTGCCCCCCGAGGGGGCTGTTCCGCCTTGGGGCGGCCCGGCGGCGGAACCTTGGCCCCCATGCTCCACCGCTGCGCGGGTCGCTGCCCCCCGGGGGGCTGTTCTGCCTTGGGGCGGCCCGGCGGCGGAACCTTGGCCCCCACGCTCCACCGCTGCGCGGGTCGCTGCCCCCCGAGGGGGCTGTTCCGCCTTGGGGCGGCCCGGCGGCGGAACCTTGGCCCCCATGCTCCACCGCTGCGCGGGTCGCTGCCCCCCGGGGGGCTGTTCTGCCTTGGGGCGGCCCGGCGGCGGAACCTTGGCCCCCACGCTCCACCGCTGCGCGGGTCGCTGTCCTCTTGAAAACCCATGTCTGACTTCATCTATCTCGCCTCGCAGAGCCCTCGACGATTGCAGCTGCTGGAGCAGTGGGGGGTGCCCTGCAAGCTGCTGCTGCCCGATGCCGACGAGGAGCCTGAAGCCCTGGAGGCCGTGCATGCCGGGGAGAAGCCCGCTGCCTACGTGCAGCGGGTCACCGGACTGAAGCTGCAGGCGGCGCTGGAGCGGCTTCGGCGCCGGGGCCTGCCCGCGGCGCCGGTGCTCTGCGCCGACACCACCGTGGCGCTCGGGAGCCGCATCCTGGGCAAGCCGCAGAGCAAGGCGGAAGCCGCGCACATGCTGTCCGAACTGGCTGGCCGCCGCCACCGCGTGCTCACCGCCGTGGCGGTCGGCCGGCCGCTGGCGCGCGGTGCCAGGGTCTGGCATGCGCTGTCCACCTCCTGGGTGGCGTTCGCGCCGCTGACCCCGACCCGGATCCGGCGCTACGTCGACAGTGGCGAACCCATGGGCAAGGCCGGCGCCTATGCCGTCCAGGGGCTCGCAGCGCTGTGGACGCGCCACATCAGCGGCAGCTATTCGGGCATCATGGGCCTGCCTGCGCACGAAACGGCGCAGTTGCTGGATGCCGCCGGTGTGCGGCTGCTCTGAACCCATGAACACACGAATGCCAGGACGGATGACCCCATGAGCCAGGACATCTTGATCAATTGGTCGCCGCAGGAGACGCGGGTCGCCGTGGTGGAGCAGGGCGCGGTCCAGGAGGTGCACCTGGAACGCACGCTGGAGCGCGGCCTGGTCGGCAACATCTATCTCGGCAAGGTCTCCCGGGTCTTGCCGGGCATGCAGTCCGCCTTCATCGACATCGGGCTGGACCGGGCGGCCTTTCTGCACGTGGCGGACCTGATGCCCAACATCGCCGCCAAGCACGCGGCACCGCGCGAGCGCGGCCAGCCTGCGGCGCTGGCCGAGAACGCGCCGTTGCCCGCCGATCCCCCATTGACCGCAGGCAACGGGCCTTCGCCAGCCAAGGTGCTGACACCCAATCCGGTGCTGCCGATCGAACGCCAGATCTTCGAGGGCCAGGCCCTGATGGTGCAGGTGCTCAAGGATCCCATCGGCACGAAGGGGGCCCGGCTCACGGCCCAGATCAGCATCGCGGGGCGCCTGCTGGTGTTCCTGCCGCAGGACAACCACATCGGGGTCTCGCAGAAGATCCCCTCGGCACAGCGCGATGCGCTGCGCCAGCGCCTGCTGCGGCTGACGGCGGTGGGCGAGGGCGCCCAGGCGGGCGGCTTCATCCTCCGGACCAATGCCGAGGACGCCAGCGACGACGAACTGAGCGAGGACATCGCCTACCTGCGAAAGACCTGGCTGCGCATCAAGGAAGCGGCCACCCGCCAGCCTCCCGCGTCCGTGCTGCACGAAGATCTGAGCCTGATCCAGCGCGTGCTGCGCGATCTCGTCAGCGCGGACACCCAGTCGATCCGGATCGACTCGCAGGAACAGTTCGGGCTGCTGAAAGCCTTCGCCGCGGAGTTCATGCCCGACACGGTGGAAAAACTGCAGCACTACAGCGGGGAGCGGCCGATCTTCGACCTGTTCAACATCGACGAGGACATTGCCCGGGCGCTGAGCCGGCGCGTGGATCTGAAATCGGGCGGCTACCTCGTGATCGACCAGACCGAAGCGTTGACGACGGTGGACGTCAACACAGGCGGTTTCGTGGGCGCGCGCAATTTCGACGATACGGTTTTCCGCACCAATCTGGAGGCCGCGCAGGCCATCGCTCGGCAGCTCCGGCTGCGCAATCTCGGTGGCATCGTGATCGTGGATTTCATCGACATGGTCCGGGAAGATCACAAGGAAGCCGTGCTGACCGAGTTCCGCAAGCAGATCGCGCGCGACCGGGTCAAGACCATGATCGGTGGATTCTCCCAGCTCGGCCTGGTGGAGATGACGCGCAAGCGCACCCGCGAGTCGCTGGCCCATATGCTGAGCGAGCCGTGCCTGGCGTGTAGCGGAAAGGGCTCGGTCAAGACGTCCCGCAGCGTCTGCTACGACATCCTGCGCGAGATCCTGCGCGAGGCGCGTGCCTTCAATCCGAGGGAGTTCCGGGTGGTCGCTTCACCGCAGGTGGTCGAGCTGTTCCTGGACGAAGAAAGCCAGCACCTCGCCGGACTTTCGGATTTCATCGGAAAACCCATCTCGCTGCAGAGCGAGAACTCGATGACGCAGGAGCAGTACGACATCGTCTTGCTGTGACCTTCCCGGCACCCGGATCGAAGCGTGACACGCCTGGGTCAGGCTTTACCCCTTGTTACCGCGTGGCAACCTCGCGTGATGACGTGACCGCCGAAGTGATGCATCCGCCCCACGCCGGCGTGCGGCATCGGACACATGGCGGCCGAATGTCCGGGCGTGGAAAGCGGATCGGGAGAGAATCGAACGTTGTGTTTGCCATTTTTCCGTCATGGACGGTATCTTTTCAGGAGTGATATGAAATTGTTTCGGTGCACACCTCTTGCGCTGCTTGTCGGCAGCCTGTTTGCCACCAGCGCGTTTGCCGCCCCCACCGTGGATTCGCAGGGCAACACCGGCTATGACACGGCCGCCGAGTGCGATGCCGCTGTGCTTTCCGGCCAGGCCCGTTTCTATCGGCCCGCCACCACCATGCCCACCAAGCTCGCCAAAGGGGAAAAGTCCGTTCGCCAGGCCAGGCTGTCGGACCTGGGACCCGAGTACCAGCATGGCGCCTGCGACCTCGGCGTGGGCCGCCAGAATGGCCGCAATGGTGTTTCCAGGGCGCTGCGCGGCAAGTACGTGCCGTTCTCGCCCGACATGCCGGTGAATGCCTATGCCGATGCGACCGGCAAGGTGGTGCGTGCCAGCATGGCGCAGTGCGACAACCGCTTCTCGGGCCCCTTCCCGCGCGCCGTGCCCGCACCCGTCGCGGCGGCCCCGGTGCCGGCACCCGCGCCCGCACCCGCGCCGGTGGTGGCCGAACCGGCAGCAGCCCCCGCGCCTGCGCCAGCACCCGCTCCGGTGGCCGCCGCTCCCGCTTCCGCGCCCAAGGGCCTGACGCCCTACGTGTTCGGTACGCTTGGCCTCGTCAACGACAGCACGATCTACCACGCACCGGTCCCGACGAACAGCGTCGGCGCCAGCGACCGCCAGGTGGGTGGTCAGATCGGTGCCGGCCTGCAGTTCAACGACCTGCTGGGGGCCGAAGTCTTCTACCAGGGTGGCAAGCGCCACGAATACCCGCTGGCCAACGGCGTGGACACGGCCGGCATCGGCCTGAAGGCGCTGGGCGCCCGTGTGACGCTGGGTGGCAGCGTCACCGAGAAGCTGCGCCTGTTCGGCAAACTGGGCGCGGCCCGCGTCACCCACGACAGCTTTACCGGTGGCGACGCGTCCAAGACCCGTGGCCTGATCGGCTTTGGCGCGGCCTACTTGCTCAACGACAACCTGTCGCTGCGTTTCGACGCCGACCACTATCCCCGCATGAGCCCCAGCAGCAATCCGCGCTGGGGCAACATCGACTACTTCGGGGTCGGCCTGCAGTACAGCTTCTGATCCATCCCGGTCACCGGATCGAAGGGCTCCTGCGGGAGCCCTTTTTGCTGCCGGGCATCAGGTGGCCTGCCGGGGACCGTCTTCGGCCGTCTTGAAGCCCTGCGCGTGCAGGCGCGCATAGAGGCCGTCCGCCGCCAGCAGTTCGGCGTGCGTGCCCTGCTCGCTGATCCGGCCGTCGGCGAGCACCACGACGCGATCGGCATGCTCGATGGTGGACAGGCGGTGCGCGACCACCAGCGTGGTGCGGCCCTTCATGAGGCGGGACAGCGCTTCCTGCACCAGCCGCTCGGACTCGTTGTCCAGCGCCGACGTGGCCTCGTCCAGAATCAGCACGGGCGCGTTCTTGTAGATGGCGCGGGCAATGGCCAGGCGCTGCCGCTGCCCTCCGGAGAGCTCGGCCGCGTTGTGCCCCACCAGGCTGTGGATGCCTTGCGGCAACTGGGCGATGAGGTCGAGCAGGTTGGCCGATGACAGCGCATCCAGAACCCTGGCCTCGTCGATCGAGTCCGGGGCATCGCCCAGCGCCACGTTGGCGGCCAGGCTGTCGTTGAGCATGACCACGTCCTGGCTGACCAGCGCGAACTGCCGGCGCAGGCAACCCAGGTCCCAATCGGTCAGCGGCACCCGGTCGAGGCTGACCTCGCCCTGTGTCGCATCGACGAATCGCGGCAGCAGATTGACCAGCGTGGTCTTGCCCGAGCCCGAAGGCCCGACCAGCGCCAGCACTTCGCCGGGCGCCACGTCGAGGTCGATGCCCTTGAGCGCGGCGCGGCCCGCAGCGTCGGTGCCATCGCCGACATCCCTGGACGGATAGCGCACCCAGACATCGCGCAGCGACAGCGCGCCCACCGCGTGGTCCGCCTTGTGCGTGCCGCCCACCTGATCGGGCGTGTTCTCGATCAGTTCGAGACCGCGCTCCAGCGCGGCCAGTCCCCGGGTGATCGGCCCGGCGATCTGCGCCAGATGGCGGATGGGCGCCACCAGCATCAGCATGGCGGTCACGAAGGCCACGAAGTTGCCCACGGTCACGTCGTTGCTGCTGCTCTGCCACAGCGCCACCGCGATCACGCCCGACAATGCCGCCGCCGCCAGAAGCTGGGTCAACGGCGTCATGGCAGCCTGCGCGATGGTCGATTTGAGCGCCAGCCGGCGCAAGGCCATGTTCAGCCCGTCGAAGCGTTTCGTCTGGCTGCGCTGGGCGCCATGCAGGCGCACGACGCGGTGGGCCAGCGCGTTTTCCTCGACCACGTACGCCAGTTCGTCGGTGGCCTGCTGGCTGGACCGGGTCAATCGGTAAAGCCGGCGCGAGAGCACCCGCATGATCGTCATCAACCCCGGGAAGATCAGCAGCACGATCAGCGTGAGCTTCCAGTTCAGATACATGAGGTAGCCCATCAGGGCGACCAGCGTCAGGCTGTCCTTGGTCAGGGTGAGCAGCGCATTGACGAGCATGGTCGAGCCGGTCTGCACCTCGTACACCAGGGTATTCGAGAGCTTGCTGGCGCTCTGCTGCGAGAAGAGGTCCATGCGCGCGCCATTGAGCTTGACGAACATGGCCCGCCGCAGGTTCAGGAGCCCGAGATTGGCGGTATGGGAGAGCGCGTACTGCGCCAGAAAGCCGGCCAGGCCTCTCACGCCGAACAGGCCCATCAGAGCCGCAGGCACCATCCAGAGCGCAATGTTTCCCTGCGCGAAACCGCGATCGAGCAAGGTCTTGAGCAGGGCGGGAATCAGCGGCTCCGTGATGGCGCCCACCACCGTGCTGATGGCCGCCAGCGCGATGCCGGCCTTCGCCGACCGGAAGTACGGCCAAAATCGTAACAGCCGTTGCGTGATCGACATTCGCGGCTGAGTGGTCGGGTGCGTTGAATCGGTCAAATCCGTGGTGGCCTGAAAGAAGGCAAGACTAGGGAAAACGGGGTGCGATCGGGCTCGCCTGCCATCCAGGTCGAAACCGCCGCCATTCGGGCACATCTTGTCACGGGTGCAGGATGCCGTTCCGTTATTATCCGTTGGCGGTTTGCTTGGGGAACTCGATTCGGGTTCTCGGTCCAAAGCATCCATCCATTCAGCCATAAGGAATGCAGGATTTGAATCGAGATCATTGGCCGCTATCACGGCGACGTTTGCTTTTCCAGGCCGCGTTTCTTCCCGCCGCGGCATTGCCCCTCTCCAGTGCGCTGGCGCAGTTCCGGGTCGAAGTGACCGGCGTGGGCATGACCCAGATTCCCTTTTCGGCGGTCTCGTTCCGCGGGAATGCCCAGGTCGGCCAGGACATGGCGGCCATCGTGCGGGCCGACCTGGAACGCAGCGGCCAGTTCCGGTTCGTGGATCCGCTGCCGGGCCAGTTGGACGAAACGTCCCGCCCCGACCTCGCCCCCTGGCGGGCACGCACCACCGATGCCTTGCTCACCGGCAGCGTCACGCGCCTGGCCGACGGCCGCCATGACATCCGGTTTCGGCTGTGGGACGTGGTGCAGGCCAGGGATCTGGGCGGGCTCAGCTACCCCGTGGGCACACAGGACCTGCGGCTGGCCGCGCACCGCATCGCCGACTATGTCTATGAAAAGCTCACGGGCGAGAAGGGCGTTTTCGCGACCCGGATCGCCTATGTCTCCAAGACCGGCAGCCAGCACGTCCTCTGGGTCGCCGACGCCGACGGGGAGAACGCCCGCGCCGCGCTCACCAGCCCGGAGCCCATCATCTCGCCCAGTTGGGCACCGGGCGGCGGCCAACTGGCCTATGTGTCGTTCGAGTCCCGCAAACCGGTGATCTACACGCACGACGTGGCCACGGGCCGCCGGCGCCTCCTGGCCAACTTCCGCGGCTCGAACAGCGCGCCGTCCTGGTCGCCCGACAGCAGCCAACTGGTCGCAACGCTTTCGATCTCCGGCAACGCGCAGATCTATCTGATGAGCGCCAATGGCGGCGAGCCGCGCCGGCTGTCCCAATCGGGCTCCATCGATACGGAGCCCGTATTCGCCGCCGATGGCAATTCGATCTTCTTCGTCAGCGACCGCGGCGGCTCGCCCCAGATCTATCGCATGGGGTTGCAGGGTGGGAACGCGCAGCGCCTCACCTTCGCGGGCACCTACAACATATCGCCGGCACCCAGCCCCGACGGCCGCTGGCTCGCCTTCATCTCCCGCGTCAATGGCGCCTTTCGCCTGCACGTCATGGAATTGGCCACCGGCAACGTGACCGCGCTGAGCGCCACCAGCGGCGACGAGAGCCCGAGCTTCTCGCCCAACAGCCGCCTCATCATCTACGCCACCCGAGACAAAGGGCAGGAGGCGCTCATGACGAGCACCATCGATGGCCGCATCAAGACCCGCCTGGCCGGCGCGAAAGGCGACATTCGCGAGCCGCAGTGGGGACCCTTCACGCGCTGAGTGTCCATCGCCACCCTTTTTTCAGCCTTCCATCCATTCAAATTCCAACCCCATCAGAAAGGGAACCTTTCATGCGCAAATTCGCCAACCTGTCCATGTCATTCGCGGGCCACCCGCAGCGCTCCTTCGTGAGCGGCCTGTTCGCGGTGCTGCTCGCGTTCTCGCTCGCCGCGTGCAGCTCCGGCGTCAAACTCGACGAGGTGCCGGTCGAGGACCGCGGCAGCGCAACCGGCGCCGCCGGGCAGGGCGGCACCGGCACCGGGGTTGACCCCAGCGGCGTTTCGGGCGTGCAAGTGCCTGGCGTCGACGCGCAGCAGCCGGCCGACATGGCGCGTGTGATCTATTTCGATTACGACAGCTTCGAGGTGCGCCAGGAATTCGCTGGCGCGCTGGAATCCAATGCGGCTTTCCTCAAGGCGAACCCCAGCCGCCGGATCGCGCTGGAAGGCCATACCGATGAACGCGGTGGCCGCGAGTACAACCTGGCGCTGGGACAGAAGCGGGCCGAGGCGGTCCGGCGCGCCATGCAGCTCCTCGGGGTGGGCGAAAGCCAGATGGAAGCCGTGAGCTTCGGCGAGGAAAAGCCGGTCGCCCATGGGTTTGACGAAAGCGCCTTCGCCCAGAACCGCCGGGTCGAGATCACCTACCGCTGATGAGCATGCACCATTCGATGCCTCGGTTCCCGATCCGGATGGTCGCTGCTGCCGGCGTCGCCATGGCGGCGTTGCTGGCGCCTTTGCAGGCGCAGGCCTTTTTCGGTGATGACGAAGCGCGCAAGGCCATCATCGAGCTTCGCCAGCGCCTTGACGCCAGCGAGGCCCGGCAGGCGCGGCTGGTCGAGGAGGCGCGCTCCCAGGGCAACACCGGCCAGCGCAGCTTGCTCGATCTGGCCAACCAGATCGAGCAGCTCCGCTCGGAGGTCGCCAACCTGCGCGGCCAGAACGAGCAACTCGCCCGGGAAGTGTCGGAATTGCAGCGAAAACAGAGCGATGTCCAGGCCGGGTTGGACCAGCGCCTGAGGCAGGTCGAGCCGACGAGGATTTCGCTGGATGGCCGCGACTTCACAGCCACGCCCGCCGAGCAGCGCGAGTATGAGGCGGCCATGGAAGTCCTGCGCCGCTCCGAGTTCCCGGCCGCGGCGTCGGCCTACACCGGGTTTCTCCGGCGCTATCCCGAAAGCGGCTACACCCCTTCGGTGCTGTACTGGCTGGGCAACGCGCAGTATGCCAATCGCGCCTACAAGGAAGCCATCGAGAGCCACCGGCGCCTGATCGCCCAGTTCCCCGGACATCAGCGCGTGCCCGAGGGCATGCTGGCCATGGCAAACAGCCAGGTGGAGATGAAGGACAGCAAGGCCGCCCGGCGCACCCTGGAAGACCTGGTGAAAATGCATCCTGGATCGGAGGCCGCCACGGTGGCTCGCGAACGCCTGGCCAGGTTGCGTTAGATTGGGACTCCCCCCTCCCTGGCGCGCCCTCTGGGCGCTTGGAGGGGGACGGCGCCCTTGGGCCGGCGAAGCCGGACCCTCGACGCCCCTGGATTTCGCGTAACCTCGCTCGCTGCAGGTTGAACAAAGCCGCATGAAGCGGGCCCTCGATGGCCTGCTCCTACAATGGCGGCCATGGAAATCGCCGAGCTCAGCCAGCTTCACACACGCGTTCTCTGGAGCGCTTTCGCCGTCGCCGCAGCGTTCGGCTTCATCGCCCAGCGCACCCACTTCTGCACCATGGGCGCCATCAGCGACATCGTGAACATGGGCGACTGGACGCGCATGCGCATGTGGGGCATGGCGGTGGGCGTGGCGATGATCGGTTTTTACGGCATGGCCTGGCTGGGCTGGATCGACCCATCCCAGACCATTTACGCCTCGGGCCGCGTCCTCTGGTTGTCGGCGCTGCTGGGCGGCAGCTTGTTCGGCTTCGGCATGGTGCTCGCGTCGGGCTGCGGGAGCAAGACACTGGTGCGCATCGGGGCGGGCAGCCTGAAGTCGCTGGTGGTGTTCTTCGTGATGGGATTCGCGGCATTCGCGACCCTGCGCGGCGTGGTGGCGGTGCTGCGGGACAGCACGATCGACCGAGTGACTTTCGACATCACGGCGGGCGGGGCCGTGCCGACCTGGCTTTCGAGCGGCCTGGGCATAGACCCGGCGATCGCGGGCCTGGCGGCGGCGCTCCTGGTCGGTGGCGGGCTGGTGGCGTGGGCGCTGGCCGGCCGCGATTTCTGGACCGGAAACAACCTGCTCGCCGGCCTGGGACTCGGTGGGGTGATCGTGGCGATGTGGTGGGTCAGCGGCCATCTGGGTTTCGTGCCCGAACACCCCGAGACCCTGGAGTCGGTGTACCTGGCCAGCAACTCCAGGCGCATGGAGTCCCTGACCTTCACCGCGCCGATGGCTTACACGCTCGACTGGATCATCTTCTTCAGCGATCGCTCCAAGGTGCTGACCTTTGGGGTGGTCACGGTGGCCGGCGTGGTTGCCGGGTCGTTGCTGTGCGCGCTGACCGAGCGCAGTTTTCGCTGGGAAGGATTCCGCGGCACGCAGGACACGGCACTGCACGTCGTTGGCGCCGCCTGCATGGGGGTTGGAGGCGTGACCGCGCTGGGCTGCACGGTCGGGCAGGGCATGTCGGGACTCTCCACGCTGAGCCTGGTCAGCATGATCGCCGTGACCGGGATCGTGCTGGGTGCCGTGGGCGGGCTTCGCTTCCAGATGTGGCTGCTGGATCGCGAGTGATCGCGATGCCGTCCGAGACATTCGAGCGCCGCTTTGGCGGCTTGCGCCGGCTCTACGGCGTCGAGGGCGCACAGCGCATCTTCGATGCCCACGTGGTGGTGGCTGGCATCGGCGGCGTGGGGTCGTGGGTTGCCGAGACCTTGGCTCGCAGCGGCGTGCGCCGCCTCACGCTCATCGACCTGGACCATGTGTCGGAGTCGAACATCAATCGGCAGATCCATGCGCTGGATTCGACGCTGGGCCAGGCCAAGGCGATCGCCATGAGAGAGCGGATCGCGCTGTTTCATCCCGATTGCGTGGTCGATGTCGTGGAGGATTTCGTGACGCCTGAGAACTGGCCAGCCCTGTTGCCCGTGGAGGAGCCGGGGCGGCCACCGGCGCTGATCGACGCCTGTGACCAGGTCCGGGCCAAGACCGCGATGGCTGCCTGGGCCGTCACGAATGCCATTCCGTTCGTGACGGTGGGCGCGGCGGGCGGCAAGCGCCAGGCGCAGCGGGTGGAGGTGGCCGATCTCGCGCAGACCACGCACGACCCCTTGCTGGCGCAATTGCGCTACCGGCTGCGCAAGCAACACGGAGCGGCCCGCGCCGGCCGCATGGGCGTGCCTTGCGTGTTCAGCCGGGAACCCGTCGCACCGCCGGATGCCTCGTGCGGGCTGGATGCTTCCGACGGGTCCCTCAACTGCCATGGCTATGGTTCGGTGGTGAGCGTGACCGCGACGTTTGGCATGTGCGCTGCGGGCTGGATGTTGGACACTCTGGCCGATTCGGCAAAAAACCCCCGGGGGGTCTTCAAAGAGACCTTTTTATGACGCTATAATTTGAGGCTTGGCACAGCAGCCTCAATATGTTGGAAGCATTTCCGCATATCCGAGGTTCGCGACAAAACCCTTGGGGCGTTAGCTCAGTTGGTAGAGCAGCGGACTCTTAATCCGTAGGTCGAGTGTTCGAGTCACTCACGCCCCACCACCCCTCATCGTTGGTCCGGGAAACAAGGTTTGTTTTGACGGGACGTTAGCTCAGTTGGTAGAGCAGCGGACTTTTAATCCGTTGGTCACAGGTTCGACCCCTGTACGTCCTACCACTCTGGAAAAGGCCGCTTCATGCGGCCTTTTTCTTTGGTGGGCTTGCTGGTCCCGATTCGGGGTGCCGCCGACTATTTCTTCTTCACCAGCCCGTACACGAACAGAAGAAGGATCGCGCCCACCACCGAGGCGATGAAGCCCACGGGTTCGCCTTGCTGATAGAGACCGATGGCCGAGCCCAGGTAGCCGGCGACGAAGGAGCCGGCCACGCCCAGCAGGGCGGTCATGATCCAGCCCATGCTGTCGTTGCCGGGCTTGATCGCGCGGGCAATGAAGCCCGCAATGAGGCCGATGAAAAGCGTACCGAGGATGGACATCATGCTGCGTTTCCTTTGGGTTGCGGGCTGAGGGTCGAGGTTGCCGGTTCGGCGACCGCCTCAGGATACCGCAGCTTCATGACCTGTGAAGCACCTCGATCGCCTCGTGCAGTTCCAGCCAGCGCGCTTCGACCGCTTCGGTTTCGTCGTTCACGGCTTTGAGCCGCCGGCCGGTTTCGGCGATGTCGCCCGGATTCGCCGGCTGCGCCATGGCGGCCTCCAGGCTGGATTTCTCCTGCGCGAGCCGCGCCATGTGCTTTTCGGTCTGTTCCAGCTCCTTTTTCAGAGGCTTGCTCTTTTCCGCGAGTTGCTGGCGCCTCTGCGCATCCAGGCGTTTCTGGTCCGCCGATCGGGTGGCATCCGCGGGTTGGCCCGGCGGCGCTTCGGTGGCCGGGGATGCGGCGCCGCGCTGGATGTCGCGTTGCTCCTGGCGTTGTGCCTCGCGCGACTGTTTGGCCATGTCGAGCAGGTAGCGCTGGTAGTCGTCGAGGTCGCCGTCGAAGGGTTCGATGCCGCCGCGTGAAACCAGCCAGAACTCGTCGCAGACGGCGCGCAGCAAGGCGCGGTCGTGGCTCACCAGCATCACCGTGCCCTCGAATTCGTTGAGCGCCACCGACAGCGCCTCGCGCGTGGCGAGGTCCAGGTGGTTGGTGGGCTCGTCGAGCAGCAGCAGGTTGGGGCGCTGCCAGACGATCATGCACAGCACCAGGCGGGCCTTTTCGCCGCCGCTCATGCTGCCCACGGCCTGCTTGACCTGGTCGCCGGTGAAGTTGAAGTTGCCCAGGAAGCTGCGCAGGTCCTGCTCGCGCGTGGGCTGGCCGCTCAGGCGGCCCTGGGCGGTGCATTCGCGCACCAGCCGGATCATGTGCTCCAGCGCCGTGTCGGCCGGGCGCAGCACGTCGAGTTCCTGCTGGGCGAAGTAGCCGATGTTGAGGCCCTTGCCCTCGGTGATCTGCCCGGCGAGCGGCTGCAGGTCGCGGGCGATGGTCTTGACCACCGTGGACTTGCCCTGACCGTTGGCCCCCAGGATGCCGATGCGCTGGCCGGCCAGCACCGAGCGGCTGATGTTGCGCACGATGACCGTGGGTTGGCTGCCTTCGTCGGGTGGGGCGTAGCCGAAGCTCGCGCCGCTCATGGCGAGCATGGGGTTGGGCAGGTTCTGTGGCTCGTTGAATTCGAAGGTGAATTCGGCGTCGGTCAGCACCGGCCCGATCTTCTCCATGCGCTCCAGTGCCTTGACGCGGCTTTGCGCCTGCTTGGCCTTGCTGGCCTTGGCTTTGAAGCGGTCGATGAACTTCTGCAGGTGGGCCATTTTTTCCTGCTGCCGCGCGTAGGCCGATTGCTGCAAGGCCATTTGTTCGGCGCGCATGTCCTCGAAGCGGCTGTAGTTGCCGCCGTAGCGCGTCAACTGCGCGTTATGGATATGGACCGTGACATCGGTGACCGCGTCCAGGAACTCCCGGTCGTGGCTGATGACCAGCATGGTGCCTTCGTAGCGCTTGAGCCAGGCCTCCAGCCAGACCAGGGCATCGAGGTCCAGGTGGTTGGTGGGTTCGTCGAGCAGCAGCAGGTCGCTGGGGCACATGAGGGCCCGCGCCAGTTGCAGGCGCATGCGCCAGCCGCCGGAGAAGCTGTTGACGGGGCGCTCGAGTTCGTCGGTGCGAAACCCCAGGCCCAGGATCAACGCCTGGGCGCGGGCGGGTGCGTCGTGTGCGCCGGCATCGTGCAGGGCCATGTAGGCGTGTGCCATGCGCTCGCCATCTCCGCTGTCTTCCGATGCCGTGACTTCCTGTTGGGCAGCCAGGAGGGTCACGTCGCCGTCGATCACGAACTGCGTGGCGGACTGGCCGGTCTCGGGCATGTCCTGGGCGACCTGGGCCATGCGCCACTGCGCCGGCACGTGGAAGTCGCCCTTGTCTTCGTGCAGGCTGTGGTTCAGCAGTCCGAACAGGCTGGACTTGCCGGCGCCGTTGCGTCCGACCAGGCCGACCTTTTCACCGGGGTTGATGGTGCAGGACGCACCGTCGAGCAAGACCTTCGCACCGCGGCGAAGAACGACATTTTTGAGTGTGATCATGGGAAGTGGAAAGCAGGTGAGCGTGAACGGGCGGCGGTGCGCTTGCGCCGCCGCCCGTTCACGCCAGGAGGGCTTCGCGGGTCAGCAGCAGGACCTGGCCGTCGCCCGCGCTGGTGCCGAGCCAGATGGCTTCGAGGCGGGGGAAGGCGGCTTCGAAATGAGGGCGTTCGTTGCCGATTTCCAGCACGAGCACGCCATGGAGCTTCAGGCGCGACGGCGCCTCGGCCAGCAGGCCGCGCACGAAGTCCATGCCGTCGGACCCGCCCGCGAGGGCGAGCGCGGGTTCGGCCCGGTATTCGGCCGGCAGCGTCTGCATGCTTTGCGCGTTCACGTAGGGCGGATTGCACAGGATGAGGTCGTAGGGGCCGGGACAGCTTGCGAGCCCGTCCGATTCAAGAAGCCTGATGCGGTCCTCGAAGCCATGGTGGGCGACGTTGATGCGGGCCACTTCCAGCGCATCGGACGAAATGTCCGCCGCCACGATGCTCACATCGGGCCAGGCCATGGCCGCCAGCACCGCCAGGCTGCCGTTGCCGGTGCACAGGTCGAGCACGTCCTGCGTGTGTTCGCCCAGCCAGGGGTCGATGCCACCGTCGGCGATCGGTTCGGCGATGAAGCTGCGCGGCACGATGGCGCGTTCGTCGACATAAAAGGGAATGCCCTGGAGCCACGCTTCCTGCGTGAGGTAGGCCGCGGGCTTGCGGCTTTCGATGCGCTGCCGGACCAGGGCCTCGGTGGCCAGGACGGCGTCCGCGCTCACCGGCAGGTCAGCGCTGGCATCGACATCGGTGTCCAGCGCGAGCCCGAGCCGCCAGAGCACCAGCCAGGCGGCTTCGTCGCGCGCGCAGGCGGTGCCGTGACCGTAGCAGAGATCGGCCGCTTCCAGTTGCGCCTGGGCGCTGGCGATGAGTTCCCTGAGGGTCATGGCGCCTTCAGCGACGGGCGTCCGCCCAGGCCGCCAGGTGTTCCAGCGTGCGCCGGTAGATGCGGGTCAGCGGTTCGATGTCGGCCAGGGCCACGTGCTCGTCGATCTTGTGGATGGTGGCGTTGGGCGGACCGAGTTCGATTACCTGGGAGCAGACCTGGGCGATGAAGCGGCCGTCGCTCGTGCCGCCGGTGGTGGAGAGCTGGGTGTCGATGCCGGTTTCGGCCGCGATGGCGCGGCGCACCGCGTCCACCAGGTCGCCGGGCGGCGTCAGGAAGGGCAGGCCGCCGACCGTCCATTGCAGGTCGTAGCCAGTGTCCGCTTCGAGCCCATGCCGGCGGAGGATGTCGTTGGTGCGCTGCTGCAGGCCTTCGGGCGCTTCCTGCTGCAGGGCCGCAGGATGGGTGCGT
>CAZFOT010000039.1:0-21255 GCA_964520365.1 uncultured Hydrogenophaga sp.
CGACCGACGAGGAGGAGTACGTCATCGTCGAGCGCGTCACCGGCCCGGCGGTGGCGGTGCCGCCGGTGGCCACCACCGACCAGCTCGCGGTGCTGCAGGCGCAGTGCCGCGAGGTGTACGTGGATCCTTCCATGGTGCAGTACGCGGTCAGGCTGGTGTCGGCCACGCGCACGCCGGAGAAGCACGGCCTCAAGGGCCTGCGCCAGTTCATCACCTTCGGCGCCAGCCCGCGCGCCACGATCGGCCTGGTGGAGGGCGCGCGCGCCCTGGCCATGCTGCGCGGGCGCAACTACGCGCTGCCCGAAGACATGAGCGACCTCGTGCCCGACGTGCTGCGGCACCGGCTCGTGCTCTCGTACGAGGGGCTGGCCGAGGGCCTGGACGCCGACGCGCTGATCGGGCGCATCATGGCCGCGGTGGCACCGCCGGCCAAGCCGCTCGAGCACGAGAAGCGCGCCGCTTGAGGGAACTGCCGTGTTCTTCGGTCTCTTCAAGTCCCGCCCCCCCGAAGCACCGGCCGTGCCCGCTCCGGTGATGGCGGCCGCGCCACCCGAGCGCGCCGACGCCTTGCTGCGCCGCCTGGAATGGACGGTGATCCGGCGGCTCGACGGCCAGTTGCAGGGCGACTACCGCACGCTCATGCGCGGCACCGGCCTGGACCTGGCCGACCTGCGCGAATACCAGCACCACGACGACGTGCGCCATATCGACTGGAACGTCACCGCCCGCCAGCAGCAGCCCTATGTGCGCGTGTTCACCGAGGACCGCGAGATGGCCGCCTGGTTCCTGATCGACCTCAGCCCATCGGTGGACTTCGGCTCCGGCGACCAGCACAAGAGCCAGGTTCTGCGCGACTTCGTCGCGGTGCTGGCGCGGCTCATCAGCCGCCATGGCAACCGCGTGGGCGCGGTGCTCTACGGCTCGCGCGGGCAGGCGGTGGTGGACGCCGTGCTGCCCGCGCGCGGCGGGCGCAACCAGGTGCTGCGGCTCATGCAACTGATCCAGAAGCCTGTCGCGCCGCTGGCGCCGCCGTCCAGGAAGGGCGTTCGGGACGGGGCCACCCGCCTGTCCGACCTGCTGAGCGCGGCCACCCACGCGGTGCGCCAGCGCAGCACGGTGTTCGTGGTGTCCGACTTCATCAGCGAGCCCGACTGGGAAAAGCCGCTGGGCGAGCTGGCGCGGCGCCACGACGTGGTGGCGGTGCGCCTGCTGGACCCGCTGGAGCGCGAACTGCCCGACCTCGGGCTGCTCACCATGCGCGACGCCGAAACCGGCGAGCAGTTGCTGGTGGACACGCACGATGCCGGCTTTCGCCAGCGCTTCGCCCGCATCGCCGCCGAACGCGAGGCCGCGCTGCGCGCCAGCCTGGCGCGCGCTGGCGTGGACACGCTGGAGCTGGCCACCGACGACGACCTGGCCGACGCCGTGCTGCGCTTCGTGGACCTGCGCAAGCGCCGCGGCAGCCTGCGCGCCGGCTTGCCGGCACACCTGGGAGCCCGTGCATGAACAGCCTTCCCATCCATTTCGTCTGGCCGCAGCTCCTGTGGCTGTTGCTGGCGCTGCCCCTGCTGGTGCTGGTCCACTGGTGGCTGCTGCGCCGCCGCCGCAAGGCGGCCCTGCGCTACGCCAGCCTGTCCATCGTGCGCGAGGCCATGGGCAAGGGCCCGGGCTGGCGCCGCCACGTGCCGCCGCTGCTGCTGCTGTTCGCGTTCGCGGCGATGCTGCTGGCCTCGGCGCGCCCCATGGCCACCATCGTGCTGCCCTCGCAGGAGCAGACCATCATCCTGGCCATGGATGTCTCGGGCAGCATGCGCGCCGAAGACGTGCAGCCCAACCGGCTGGTGGCTTCGCAGAACGCGGCCAAGGCCTTCCTGGCCGAGCTGCCGCGCCATGTGAAGGTCGGTATCGTGGCGTTCGCCGGCACCGCCCAGGTGGTCCAGCCCATCACCCTGAGCCGCGAGGACCTGGTGACCGCGATCGACAAGTTCCAGCTGCAGCGCGCCACCGCCATCGGCAGCGCGATCGTGGTGGCCCTGTCCGAGCTGTTCCCGGGGCAGGGCATCGACCTGGCCAGCCTGACCTACGGCCGCAACAACGATCCCTTCGCACCCCGGGGCCGTTCGCTGGACAACAAGCCAGCAGACACCGACAAGGTGCCGTTCGAGCCGGTGGCGCCGGGCTCCTACACTTCGGCGGCCATCATCCTGCTCACTGACGGGCAGCGCACCACCGGCGTGGAAACCGCCGAAGCCGCCAAGATGGCCGCCGACCGGGGCGTGCGCGTCTACACCGTGGGGGTGGGCACGGTCGCCGGCGAGATCATCGGCTTCGAGGGCTGGTCCATGCGGGTGCGGCTGGACGAGGAAAGCCTGCGGGAGGTCGCCCGCACCACGCAGGGCGAGTACTTCTACGCCGGCACGGCCGAGAACCTCAAGCAGGTGTACGAATCGCTGAGCACGCGGCTGACGGTGGAGAAGAAGGAAACCGAAATCTCCGGCCTGCTGGCCCTGGTTGCGTCGCTGCTGGTGATGCTTTCTGCGGGCCTGTCGCTGCTCTGGTTCAACCGCCTGGCCTGAAACCGCTTGCCGGCTTGCTCTGCGTCAAGGCAGCGCGCGCCCGTGCATGGACAATCCTGCTCCATGAACCCCAACGTACTGGTGGCCGGCGGCGGCATTGGCGGGCTGGCCTGTGCGCTGGCCATGGCGCGCGCCGGCGCCTCGGTGAGCGTGATGGAGCAGGCCGGCGCGTTCGGCGAGGTGGGCGCGGGTCTGCAACTCGGGCCCAACGCGGTGCGCGTGCTGCACGAATGGGGCCTGGCCGAAGCCTTGCGCGACTGCGCCGCCTTTCCGGAAGCCCTGCGCGTGTGTGATGCCCGGACGGCGAAGACGCTGGGCCAGTTGCGGCTGGGCGCGGTCGTGCTGGCGCGCTACGGCCAGCCCTATGCCACCGTGCACCGGGCGGATCTGCACCGGCTGCTGCTCGAAGCCGTTCAGCGCCAGGCCAACGTGACCCTTTTGCTGGACGCCCGCTGCGTCGGCTTCGAACCCACCGCCGATGGCGTGCGCGCCACCACCGAGGCGGGCTGCGTGCTCACGGGCGACGCGCTGATCGGCTGCGACGGGCTGTGGAGCCTCGTGCGCGCCGAACTGCTGGGCGCCCAGCCCGTGCGCGCCAGCGGGCACCTGGCCTACCGGGGCATGGTGCCCGCGCGCGACATGCCGATCGGCTTGCGCGACCCAGTGGTCACGGCCTGGCTGGGGCCGCGCCTGCATGTGGTGCATTACCCGGTGCGCGGGGGCGAGTGGTTCAACGTGGTGGCGGTGGTGCATGGCGTGCTGGGGCAGGGGCATGCGCAGCCCGTGGAGAGCTGGAACCATGAAGCCCATGCGGCCGACCTGAAGCGGTCTCTCGGGCCCGTGTGCGAAAGCCTGCTGGGCGTGATCGACGCCGTGCCGGAATGGAAGCTCTGGGCGCTGAACGACCGCCCACCCATGCGCGGCCCGGACGAACATGCGCGGGGCCGCGTGGCGCTGCTGGGCGATGCCGCCCACCCCCTGCGGCCCTACCTGGCGCAGGGCGCGGCCATGGCCCTGGAAGACGCCTGGACCCTGGGCCGGCTGCTGCACGAAGCGCCGGACCCCGGCCGGGTGGACTGGCCGCAACTGCTGACCCGCTACGCCCGCGCGCGCTGGCGGCGCAACGCCCGCGTGCAGGCCCGTTCGCAGCGCAACGGCACCATCTTCCATGCCGATGGCCTGCTCCGGCTGGGGCGCAACGTGGGCCTGGGGCTGATGGGCGAGCGGCTGATGGACAACCCCTGGCTGTACAGCGGTCCGCCCC
The DNA here is from genome assembly GCA_964520365.1 of uncultured Hydrogenophaga sp. Taxonomy (GTDB): domain Bacteria; phylum Pseudomonadota; class Gammaproteobacteria; order Burkholderiales; family Burkholderiaceae_C; genus Hydrogenophaga. Next base: position 3,841 of record CAZFOT010000039.1, read on the forward strand.
ATCCGATACCATGACCCTCTTTTTTTGATCCGCTCTAACAAAGAGACAACCAGCATGAAGAACGACTCGACACCCCCCCGCATCCCTGCCCGCCGCCACGCCATGGCCGTTGCCGCCGCCATGGCCGGCTCGCTGGTGCTGCCCACGGCCCGGGCGCAGACCGCTGCCTGGCCTACCCGGCCATTGAAGATCGTGGTGGGCTTCCCCGGCGGATCGTCGCCCGACCTCATGGCGCGCCTGATCGCCGAGCCGCTGTCGCAGGCCCTGGGCCAGCCCGTGGTGATCGAGAACCGGCCCGGCGCCGGCGGCAACATCGGCGCCGACATCGTGGCCCGCGCCACCGACGACCACACCATCGGTTTGATGATCAACGGCAACATGACGATCGCCAAGATCCTCAACCCGGCCACCACCTACGACCCGCTCAAGGACCTCACACCGGTCTCGCTCATCGCCGTGGCGCCGCTGGTGCTGTGCGTGCCGATGGAAACCGCCACGACCGGCGCCGCCTTCTTCGCGGCGGCGCGCGAAGGCGGCGACCGCTGGAACTACGGCACGCCGGGCGTGGGCACCGTCGCCCACCTCGGTATGGAACTGCTCAAGAGCAAGGCCGGCATCGCGCCTGTGCACGTGCCGTATCCGGGCAACCCGCAGGTCATCGCCGCCATGATCAGCAACCAGATCCATATGTCGCTGCTGCCGCCGGGCCTGGCCATGACCCAGGTGCGCGGGGGCAAGCTGCGGGCCATCGGCGTCACGTCCGCCGGGCGCAGCAGCGTGGTGCCCGAGGTGCCCAGCCTGTCCGAGGCCGGCGTGCGCGACCTGCAACTGGAAATCTGGAACGCGGTGGCCGCGCCCACCAGCCTGCCCAAGGCGCACGTGAACCGCCTGGCCACGCTCATCACCGACATCGTGCGCCGCGAGGACGTGCGCCAGAAGATCTTCGTGCAGGGCTGGCAGGTCGCGGGCACCGGACCCGAGGGCTTGGCGCGCCGCATCAAGAGCGACACGGAGGTCATGACCGAAGTGATCCAGCGCAACAACATCCGGCCGGGGTGAGGCGGGGTGGAGGGCAATGGCACACCAGGGGCTGGGCCGGCGGTCGGGCAGAGGGAAAAACGGGCGTGCCGGGTTTCATGGAGGGTCTATGCCGGGGTGTGCCATGCGAGTCGAGCCGATGTTATGCGTCAAGTTAGACCCCATGTTATGCGGCGTTGCCGTATGTCGATATCACGTTAGGCCGCAGAAATGACCGACATCGGCCCACGCACCGCTCCTTTGCGCGAGTGGAACCGACTGGCTCAAGAGAACGCCGAAAACGCCATCGTCTCGTCAATGTTTGAGGCTGGTTTCGTAGCCAATGAGCCGATTGACACTTTTTCCACTTGGCTTCTACTTGGAACGGGAGCGATCGGCGGCTTCATGATCTCCAACGTCGAGAAGGTTCTTCCACTACTTACAAGCAAGGGCTTCGCCGTCTGCGGAGTACTTCTCCTAATCTCCTGCGTCCTTGGGGTCATTGCCAAAGGATTCGCCCTTCGAGTCAAGATTATGAGGGAAATACTGTTAAAAATTCAACAGACCTTTCAGCAACATTTGACCGCCTACCAGAACGAGGAAGAAGAGATTCACAAAGGGGCGGAGTATTGGGGTATCACGCTACAGTCTGGTATCCGCATGAATCGCGTTCTAGAAGAGTTCTACAAGCCCCTCCCAAGTTGGGTCCACTGGCTGGCGGAACGCCAATTGAGGCGCCATGCAGGCAACCCACAGATCGCCTACATCCCTGCGGTCAAGCTAGTCACCTACCAAGGCGTGCTAGCAGCACTACAAACATTCACTTTTCTGACCTTCCTTGGAACAGCCTTCTTCTTCGCTGCCGCTACTGCGGCCTAACCCCTCGGTCAACCGGACACGCTGAGGCAGGGGCCCCTGCCCCGGCGTGCCGGTTACCTCGAACGTTAGGCTTTACAAGGAGAAATGCACATGAATCGTAGTTTCGAGCACGAAGGAAAGACGTTTGAGGTTCGCGAGGCCGTTCTTGATGACCGCTATGCTGTGAAAGTGTTCTTGGACGGATCGCAGGTCAGTCCTGAATACTCCGCCACTCTTGAAGTAGGGCAAGATTACTTCTCTCAGCATAAGGCTCGCATAGTTGAAGAGCTTGTCAAAATTGCAGAAAACGACATCCGCAATGGCATCTACTTCAAAGCCTAATAATTCATTCAAGCCGATGCCGCTTCGCGGCGCGGCTTAATTCAGGCGTTGGGCGTCACAGCAAATGAGATCAGCATGTTGAGCGACGAAGAGCAAATCCGCACGCTTGTCCAAACATGGCAGACCGCAGCCAGCGCGGGCGATGTCGATACCGTGCTGGGTCTCATGACAGACGATGTCGTCTTTCTCGTGCCTGGCCGGCCGCCCATGCGAAAAGCAGAGTTCGCAGCGCTATCTCGGGTGCCAGCCGGTAGCTCTCGCCCAAAGTTCGAGGGTACGTCGGAGATTCAGGAAATTCATGTCTCGGGGGACATGGCTTACTTATGGACCAAACTCTCCGTCACCGTGACACCACCAGGGGTGAGCCAGCCTGTCGAGCGTGCGGGGTACACGCTCACAGTCCTGCGGTGCGTCGGAGGTAAGTGGCTGCTGGCGCGAGATGCAAACCTCTTGTCGCCAGTCCAACGTCCGAGCACGTGACGCCCAACCACCGCTTGCACCGGACGCGAAACGTTAGGCTTGACAAGGAGACGTCACGTGACACTGGAATGGAAACACTCCACCGACGGAATCGACTGGGAAGAACTTTCGGCCCTGTATCGGGCTGCCCCACTGGGCGAAAAGAGGCCGCTTCATTTGCAGAAGGTCTTCTCAAACAGCATGTTTCAGTGTTTCGTCTACGAGAATACGAAGCTCGTGGCGGCGGGGCGTGCGCTCGCTGATGGTGGGGACTGCTCGTACATCTGCGACATTGCGGTCTTGCCGAGCCATCAAGGCACAGGTCTTGGCAAGCAGGTTGTCAGCGACCTGGTGGAAATGTCACGCGGTCACAAGAAAATCATCTTGTATGCGGTCCCCGGCAAAGAGCCTTTTTACAGGAAGTTCGGCTTCATGCGAATGAAGACTGCTATGGCCATCTTTGAGAATCCGCAGCAGCAGGTGGAGCGGGGCTACCTCAGTGAAGCCTAACCCTTTACAGGGACTTCCCACATAGTCAAGAAGCGCAGGCGATGGGCATTCCTTGGTTGGTGGTATTTCTGGCGTTGGCGCGAAGTGGTCATGCTCGGAAACGAGGAACAGACTGCACATCTACAGACGGTCTTGTTGCACCGGCTCAGCGGTGCGGACCCAGATACAAACCGTGCGGTGAGGCCCTATTCCGATCCCGTGGTTTCGCCGCGATCAGCGCCACAAAGGGTTGGTCAGGCTTGTCTCACCGCCGGTCTGACATGTTCAGAGCATCTTCGGCATCACGTCTGGCAAGAAATCGATTGAGGAAATTAGACAGGTTTGATGCTCACGTGTAGCACGTCAAATGCCTGCTCCTTGGTCAACACGGCCCACGGCATGCGGGTGTTCTTGTTGGCCAGTGCCACGGCGGCCTTCTGCCAGCCGTGTTTCTCGCGCAAGTCATGCTTTCCGGAGCTATAGTCATTGCGTGCAGAGGCCGAGGTCGTGAGACGTGCAGTTTTCTGCAAGGGTCGGTGCAAATCCGAACGCCCTCCACACCACTTCAACTAAAGTATCCGGTGAGTCCTCGCTCCGATCATGTCGGACTCTTCGTCGGACGGCCGGCACGTGCCAGAAACAGTCGGCGCATGATTCATAACGATAATTTGCACGATAACAATATAAATGTTATCGTGCAAAATTGAAGGTATAAGGATCAGCCTTGCCGACCCTCACCAACGCCGTTGTGCACTACCTCCACGAGGTCCTGGGCATTCAAGCGCCAGGGGTGAAGCCGTGGGCGCGTGCAAACGAACTGCCGTACTTCCTGCGCGACGCCTTCCAGTTCAACGAGCTGGAACTGCTGGGGCAGCCCGTTGTCCTGGCGATCGGGCGGGCCGAAGGCAAGCAGTCCCTCAGCGAAGTCAGGACCTGGCTGGGCAAGGTCAAGGCCCTGGCCGGCCAGCCGACGGTCTATGTCACCGATGCACTGGCCTCCTATGACCGTCGGCGCTTGATCGAGCAAAAAGTCCCGTTCATCGTGCCGGGCAACCAACTCTATCTGCCGGATCTGGGGCTGGACCTGCGCGAGTATTTTCGGCAGCGCGCTCCGGCCGCGGAAGCGGCGCTGAGCCCGTCCGCGCAAGCCATGCTGATCACCGCCTTGCTGCGCCAGCCGTGGCAGCAAGATTGGCAGCCTTCCAGGGTCGCGGCAGCACTGGGCTACACGCCCATGACACTGTCGCGCGCAGTCAAGGAGCTGACTGCGGCCGGGCTGGCTGCCGCCCACACGGTCGGTCGCTCGCGCTGGCTGCGAATGGAACTCCCACCGGAGCAAATCTGGGAGCGTGCCAAGCCCGTACTGCGCACGCCGGTCAGGCGCACGGTCTGGGTGGCAGCCCATGGGGTTGTCGCGCACCGACCCAGCCGCCTCGCCGGCCTGAGCGCCCTCGCGCGCTATTCCATGTTGACCGAGCCGAAATGGCCGGTGTATGCGATGACCGCCGCCGACTGGAAGGCTGCGACGGATGCCGGCGTCCGGGCGTTGCCTGAGCCCGAAGCGGGCGCACAGGAATGGCAGCTGTGGAGCTACAGCCCGGCGTTGCTGCCAGACGCCAACACGGTGGACCCGCTCTCCTTGACGCTCAGCTTGCAGGAGAACGCCGACGACCGAACCCAGATCGCACTGGACGAACTGCAAGGACAGCTTCCATGGTGAGAGGGTTGGACATTTTCCAGGAGCGGTTTGCGGCATACGTCGATCAGTACGTCCTGATTGGCGGCACGGCCGCGACCTTGACGATGGAAGAAGCCGAGCTGGAATTCCGCGCCACCAAAGACCTGGACATCATCCTGCATGTGGAAGCCCTGACGCCGGCGTTTGGAGAGGCCTTCTGGAGGTTCGTCGAGGACGGTGGCTACGAAATCCGCCAGGCCAGCGACACGGGAAAGCCAATCTTCTATCGGTTCCAGAAGCCCGCTGATGATCGCTACCCAGCGATGGTCGAACTGTTTGCGCGAGCTCCCGACGGATTGCAACCGGCCGAAGGCAGTCAGCTGACACCGATACCACTGGACGAAGCCGTCTCCAGCTTGTCCGCCATCTTGCTGGACGAGGTCTACTACGCATTCATCATGAATGGGCGCCGTGAAGTCGATGGCCTGCCCTGGGTCGGCGAAGACCGCCTGATTCCGCTCAAGGCCATCGCGTGGCTGGAACTGACGGCGCGGAAAGAGCAGGGCGCCAAGGGGGATGCCAAGGACGTGCGCAAGCACCTCAACGATGTGCTGCGCCTTTCTCAACTGCTCGCGCCCGCCACACGCATTCCGGTCGCCAAAAAGATCGGCGACGACATGACGCGATTCCTTGTTGCCGTCGCGGCCGACACGTCCATCGACCCGAGAACGCTGCAGCTCGGCAACGTTGCCGTCACCGAGTTGGTGACCCGCATCGCCCAGGCATATGAAATTGAACTGCCTGCGCAGGCGGTGGGATGATGGACAGGGAAGTCAACCGGAGCGGGTCAATGGCAGATAGCTCACGCTACCCGTGCCGCCGGTGCCGCGCTTGAAGCCGATCACGCGTTCGACCGTGGTGACGTGGCGGAAGCGCCAGAGGCGGAAGGCGTCTTCGAGGTCGGTGAGTTCTTCGCCCAACTGGTACAGGTCCCAGTGTTCCCTGGGGTTGCGGTAGACCTGCAGCCAGGCCTGTTCCACCGCGTCGCTGGCTTCGTAGGGCTTCAAGCGGCGCAGGGGCTGTTCTATCCCATGGCGGCGATCCAGCGCCAGATCGCGCTCATCCATACGCCGCCGCACAGCAGCAGGCTGACCAGCACGGCGGCACTGCCGATGTCCTTGGCCCGCTTGGACAGCGGGTGCCAATCGGGGCCGATCCGGTCGATGACGGCCTCCACGCAGGTGTTGAGCATTTCCACCACCAGCACCAGCACGCACAATCCGGTCAGCATCACCGATTCCAGCCAGGTCTGGCCAACCCACCAAGCCAGGGGGACCAGAAGGCAGGACAGGGCCAGTTCCTGCCGGAAGGCGGCCTCCTGCCATGCCGCGACCAGCCCGGACCAGGAGTTGATCAGCGCATGCCAGACACGCGGCAGTCCCCGGCGCTTCTCCATCTGCATCATTCGTTGCTCCCGTCACGCATGCATTCGCCGCCTTCTCAGCGGTGCCACTGGTGCTGGTAGGCCCATTGGGCGTAGCGCGCATGCGCCTGCGCCTTCTCCACCAGCTCCGCAGGGTTCCCCGGGCTGTCCCGCAAGCTGCCGTGGGTGTAGGTCATCAGGCGCGCGGGGCTGTCGGGTTGTAGCACAGCCACGTTGGCGCCTTCCATGTAGGCCTGGATCTTGTCGAACTGCATGATCGCGCGGCCGGGCCGGGCGCGCTGCGCCGGGTCGCTCAGGTCGCGGCCGGTCAAGGGGTGTTCGCCGCTCAAGCCCATCAATGAAATCAGCGTGGGCGCCAGATCGATCTGACTCGCCACCGTGGTGATGCGCTCGGGCGACGCCACGGCACCGCCCAGGATCAGGCCGGGAATGTGAAAGCGCTCGATCGGGATCACCGACGGGCCGTACACGCGCGAGTTGTGGTCGGCCACGATCAGGAACAGCGTGTTGTCCCAGTAGGGGGACTGTTTCGCCTGGCCGATGAAGCGCCCGAGGGCATGGTCGGCGTACTTCACCGCGTTGTTCACCGTGTTCCTGGGCTGTTCGTACAGCTCGAAGCCACCCTCGGGAAACTCGAACGGTGCGTGGTTGGACGAGCTGAACACCAGTGCGAAAAAAGGCTTGTCCGCGGGCTGCTGGCTGAAGTGCTGGTGGGCCAGATCGAACAGGTCGCCGTCCGATGCGCCCCAGGTGCCGATGAACGCGCTGGCGGGCATGTCTTTCTGCTCCACGACGCGGTCGAAGCCATTGCCCATGAAGTAGCTGCGCATGTTGTCGAAATGCGATTCGCCGCCGTAGAAGAAGGTGGACTCGTAGCCATGCGGCTTGAGGAAACTCGCCAGCGTGAAGAAGTCGCGCTGCGATTTCGCCAGCTTCACCGTGCTCACCGCCGGGGTCGGCGGGAAGCCGGCCACCACCGCCTCGATGCCGCGCACCGAGCGCGTGCCGGTGGCGTACAGGTTCTCGAACCAGATGCCCTGATCGGCCAGCCGGTCCAGGTTCGGGGTGAGCGGCAGGCCGCCCAGGCGGCCGACGAACTCCGCGCCCAGGCTTTCTTCGAGCACGATCACCAGGTTCAGCGGCCTGGCCCGCGGATGCAGGCTGGTCTGTAGGTGGCGCATGGGCGACGAGGGATCGGTGAACGCGTGTGCCGGCAACCCGGTCTCGCGCCGCACGATGTCGATCACGCGCTCCCGCGGCATCTCGGCGTACACGACGCCGCCTTCCTCGCTCTTGCGCGATTGGTGGATCGCGTACATCACCGTGTAGAGCGAACTCAGCGGCATCTCGTTGACCAGGTGGTCGGTGGTGAGGGCCGCGCTCGCGGGGTTGGCCGGGCGATGGCCCAGCGCGCCGCGCGCGCACAGCGCCAGCACGGCGAACAGCAGCAGCGACAGCGGCAGAGTCTGCCAGAGGCGAATCGGCGTTGGCGGGTGCAATGGGCGACTCAGCCGGGCATAGATCCAGCCCAGCGCCGACAGCAGCAGCGCCGTGGCCAACAGGTGCGGCCCGTGGGTCTTGAGCAGCGTGCCGCCCACTTCCTTCACATAGCCCAGGTACTCGACGAACAGGTAGTTGGGCCGGCTGTCGTATTGGGCGATGAAGGCGGGCGTGGACAACTCCATGAATGCTGCGAGCAACAGGACGAGGCCACCGTACCAGCGCAGGAAGGCCGACCAGCTGCGCCAGGCGGTGCGCGCCATGGCCATCCAGGGCGTGAGCGCGGCGGGAAATGCCCAGACCAAGCCCAGCAACACCGCATCGAAGCGCCCACCCTGGAGCCACACGTGGGACCAGGCCTGCGCTTGCGAAATGCGTTCGGCCTGCCATGCCGCCAGACCCAGCCGCGAGAGCCACAGCACCGCGAGCATGCCGGCCATGGGGAGCAGCAGGGGCCGCAGCACCATCAGGGTGTCTTGCATGGACCGTTGCGGCAGGCGGCGCCCGGGCTCCGTGGGCCTGGCCCGGGCGGCGGCGGGAGCGGCCAGGCGCGGCAGTATGAGCCGCCAGCCCGCCAACGACACGGCGGCGCAGATCAGCAGTGTCCACAGCGCATGGCTGGGAAAGTGCGCGCCGCGCAGGCTTTGCGCCGCACCCGCGAGCAGGCCGACGCATAGGGTGGCAGCGAGCCAGCGAAGGCCGACCGCGCGGCGGCGCGTGGCGCCGGCGGGCGCGTCCAGCCAGGGCAGGCTCAGGGTGATGAAGGCGAAACCGCTGGAGGCATGGCCACCCGGGAAGCAACGCCCCGGGCCACCGTCGCCCACGCCCCAGGCCCAGTGCGACACCCACCTGGCGGTGCCGCCGAAAGCTTGCAGATCCCAGGGGCAGCTCGTGAGGCTGGTGTGCTTGGCGAGGGTGACGGCGAGCAGCGAAAGCGTGACCAGCAGCAGCACCAGTCCGCGCTCGCGCCGGGGCATGCGCAACCCAGGCCAGAGCACCCATGCGAGCAACGCCAGCCAGGCGCCGGTCATCGCCTGGCGCAGGCCGTCGTGCAGCACGCGCGTGAGCAGCCAAGCGTCTTGCAGCGCGAAGCCCCGCGGCGTGCCGATCAGCCGCATGGTGGCCGTGTCAAGGCCCGTCGCGTCCCACAGCAGGGTGAGGGTGAACAGGCCGAGCAGCCAGGTGGTGGGAGACGAGCGGAGCCGGTCGGTGCTCCATGGGGTGCGGGACAGTGCGTGCATGGCGCGGCACTGTGGTGGGCACAGGTTAAATACGCCTTAAGCTGGTACTAAGGCTCGAATCCATAATGAACGGGTTTGGCCCCAACGGATTTGGAATTGCCCCTATATGCGCGCCCTGGTGGTGGAAGACGATCCCGACATCGCCAGTGGCTTGCAGGCTTCGCTGCGCCAGGCGGGCTATGCGGTGGATCTGTGCGCCTCGCTGGACACCGCCTGGCTTGCCCTGGCCGTCGAGCCGTTCGACGTGATGCTGCTCGACCTGGGCCTGCCCGACGGCGAGGGCCTGGACCTGCTGGCCCGCCTGCGCTGTCGGCCCGCGCCCACCGCCGGCCGGGAAGCGCTGCCGCACCCGGACATGCCGGTGCTCATCATGACGGCGCGCGACGGGGTGAGCGACCGCATCAGCGGCCTGGACAGCGGCGCCGACGACTACATCATCAAACCTTTCGACGTCAACGAACTGCTGGCGCGGCTGCGCGCCATGCTGCGCCGCGCGGGCGGGCGCAGCAGCCCGGTGATCGAATACGGCGACCTGGTGATCGACCCCGCGGCCCACACGGTGCTGCGCGCGGGTGAGCCGGTGGTGCTGGGCGGCAAGGAATTCGCGATGCTGCTCACGCTGCTGCAGGCACGGCCGCAGGTGCTGTCCAAGGCGCGGCTGGAATCGGCGCTGTATGGCTTTGGCGAGGAGCTGGACAGCAACGTGATCGAGGTGTACATCCACTACCTGCGCCGCAAGCTGGGCGAGTCGCTGATCAAGACCGTGCGGGGTGTGGGCTACTTCGTTCCCCGGGACGCATCCGCGCCATCCGCGAAGGCGGACCCGCCATGAGCGCCGCGCCTGCAACTGCGACTGCGACTGCGACTGCGTCCGAGCGCACCTTGCGGCGCTACCTGCTGAGTTGGGCGCTGGGCATCCTGGTGGTGGTGTGGCTGGCCCTGATCGCGTTCGCCTGGTCTGTCGCGTTTCGCGAAGCGCGCCAGTTCTCCGATGGACAGATGACGACGGTGGCCAAGCTCTGGTTGACGGCGACACCTTACCGTCTCGAACCTCATGCCCCGGCCGATGCACCCGACCTCCGGCACGAGTACCTGCAGAACGTGGCCGTGGTGGCCTGGGACGACGGGCGCCTGGTCACCGATTCCCATGGCATGGCGGGCGGGCTGGATCTGGCGGCCCTGCCGGCGCAGGGCTTTGCGACCATCCGCGTGAACGTCCAGGGGCAGGCGCCCGAATGGCGCGCCTATTCGGCCCAGGCCGCGCAGGAAGGGCGGGCGAGGCGGGTGCTGGTGCTCATGGACCTGAAGCAGCGCCACGAACTGGGCAAGGACATCGCGGAGCATGTGGCGCATCCCGCTGTGCTGGTGCTGCCCATCGTGACCGTTCTGCTGTGGTGGGCGATCCGCCGCGGCCTGCAGCCGCTGGACCGTCTCTCGAGCGAGGTGGCCGCGCTCGACGGCTTTGCCGGCCAGCGCCTGGACACGCGGCACCGCCACCGCGAGTTCGCCAGCACGGTGGCCGCCATCAACGCGCTGGTCGACACCTTGCAGACCCGCGCCCAGCGCGAACGCGAGTTCGCGTCCGACGTGGCGCACGAACTGCGCACGCCGCTGGCCGCGCTGGCCCTGCAAGCCGGGGCGGCGCAGCACGATCCTTCACCCGAGCGCCTGGCGCGGATGGAGCAGGAGTCCTTGCGCGCTGGCCGCATCCTCTTCCAGTTGCTGGAGCTCGCGCGCGCCCAGCGCAGCGCCGTCGCGGGCGCCGGGCCATTGGCAGCGGGGCGGGTGGCGCTGGGTGAGCTGGCCGCGCGGCTGATCTCGTCCCACGCGCCCGCAGGCTATGACAGCGGCCACGAACTCTCGCTGCAGCAGCCGGACGAGCCGGTGGTGGTGCAGGCCCAGCCCATGCTGCTGGAACTGGCCCTGCGCAACCTGATCGAGAACGCCCTGCGCCACACCCCCGCGGGCTCGCAGGTGGCGGTGACCGTGTGGCAGACCGGCGAGGACATGGGCGTGTCGGTGAGCGACGACGGCCAGCGCGCTCACGCCTCCTCCAGCGCCGCCGAGCACGGGGGCCTGGGGCTGGGGTTGCGTCTGGTGGAGCGCATCGCCGAACAGCTGGGCGCCCGGCTCGAGCGCGATCAGGGCGAGGCGCCCATGACGACGCGCTTCACGCTGCGCTGGCCGCGCGCATAAGGCTCATTTAACGTCGGCTGCGCACAGTGCCGGAGCCGGCATGTACCGGTATTCGGATGCCGGCCATGCTGCGTTCCTTGCCCTTTGCGTTTCCACGCTTTTTTCTTCCTGCTCCTGCGGCAGCGACGCGCCCGGCGATCGCCGTTTGGGGCCTCGCGCTGTGGCTGGCGAGCTTGGGCAACCTGCCGCTGTGGCAGCGCATCGACGCGCTCGGCGGCTCGCCCTCGCAGCGTCTGGCGCTGATCGCCGGCCTGGGTGTCCTGCTTGCCGGCGCCATTGCGGCGCTGCTTTCGCTGTTGGCCTGGCCGCGTGTGTTCAGGCCCGCCGCCAGCGCGTTGACGCTGGTCGCGGCGTTCAATGCGCATTTCATGTGGCAGTACGGCGTGGTGATCGATCCGACCATGCTGGCCAACGTGGTGCATACCGATGTGCGCGAGGTGCGCGACCTGCTCACGCGAGCCTTGCCGGGCACGGTGTTGCTGGTGGCTGGCCTGCCTCTGTGGGCGCTCTGGCGTCGGCCGCTGGCCACACGCCGGGTGTGGCCTCAAGCCGGTCGCAACATAGCGGGTGCCCTGGCCGCGCTCGCGCTGCTGGTGTTGGCCGCGATGCTGAGCTACCAGGGCCTGGCCTCGCTCATGCGCAACCACAGGGATCTGCGCTACATGGCCAACCCGCTCAACACCGTGTACGCGGGCGCGCGGCTGGCAGTGGACCAACTGCCGCGCCAGGTGCGCTCGCTGCAACCCGTGGGCGAGGACGCGGCCCTGGGTGCGAGCTACGCACGACAGCAGCGGCCCCCGCTGCTGGTGCTCGTGATCGGCGAGACCGCGCGCGCGCAGAACTTCGGTCTCAATGGCTACCTGCGCAACACCACGCCTGCGCTGTCGCGCCGGCAGGCACGGGGTGATCTGGTGAACTTCGGCCGAGTGAGTGCCTGCGGCACCAGCACGCTGGTCTCGCTGCCCTGCTTGTTCTCGCCGCTCACGCGCGCGCAGGGCGGTGACAAGACGCCCGAGCACGAGAACCTGCTCGACGTGCTGCAGCGAGCCGGCCTGGCCGTGCTGTGGATCGACAACCAGGCGGGCTGCAAGGGCGTGTGCAAGCGCGTGCCGCATGCCAATGCAGGTGACCATGCCGTGCCCGGCCTGTGCGAGGGCAGTGAATGTTTCGACGCCGCCATGCTCGACGGCCTGGACCAGCGCATTGCCGCGCTCGACCCGCAGCGCCGTGCGCGCGGCGTGGTGCTGGTGATGCACCAGATGGGCAGCCACGGACCGGCCTACGCACGCCGCTCACCCGCCGATCGCAAACCCTTCCAGCCCGAATGCACCAGCGCCGCGCTGCCGGACTGCCCGCGCGAGGAAATCGTCAACGCCTACGACAACTCGATCGCCTACACGGACCATTTTCTCGACCAGACGCTGCTGTGGCTGGAGGCGCGGGGCGGCGAGGATACGGGCCTGATCTATGTGTCCGACCACGGCGAATCGCTGGGTGAGAACGGCCTGTATCTGCACGGCGTGCCCTATGCGCTGGCGCCCACGCAGCAGACGCACGTGCCCATGGTGAGCTGGTTTTCGCCCGGCCTGCAGCAGCGTGCCGGCCTGTCGATGGATTGCCTGCGCGAACGCGCGGCCAGCCCCATGGCGCACGACCACTTCTTCCACACCGTGCTGGGCGTGATGGACGTGCAGACGCGCATCTATCAGCCGTCACTGGACGCGCTACTGCCTTGCCGCCTGGCGTTGCAGGCGGAATCACCCGCGCTGCGGCCGGCCCGGCCGGGGGCCGGCTGAATGAACCTCGATCAAAGATCCGTCCGCAACCGCCAGATCTCCGGAAACAGCACCACGTCTAGCATCTTGCGCAGATAGCTCACCCCACCCGTGCCGCCGGTGCCGCGCTTGAAGCCGATCACGCGTTCGACCGTGGTGACGTGGCGGAAGCGCCAGAGGCGGAAGGCGTCTTCGAGGTCGGTGAGTTCTTCGCCCAACTGGTACAGGTCCCAGTGTTCCCTGGGGTTGCGGTAGACCTGCAGCCAGGCCTGCTCCACCGCGTCGCTGGCCTCATAGGGTTTCGTCCAGTCGCGCTGCGTGTGGCTCCGTGGCACGGCCAGGCCCCGGCGCGCGAGCAGGCGCAGGGCTTCGTCGTACAGCGAGGGCGCTTCATAAGCCGCCTGCACCGTGGCCAGCAGGTCGGGCCGGTGCGCGTGCGGCTTGAGCATGGCGGCGTTCTTGTTGCCCATGGCGAACTCGATGCAGCGGTACTGGTGGCTCTGGAAGCCGCTGGACTGGGCCAGGTAGGGTCGCAGCGCGCTGTATTCGGGCGGCGTCATGGTGGCGAGCACGTCCCAGGCGTGCACGAGCTGTTCCATGATCTTGCTGACGCGCGCGAGCATCTTGAAAGCCGGCTGCAGTTCGTCGCCCCCGATGTGCGCGATCGCGGCGTGCAGCTCGTGCAGCATGAGCTTCATCCAGAGTTCGCTGGTCTGGTGCTGCACGATGAACAGCATCTCGTCGTGTGCGGGCGACAGCGGCTTCTGCGCGCCCAAGATGGCGTCGAGCTGCAGGTAGTCGCCGTAGCTCATGTCGCGGCTGAAGTCGAGCTGCGCGCCTTCCTGGCGCACGATGTCTTCGGGTTTCTGATGGGGGCACATGCTCAGGTCACCGCGTGTTTCTGGTTGAACTCGGGTTGGCGCCACTCGGCGCTTTCCAGCACCTGGCGCAGTTGCTCCACCGCGTTCCACACATCCTCGAAGCCGATGTAGAGCGGCGTGAAGCCGAAGCGCAGGATGTCCTTGTGGCGGCCGCCGTCGCCGGCGCGGAAGTCGCCCACCACGCCGCGCGCGATCAATGCCTGCACGATGGCGTAGGCGCCTTCGTCCCGGGTCAGGCAGACCTGCGAGCCGCGCTGGGTGTGCTCCAGGGGCGTTGCGAGATCCAGGCCGTGATCGTTGCAGCGTTCTTTCACCAGCTCGATGAACAGATCGGTCAGCGCGAGCGACTTGGCGCGCAGCGCGGCCATGCCGCCGTGCGCCTCGGCGGCGAGCAGCGTGTCCACGCCGCACTCCAGCGCGGCCAGGCTGATCATGGGCTGGGTGCCGCACTGGTAGCGCGTGATGCCGGGCGCGGGCCGGTAGTCGGGCGTGAATTCGAACGGTGTGGCGTGGCCCCACCAGCCGGCCAGGGGCTGCCAGAAACGGTCGGTGTGGCGTGGGTTCACCCACACGAAGGCCGGTGCGCCCGGGCCGCCGTTGAGGTACTTGTAGCCGCAGCCCACGGCGCAGTCGGCGCCCGCGCCCGCGAGGTCCACCGGCACCGCGCCCGCGCTGTGCGCGAGGTCCCACACCATGAGCGCGCCGGCGGCGTGCGCGGCGGCGGTCACGGCGGGCATGTCGTGCATGGCGCCGGTGCGGTAGTTCACGTGGGTGAGCATCAGTACCGCCACCTGGTCGTTCAAGGCGCCGGCGATGTCCTCGGGCTCGACCAGTTGCAGTTCGTAGCCGCGTTCCTTGCACAGCGCCTCGGCGATGTAGAGATCGGTGGGGAAGTTGCTGCGTTCGCTGACGATGCGCCGCGCGCCCGGGTTGTCGGCGGCGGCGAGATTCAGCGCGGCCGACAGCACCTTGAACAGGTTGATGGACGTGCTGTCGGTGGCCACCACGGTGCCCGGTGCGGCGCCGATCAGGCGGGCGATCTTGTCGCCCACCTTCCGTGGCAGGGCGAACCAGCCGTTCTTGTTCCAGCTCTGGATCAGGTCGGCGCCCCATTCGCGAGTCACCACATCGGCCACGCGGGCCGGGGCGGCTGCCGGCATCACGCCGAGCGAATTGCCGTCGAGGTAGATCGTGCCGGCGGGGATCTGGAACAGATCGCGCAGGGCGCGCAGCGGGTCTTGCGCGTCGAGCGCGCGGCAGTCTTGCAGGGTCGTGGTGGTCATTCGATTTCTCGCAACACGGCGCGCACGGGGCTCGCGTCGGCGGTGGTGAGTTTCAGGGGCAGGGCGATGAGTTCGTAGTCACCCTCGGGCACCTCGTCGAGCAGCAGGTTCTCCAGCACGCGCAGGCCGCGCCGGCGGATCACCTGGTGGCTGTCGAGCGTCTTGCTGTCGGCCGGGTCGATGCTGGCGCTGTCGATGCCGATCAGCACCACGCCCCGGTCGGCCAGCAGTTCCACGGTCTCGGGGGCGAAGGCGGGCAGGGCGTCGTCGAAACGGTCCTGCGGCTGCTGCCGGTACGTCCGCACCAGCACCCTTTGGGGCAAATCCTGCAGCGCATGCGCCAGGTGCCCGGGCCGCACCAGCGGGCCGCAGCCGATGGCGTGGATCACGCGGCAGGGGCCCAGGAAGGCGTGAAGGTCCACCTCGCCAATGGCCGGGCCTTGCGGGTCGTAGTGCAGAGGCGCGTCGGCGTGCGCGCCCACGTGCGGCGAGAGCGTGATGGCGCTCACATTGACCGGGCAGCCCGGCCCGATGGTGGCGGCCCAGGTCTGCTGGTAGGCCGTGTCACCCGGAAAAACCGGTGTGCCGGCATGCACCGCGGGGGAGATGTCCCAGAGCTTTTTCATGGTGCACTGAAGGTAGCACCGTGAAAAAAACCATGGTGTCGGTAATATCCAACACCGTGCAAAAAATAGTTGAGACCTGAAGTAAATCGGTACCCGGTTCCCTGCCTCTCAGGGCAGCCGGGCCACGAACACCTTGAGCGCGCGGTCGCCCGACACATCGGCAAACGCCGCTGGATTGGGCAGGCGCTGCTCCAGCACCAGTTCGGGCGCCTCCCGGGCCAGCAGGTCGGGCAGGAAGCGCTCCGGGATTTCCGGCGCGTTCAGGCAGAGCAGGGCGCGGCCTCCGGGGCGCAGCAGGTCGGGCAGGCGGCGCAGCAGGCGCGGCCAGTCCTTGTTGGCCACGAAGCTGCCCTTCTGGTGGCTGGGTGGGTCCATGATGACCAGGCCATACGGCCCCATGCGGTTGACCTTGCCCCAGGAACTGAACAGGTCGTGCGCGAGGAACTTGGCTCCGCTGAGGATGCCGTTGAGCTGGTGGTTCTGCTGGCCGGTGGTGAGCGCGCCCTGCGCCATGTCGAGGTTGACCACCTCCTTCGCGCCGCCCTGCAGCGCCGCCACCGAGAAGGCGCAGGTGTAGGCGAACAGGTTGAGCACCTTGTGGCCCTGCGCATGGGCGCGCACCCAGCGCCGGCCCTCGGCCATGTCGAGGAACAGGCCGTGGTTCTGGCCGCGCATCAGGTTCACGCGGTAGCGCGCGCCGTCTTCGGTGACTTCGTGCGGCTCCGGCACCGCGCCCGCGAGGATCTGCGTTTCGCTGCGGCCTTCCACGCGGGTCTGCAGCACGGCATTCAAGGGTTGGCCGGGATCGATCTCTGCCTGGCGCGCCTGCAGGGCGGCGATCAGCCGGGTTCGCTCGTCCTCGGATACCGGGCCGAACCGGGTGGCGACCCACACCGGCGGGTACCAGTCGAGTGCCCAGTCCTCGCAGCCGGGGTGCAGCCCGCCACGCCCGTGGAACACCCGCTGGGCGTCAACGGGCAAGGGCATCGCGGCGATGCGGTCGAGCAGGGCTTGCATGGCGGGTGGGTGTCCGGAAGGTGTCAGTGGCCGGGCGAAGGCAGCCCGTGCCGGCGCCTGGCCTGGGCGCAGGCTGGGCTGCCTTCCTCGAATTCGCGGCACGGGTTGGGGCGCCATTCGTAGATGCCGCAGCGGGCGCTGCTTCCCACCTTTCCCGAGAGCGCCGCGCAGCGGGGGCTGCCATGGTCGGTGCCGCGCATCCGGGCCATGGTGCCGGTGAGCGGCACGGTGAGTCCGTCGGGCACGGTGCCGCCCCCGGCCTGGGTTTCGTGCACCGAGAAGTCCACCCGGAAGCTGGCGCAGCAGGCGCCACAGCCCTGGCACTGGCTCATGGCCAGACTGCTCGTGTCGCGCCAGCCCCCATCCCAGCCTTCCCCCAGAGGGGGAAGGAGTCTGCCGCGCTCAACGTGGAGGCAGCGCATGAAACAGAGGACAGTTCCGCTTGGCCGTCACCCTCTCCCTCTCCCTCTCCCGCTAGCGGGAGAGGGAGAGGGAGCAAGGCGCGTATCGAGTGAGGGGTTTTCAACCCAGGGGCACCAAGGGTCCGGCTTTGCCGGCCCAAGGTGCCGTCCCCCCTCCAAGCGCCCCAAGGGCGCGCAAGAGAGGGGG
>CAZFOT010000039.1:21265-21657 GCA_964520365.1 uncultured Hydrogenophaga sp.
CGCCTTCTGCACGTGCATGCGGTTCTCCGCCTCGTCCCAGACCACCGACTGCGGTCCGTCGATGACTTCGGCGCTCACCTCTTCGCCGCGGTGCGCGGGCAGGCAGTGCATGAAGAGGGCGTCGGGCTTGGCCACGGCCATCATGGCTTCGTCGACGCACCATTGGGCGAAGGCGGCGCGGCGCACCTCGTTCTCGGCCTCGTAGCCCATGCTGGTCCAGACGTCGGTGGTCACCAGATCGGCGCCGGCGCAGGCTTCGCGCGGGTCCTTGAAGACTTTGTAGCAGCCGGGGTCGGCGATGCCGGCCAGCTTCGGATCCACCTCGTAGCCGCCGGGCGTGCTCACGTGCACCGTGAAGCCCAGCAGTTCGGCCGCCTGCAGCCAGGTGTTGG
>CAZFOT010000040.1:0-21631 GCA_964520365.1 uncultured Hydrogenophaga sp.
CACCGGCCCCATGCCGGCCACACGCAAGGCGCTGGCCAAAGCCGGCCTGGCGATCGACCAGATCGACCTGTTCGAGGTCAACGAGGCCTTCGCGGCCGTGCCCATGAAGTTCATGCAGGAGATGGGCGTGCCGCACGAGAAAGTCAACGTCAACGGCGGCGCCATCGCCATGGGCCACCCGCTGGGCGCCACGGGCGCGATGATCCTGGGCACGCTGATCGACGAGCTGCATCGGCGCAAGTTGCGCTACGGGCTGGCCACCCTGTGCGTCGGTGGTGGCATGGGCATTGCCACGATCGTGGAACGTGTCTGAACAGGAGCGACCAGATGATCACCAACACCATCCGCTACGAACTTGGCAACGGCATCGCCACCATCACCTTCGACGAGCAGGGCTCGCCCGTCAACACCATGTGCCTGCAATGGCAGGACGACCTCGACACCGTGACCGCGCAGGTCGTGAAGGACCGCGAGCAGATCCAGGGCATCGTCCTGGCCTCGGCGAAGAAGACCTTCTTCGCCGGCGCCGACCTCAAGGGCGTGATGCGCTCGACCGAGGCCGACGGCCCGCGCGTGTTCGCCGAGATCGAGCGCATCAAGAGAAACTTCCGCACGCTCGAAACCCTGGGCGTGCCCGTGGTGTCGTGCCTGAATGGCGCGGCGCTGGGCGGCGGCTGGGAGGTGGCGCTGGTCGGCCACCACCGCATCGCCGTGAACGACCCGAAGATCCAGTTCGGCCTGCCCGAGATCACGCTCGGCCTGATCCCCGGCGGCGGCGGCATCACCAAGATGACCCGCGTGCTCGGTCTCATGGCGGCCCAGCCCTATGTGCTGGAAAGCAGGCTGTTCGGCCCCGCCGAGGCGCTGAAGATCGGCGTGGTGCACGAGCTGGTGGACAGCGCCGACGATTTGCGAGCGCGTGCGCTGACACACATCGCGGCCAGCCAGGGCCAGCCCGAGGCCTGCCAGCACGTGTGGGACCGCAAGGACCACAGGATGCCCGGCGGCACGCCGAGCAACCCGAAGATCGCCGGCATGCTGGCGGTGGCGCCCGCCGTGCTCAAGCAGAAGACGCGCGGCCTCTACCCTGCCCCCGAAGCAGCGCTGGCCGCGATGGTCGAGGGTGCGATGGTCGATTTCGACACCGCCATGCGCGTGGAAAGCCGCTACCTGGCCGGCCTGATGACCGGCGGCGTGGCGCGCAACATGATCAACGCCTTCTTCTTCAACATGAACGCCATCAAGGGCGGGCAATCCCGGCCGAAAGGCGTGCCGAAGGTCCAGCCGAAGAAGGTGGGCATCCTGGGCGCGGGCATGATGGGCTCGGGCATCGCCTACGCGCAGGCCACGCGCGGCATCGCCACCGTGCTCAAGGACGTGAGCGCCGAGGCCGCCGAGAAGGGCAAGTCGTACACCGCGAAGCTCACGCAAAAGCGCGTGGACAAGGGCCAGATGGCGGTCGACAAGCAGCAGGCCATCCTGGGCCTGATCACGCCCACCGCCAGCGTGCAAGACCTCAAGGGGTGCGACCTGATCATCGAGGCCGTGTTCGAGCAGCGCGAACTCAAGGCCCTGGTCACCCAGGAGGCCGAGCCCATGCTCGCCGAAGGCGGGTTCTTCGCCAGCAACACCTCCACCCTGCCCATCAGCGGGCTGGCGCAGGCGAGCGCGAAGCCGCAGAAGTTCGTCGGCATCCACTTCTTCAGTCCGGTGGACAAGATGAAGCTGGTCGAGATCATCCGCGGCAAGGCCACGGACGACGAAACCATCGCCCGCGCCTACGACTACGTGCTTGCGCTGGGCAAGTTGCCCATCGTGGTGAACGACTCGCGCGGCTTCTACACCAGCCGAACCTTCGGCACCTTCGTGATGGAGGGCGCGGCCATGCTGGGCGAAGGCATCCCGGCCCCGGTGATCGAGAACTGCGCCATGCAGGCCGGCATGCCCGTGGGCCCGCTGGCGGTGCTGGACGAAACCGCGCTGAGCCTGTCGGTGCACGTGATGGAGCAGACGCGCCTGGACTTCCAGAAAGAAGGCCGCCAGTACGTGGCCACGCCGGGCGAGACCCTGGTCGAGCGCATGGTCAAGCAGCACAACCGGCCCGGGCGCGCCGCTGGCGGCGGCTTCTACGACTACCCCACCGGGCAGAAAAAGCAGTTGTGGCCCGAGTTGAAAACCTTGTTCGAAAAGGCCGACGCAAGCTGGGACGTGCGCGACGTCAAGGACCGCCTGCTCTACCGCCAAGCGGTGGAAACCGCGCGCTGCCTGGCCGAGGGCGTGCTCACCAGCGTGCACGACGGCAACATCGGCTCCATCTTCGGCATCGGCTTCCCGGCCTGGACGGGCGGCGCCCTGCAGTTCATCTACGGACAGGGCATCGAGGCATTCGAGCAGCGCTGCGCCGAACTGGCCGCGAAGTACGGCAAGGGGTTCGCGCTGGACGAGGCGGTAAAGTCATCGCTTCGACAGCACCAACCCCAATACTGATCCATGAAACGACTCGAAGGCAAAGTCAGCATCGTCACCGGCGCGGCCCAGGGCATCGGCCTGGCCACCGCGCTCAAGTTCGCGCGCGAAGGCGCCACCGTCGTCGTCTGCGACGTCCGGCAGGCTGCGGTGGACGCCGCCGTGGCGCAATGCCAGGCCGAAGGCGCCACGGCCGCAGGCTTCATCATGGACGTGACCCAGCGCGAGATGGTCGATGCCGTGGTCGCCCAGGTGAAAAAGCGCTTCGGCCGCATCGACGTGCTGGTCAACAACGCCGGCATCACGCAGGACGCGCGCCTGCAGAAGATGACGCTGGAGCAGTTCGACAAGGTGATCGACGTCAACCTGCGCGGCGTCTTCCACTGCGCGCAGGCCGTGGCCGACACCATGGTGGCGCAGGGCGGCGGCGTGATCCTCAACGCCTCCAGCGTGGTGGGCATCTACGGCAACTTCGGCCAGACCAACTACGCGGCCACCAAGTTCGGCGTGAGCGGCTTCACCAAGACCTGGAGCCGCGAACTCGGCCTCAAGGGCGTGCGCGTCAACGCCGTCGCGCCCGGCTTCATCAGCACGCCGATCCTGAGCACCATCCCTGACAAGGTGATCCAGGAGATGGAGCACCGCGTGCCGCTGCGCCGCCTGGGCCAGCCCGAGGAAATCGCCAACGTCTACGCCTTCCTGGCCAGCGACGAGGCCAGCTACATCAACGGCGCGGTGATCGAGGTCTCGGGCGGCATGTCGGTCTGACGCTGGACCGGGCAGCGGCGGCGCAGGCCGCCCACCCGGATCCGGTGTGCTGTTGTGGTGTGAGGTACTTCTCGGTACCAGGCGATTGCAGACCTGCGGCGCGCGCAGCCCGCGTGGGGCATGCAAGAATTCCTGGTTACCCCACGCCGCTCGCATGCAAATCGCCTTCCTCCCCGCCAACGAAGAACAACGCTTGGCTCGACTCACCGGGTTGGGCGTGCTCGACACCCTGCCGCAGCAGGCGTTCGACGACATATCGGCCCTGGCGCAGACCCTCTGCGGAACCCCGGTGGCGCTCATCACCTTGATCGACAGGGATCGCCAGTGGTTCAAGTCGCGGATCGGCGTGGACCTGCGCGAGACCGCGCGCGAGGTCGCTTTCTGCTCGCATGCCATCCTGGCGCCGGACCAGGTCATGCAAGTGAACGATGCCCGCCAGGACCACCGCTTTCACGACAACCCGCTGGTGACCGGACCCACCCAGGTGCGTTTCTATGCAGGCGCCCCCATCGTGACCGGCGACGGCTTCGCACTCGGCGCGGTCTGCGTGCTCGACAGGGAAGCCCGGGCGCTTTCGCCCGCCCAGCTCGACGGCCTGAGCCGCCTCTCCAGCCTGGTGGCCACGTTGCTCGAGCATGAAAAGGTCCGCGCGGCCGAGGCCGAACGGGCCACGGAAGCCATGAAGCGGCAGCACGAAGAGCTCACCGCCATGGCCATCGCGGGGCTGGACCTGCAGGTCTACGTGGATCGCAGCTACGTCTACCAGCACGTCAACGAAACCTTCCTCGCCTACTGGTCCTGCACACGCGAGCAGATCATCGGGCGCAGCGTGCCCGAGCACGTGGGCGAAATCGCCTTCAAGGAAGTGATCCAGCCCAGGCTGGACGAGGCGCTCGCGGGCCTCGCCAGCCACTACCATCGCGTCACCCACTTCCCCGGCCGGGGTCCGCGGCATGTGCAGGTGGCGCTGCTGCCCGCGCGCAACGCCCAAGGCACGATCACCGGCGTGGTGATGCGCGTGCAGGATCTGCAGGACAGCCGCGAACAGGAAGCGCATCTGCGCGAAACCGTGGCCCTTCTGGAGCGCAAGACGCTGGAGCAGGAACGCTTCATTCACGTGCTGTCGCACGACCTGCGCGAACCGATCAACGCCATCAACAACTTCACCGCCCTGCTGGCGTCGGACCACCTGGCCGATCTGCCGCCGCCCGGGCAGCGCTATCTGGGGTTCGTGCAATCCGGCGGCGCGCGCATGGCGGCCCTGCTGGACGACTTGCTGCACCTCATGCAACTGGACCAGCACCCCGTGTCCCTTGGCAGCGTGAACCTGCACGCGCTCATGGAGCAGGTCCACAGGGACCTGGCGCCGGCGCTGGGGCAAGGTGGTGGGCAACTCGAAGTCTTCGACCTGCCCACCGTCCATGGCGACGCCGCGCTGCTGCGCACCCTGCTGCGCAACCTGGTCAGCAACGGTCTTCGCTTCACCCGCCCGGGGGTGCCTGCGCACGTGAGCGTGAAGGCCGGGCGCGTGCCGGGATTCGATCTGATCCATGTCGAGGACAACGGCATCGGCGTGGCGCCCGAACACCAGGCGGCCATCTTCGACATGTTCAAGCGCCTGCACCTGCGGCGCGAGCGCGAAGGTTCCGGACTCGGGCTGTCGATCGGGCGGCGCATCGCGGCCTTGCACGGCGGCGACCTCACGCTCGCGTCCACGCCCGGCAGCGGCAGCCGGTTCACCCTGCGGCTCCCCGCAGCACCCGGCGCCTGCCCCGGAGGGCCTGCGTGAGCGCGCCCACCCGCATCATCCTCGTGGACGACAACGAAGCCGACAACGTCTTCCACGAGATCATGATCCGCCGGGCCGGATTCACCGGCGAATTGCGGGTGTTCGAGAGTGCCGGAGAGGCCCTGGCCTTTCTTCGAGGCGACCCGCTCACCACCCCCACCTGCATTTTTCTCGACATCAACATGCCCTTGATGGACGGCTTCGAGTTCGCGCGCGAGGCCACGCCCCTGCTCGACGGCAGGTCCACGGTGCGGCTGATGCTGCTGACCTCGTCCGATGCGCCCCGGGATCGGCAACGCGCCGAAGACATGCCGGTGATCCGGGACTTCATCACCAAACCGCTCACGGTGCAGCGTGCGCGCGATCTGCTGGGCGCCGGCTGATCCGGGGGGCGGGGCAGGCTGAACGCGCCCCGTTCCCGTGCCGACCTTTTCTGGTCCTTCGCATGGCTGGCCCTGCAGAGATTCGGCGGCGTGCTGGCGGTGGTCCAGCGCGAGCTGGTCGAGAAAAAGCGCTGGATGACCCGCGATCAGTTCGTGGAGAACTGGGCGGTGGCCCAGATCATGCCCGGCCCCAACGTGGTCAACCTGTCCATGATGATCGGTGGACGCCATTTCGGCCTGCCGGGCGCCCTGGCGGCGCTCGCGGGCATGCTGGTGGCCGCACCGGACAGGAATGCCATGGGCCTGGGCATTCGCCTTGCCGTGCTACAGCACTGTCTGCGGCTCCCGCCTTGTTCTACGCTTGAAGGCAAAACCGTACGAGGGCCTCTCACTGCGCCCGCTTCAACCGAGCCAGGCCCTTGGTGTCCACGCCCGCCGCGGCGGTGCGCAGGGCATCCATGTCCAGTTTGTTGCCTTGGAACTCCAGCAGGATGCCGTTCGCAAGCATCACCGTCATTTCCGAGCGCGATCCGTCCTTGCGATAGGACTCCTTGAACGACACGCCGTCGCGCTGGAAGATGCGCTCCACCTCGTCGTCGGTCTCGCGATTGACCGTGGACTGTGCCCAAGCGCCCATGGCCATGGCCAGGGCAGGCACCGATCCGATGTCCTGCACCTTGACCCTCACACCACGGCCATCGCCCTTGTAGGCGGCCGTGACGCTGGAGAACGAAACGCCCATGGCGGCATCGGAGCGGGCCTCGAACTCGCTGCGAGCCATGCCCTCCAGCGTCGATGGCACATACTTCTGCAGTTCATCCGGCGAAAAAGGCTTTCCGCCCTGCCCGCCCATCGCCGCGCCCAGCATCTCGCTCATGGCCTTGCCGGCCGCTGCCGTGTCGCCCTTGGCCTGGGCCTGCTCCATCCGCTTGCCGGCCTCCTCCATCTTGCGGGCGGCTTCTTCGAGCTTGCCGGTGTCGATCGAGATCTCGGTCCCTGGCACCTTGATCGACATGTTCGGCGAGCCCGCGCCCATCGTGGGACCCATGCCGCGGCCGCCGCCGAACAGCGCGCTCGCCGCCGCCAGAACGAGGCCGGCGACGATGCCGCACACCACCAGCACGGCGGTGTAGCCCGCCGCCTTCCCGGCCGGCGCCTTCATGAGCACGGGAATGCCCGCGTAGATCAGATAGATGGAGTACAGCGCGGCGACCAGCCCCAGCATGGACAAGGCCGGCAACAGGCTGAAAATGCCGCCGACCAGCGCCGCCGTGCTGCCATAGGCCACGAGCTTGAGCGCGTTGAGCAGGTTTTTCTCGCCGCCAAAGGTGGGCGCCAGGGCGTTGGCGATCAGCGCCATGACGTAGACCATCACCAGCGACAGCACGTAGCCCACCACCATGTTGCCCAGCCCGGCAAGAATCGGCACGCGAAAACTCATGCCGAATCCACCGAAGCCGATCAGGCTCATCCCGATGAAGCCGGCCACCGCGGGAATGGCCGCCAGGATGACCAGGTACTCCTTGTAGATGCGTCCCGTGTCGGTGGCCTCCTGCTCGATGACCGGCCAGGTCTCGGCGGGCTTGAGCAAAATGGCCTTGACGCGTTCAACGATGTCCATGGAACCTCCTCAGTGATGGAAAGCGCCCGCCTGCTGCGGCGCGGATGTTTTCGGGCCGACCGGTACTTTAACGTGCAGGCTCCATGCCGGTCCGGGATTCGGGTCTGGGCGGTACCAATGATTGACTTAGTCAAATATAAGATTGCCAAAGTCAATCTACTGGGACAGAATGCCGGTCATGTCCACCCCTTTGCCCCACACCGCTACCGGCACCAAGGCCCCCGTCGATCCGGAACAGGTGCGCGCACTGCGCGCCTTCAACCGCTTCTACACCCAGCGCACCGGCCTGCTCGACCCCTACCTGGGCAGCGCGTTTTCGCTCACCGAGGTGCGCGTGCTCTATGAACTCGCCCACCACGCGCCCTGCACCGCGAGCGAGCTGTCGCGCCGGCTGGTGCTCGACGCGGGCTACCTCAGCCGCATCCTGCGGCGCTTCGGCACCGCCGGCTGGATCACGCGAACTCCCTCGCCCGTGGATGGCCGGCAGCAGGCGCTGGCACTCACCGGCGAGGGGCGAGCCGTCTTCGAACCGCTGCAACAGCGCTCGCGCGACGAGGCCGCCCGCCTGCTGGAGCCTCTGCCAGAGGTCTGCCGCGAGGCGCTGGTGGCGGCGCTGTCGCGCGCGCAGGCCCTGCTCGAGCCGGACGCCGGCACGCCTTCCCATACCGCCGTGCTGCGCGACCCGCGCCCGGGCGACATGGGCTGGGTGGTGCAGCAGCATGGCGCCCTCTACGCGCGCGAATACGGCTGGAACAGCGAGTTCGAAGCCCTGGTGGCCGAGATCGCGGCCGGCATGATCCGCCAGCACGACCCGGCCTGGGAACGCGGCTGGATCGCCGAGCTCGACGGCGAGCGAGTGGGTTCGGTGTTCGTGGTGCGCAAGGGCGAGACCGAGGCGCAACTGCGCATGCTGATCCTCACGCCCGCGGCGCGCGGCCTGGGCCTGGGCGCGCGCCTCACCGACGAATGCCTGGCCTTCGCGCGCGGCAAGGGCTACACCAAGATGGTGCTGTGGACCAACAGCAACCTGCTGGCGGCGCGTGCCATCTACGCCCGGCGCGGCTTTGCGCTCGTGCACAGCGAGGCCTACCATGGCTACGGCCACGACCTGGTGGGCGAGACCTGGGAGCTCGTGCTGTAAGAGCCCGCAACTCCGCAAGAATCGTCAGACCGATGCGGCTAGATTGAGGACCCTGAACCCCATTCACAGGAGCCTCTTCATGCACATCGTCCAGCAAGACACCGCCATCCGCATCATGGGCATCGAGCTCAGAACCTCCAACGATGAGGCCATGCACACCATCCCGCCGCACTGGCAGCGCTTCTCCACGGACGACGTGCTCGCTCGCATTCCGGGCAAGCTCACGGACGAGGTGTACGCGGTTTACACGCACTTCGAGAACGCCGGCGTGAACAACCGCGGCATCTACTCGCTGATCATCGGCGCGCCGGTCTCCAGCTCGCAGGCCGTGCCGCCGGGCATGAGCCACGCCGTGCTGCCGGCTTCGGCATGCGCGGTGTTCACCGTGCCGCCGAACCGGTTCGACCAGGTGGGCGCCGTGTGGCAGGAAGTCTGGCAGCGCGACGACCTGCCCAAGGCCTTCGTGGCCGACTGCGAGCGCTACCGCGCCAACGGCGAGATCGAGATCCTGATCGGCCTGCGGGACGACACCGCCGCATGAACCCGGGTCACGGCTGGACCGACTACCAGCAGCGGCTGGGGCGTGTCATCGCCTACCTGCACGACCACCTGGACGAGCCGCTCGACCTCCATCGCCTGGCCGAGGTGGCGCACCTTTCGCCCTACCACTGGCACCGCGTCTACCACGCGCTGCACGGCGAGACCATCGCGGTCACGGTGCGCCGGCTGCGGCTGCACCGGGCCTCGGGCTACCTGGCCAACACCGACTTGCCGGTGGAGCAGCTCGCGCGCCGCTGTGGCTACCCCAACGCGCAGTCGTTTGCACGCGCGTTCCGCGTGGCCTACGGCATGAGCCCGCTGCAGTACCGCCAGCAAGGCGGGCACGTGGCCTTCCGCCTGGCGGAGGCGGCGCGGGCCGCACCCTCGGGTTACGAGGTGCAGGTGCGCGAGCTGCCGTGCGTGCGGCTGGCCGGCCTGGACCACAAGGGCAGCTACATGGCCATCGGCAAGGCCTTCGAGCGCAGCTATGTGCAGCTCGCGGCGCTCGGCCGGATCAGTGCGGACTCGCGCTGGATCGCCGAGTACCTCGACGACCCGTCCGCGGTGCCCGAGAACCAACTGTGCTCGCGCGCCGGCCTGTCCGTGTCCGCGAACATCGAGGTGGCGCCACCGCTGGTGGCCTTCGAGGTCGGCGGAGGCCCCTGCGCCGTGCTGCGTCACCGCGGGCCCTACGCCACCATGCGCGCGGCCTACCAGTGGCTGTACGGCCACTGGCTGGTGAACAGCGGCTATGAGGTGGGCGACGCCCCGGTGTTCGAGGAATACCTGAACAACCCGCGCGACACCGCGCCGGCCGATCTGCTGACCGACATCTGCCTGCCATTGGCGCGGGCCTCGAGCCCTTGAGCCACCGACGGCGCCGGGCCGTCCCGCGTACGCACCGCCGGGCATGCGCGCGGGCTCACCGCTTTCGGGTCGGCTTGGGCGTGTCTTCGACGGGCGGCGACACCGTGTCGAAGAAGGCCTTGACCATGCGCATGGAGCGGCGTTCGGCCAGGCACAGCACGTGGGCGTAGGTGAAGATGTCGGCATCGCTGATGCCCACCATGTGCAGGCCCGGTCCGGGCACGTATTCCACCGCGGAGACGGCGGCGATGCCGATGCCCTGGGCCACGGCCTCGCGGATCACTTCGCGGCTGCTGATCTCCATCACCACGTCGGGTACCACGCGCGCCTTCTCCAGGGCCAACTCCAGCGCCTTGCGCGTGGTGGAACCCTGTTCGCGAAGGATCATGCGCTCGCCTTGCAGCTCGGCCAGGCGGATGCTGCGGCGCCGCGCGAAGCGGTGCGATGAGGACGTGAAGATGCCCACCGGGTGGCGGCTGAACGGCACCGACAGGAAACGGTCGTCCTTGACCAGCTGCGCCAGCACGCCGACATCGGCCCGGTAATCCAGCAGGCGGTCGAGCACGTCCTGCGAATTGCCGGTGCTCACGCTGACCTTGATGTCGGGGTAGTGCTGGCTGAAGTCCGCCAGCATGTGCGTCACGTGGTAGGGGCCCACGGCCGCCACGCGCAGATGGCCGGTGCGCAGCTCGCCCGCGTCGCCCAGCAGGCTCACCGCGTCCGCCTCGAGGCTGAATATCTGCTGCGCGAGTTGCATCAGCTGTTCGCCCAGCTGGGTGAGCTGCACGCGCCGCCCGCTGCGGTGGAACAGCTCGACCTTGTAGCTCTCTTCGAGGAAGCGCACCTGCGTGGTGATGGTGGGCTGGCTCACATGCAGGTGCTC
The DNA here is from genome assembly GCA_964520365.1 of uncultured Hydrogenophaga sp. GTDB lineage: Bacteria > Pseudomonadota > Gammaproteobacteria > Burkholderiales > Burkholderiaceae_C > Hydrogenophaga. Next base: position 10,459 of record CAZFOT010000040.1, read on the forward strand.
CGCCGCCTTGGTGAAGCTGCCCATGCGGGCCACCGCGTAGAACGAACGGAGTTGTGTGAGTCGCATAGAAAAAATGTATAGAAATCTGAAAATCTTTGAATTTGTCGAATCCTATCCGGGATGGTTTACTGCGTCCAGAGCGGTACAGGCCCCACGAGAAACGGTCACCCACTCCAGGTCCATCCCCCGTCGTGCCCGACAGAGATGGAGCAACTTGAAGCATCAAAAACCGGAGACAAACTCATGATGAATCGCAGAAAGGTGCTCTTGAGCACCGCGGCCGCCGCAGCCGGCACACTGGCTTTCCCGGCCCTCTCGCAGCAGCAGGTCCTGACCGTGGGCCTGATCCCGTCGGAAGACTCGCGCGCCATGATCGCCAACAGCCAGAAGATGATGGACATGCTGTCGGCCGCGCTCGGCATGGAGGTCAAGCCTTTCGTTGCGGCCGACTACAACGGCGTGATCGAAGCGCTGCGCTCCAGGCGCCTGGACGTGGCCTACCTCGGCCCGTTCTCCTACGTGCTGGGCGCCACCATCGCGCCGATCGAGGCCTTCGCGGTGGCCGAGACCAAGAAGGCCGGGCGCACCTTCTATCACAGCCAGGTGATCGCACACAAGGACAGCGGCATCAAGACGGTGGCCGACCTCAAGGGCAAGACCTTCGCCTTCGTCGATCCCAGCTCCACGTCGGGCCACCTGTTCCCCAAGGCCGGTCTGATGAAGGCCGGCTTCGACACCGACAAGGACTTCGGCCGCGTGATCTTCTCGGGCTCGCACGATTCCAGCGCGATCGCCGTGCAGAACAAGAAGATCGACGCCGCGGCCATCGCCGACCGCATCCTGGACGCCGCCATCGCCAAGGGCCTGGCCAGGCGCGAGGACCTGGTCGAGGTGTGGAAGTCCGACCCGATCCCCGAGTCACCCACCGTGTGGCGCACCGATCTGCCGGCCGACCTGAAGCAGCGCGTGCAGGCCGCCTTCCTGCAGGTCAAGGACATTCCCTGGTCCGACCAGGGCCAGCTCAACGGCTTCCACCCCACCAACGACGCGGCCTACAACGTCATCCGCGACACGGCCAAGCTGCTCAATCTCGATCTGAGGAAGATGAAATGATCGAGATCCGCAACCTCACCAAGCGCTACGGCGACTTCGTGGCTTTGCACGACGTCAGCCTGAAGGTCGACAAAGGCGAGTTCGTCGTGATCCTCGGCGCCTCGGGCGCGGGCAAGTCCACGCTGCTGCGCTGCATCAACCACCTGGCCGAGCCGACGCATGGCGAGATCCGGGTGGACGGCGAGGTCTCGCGCGGCGACCGCGCGGGCCTGCGCAAGGTGCGCCGCGACGTGGCCATGATCTTCCAGCACTACAACGTGGTGCCGCGCCTGTCGGTGCTGAAGAACGTGCTCACCGGGCGCCTGGGTTCCATGCCCGCGCTGCTGTCCTGGTTCCAGCTGTTCCCGCGCGAGGACATCGCGGCCGCGCACGAGTGCCTGCGCCGCGTCGAGCTGGAGCACAAGGCCGACGTGCGCACCGACACCCTCTCGGGCGGGCAGAAGCAGCGCGTGGGCATTGCCCGCGCACTGGCGCAGCACCCCAAGGTGATCCTGGCCGACGAGCCCGTGGCCAGCCTGGACCCCAAGACCTCGCGCAAGGTGCTGCGCTACCTGCAGCAGGCGAGCCGCGAGTCCGGCATCACGGTGATCTGCAACCTGCACCAGGTGGACTACGCACGCGAGTTCGGCCAGCGCGTCATCGGTGTGGCCGCCGGCCGCGTCGTGTTCGAAGGGCGGCCGGACGAACTGACCGAAGAGGTGCTGCAGCGCATCTACCCTGGCGGTCTCGATGCGCCGACTCCGGCCACACCTGAAGATCCCGCCGCCTTCTCGCCCGCGCCGCAGCAAGCCGCCGCGGCCCCTCAACTCGCCCTGGAGCAATCATGATCGGCATCGGACGCTACAACCTCCTCGTCGCCAAGAGCGGCGGCAACGACGGCTGGTGGAAATACGTGGCGGCGGCCGTGGCCGGGCTGGCCGTCGTCTGGTGGGCCGCCATCGGCAGTCAGGTCAGCTTCAACGAACTGGCCAAGGGCGCGCCCTGGATCGGCGACTTCCTCTCGCGCATGTTCCCGCCCAACTGGGAGTTCGCCAGCAAGCTGGTCAAGCCGGCGATCGAGACGGTGCAGATCGCCATCTGGGGCACCTTGCTGGCCATCGTGCTGGCGGTGCCGATGTGCTTCCTGGCCGCACGCAACATCTCACCCAACATCGCGGTGTTCCACCTCATGCGCCAGGTGCTCAACATCATGCGTGGCATCAACGAGATCATCCTCGCGCTGATCTTCGTCGCGGCGGTCGGCCTGGGCCCGTTCCCCGGCGTGCTGGCCCTGGCGCTGCACGGCGCCGGCATGCTGGGCAAGTTCTTCGCCGAGTCCATCGAGGACATCGACCAGGGCCCGATCGAGGCGCTGCGATCGACCGGCGCCGGGCCGATCCAGATCATCATCTTCGGCGTGATCCCGCAGGTGGTCACCGCCTGGATCGCCGTCATCCTCTACCGCTTCGAGACCAACCTGCGCCAGGCCACCGTGCTGGGCATGGTGGGCGCGGGCGGCATCGGCTTCGAACTGGTGGGCAGCATGAAGCTGTTCCAGTACCAGGACACGGCCACCTGCATTCTCGTGATCGTGGCCATGGTCATGACCGCCGACTACGTTTCCAGCAAGCTGCGCGCCTGGATCCAACAAGGAGCTCGTTGATATGGCACCGGACAATTTCAAACTCAAGGTCAATCACCGCGAATACAGCAAGCCGGCGCAGCCGGTGGTGGTGGTGTGCGTGGACGGCTGCGAGCCCGACTACATCACCCAGGCCATCCAGGCCGGCGTGGCGCCCTTCATGGCGAAGATGCTGGCCAAAGGGACTTCGCTGGTGGGCGACTGCGTGGTGCCGAGCTTCACCAACCCGAACAACCTGTCCATCGTCACCGGCGCACCGCCTTCGGTGCACGGCATCTGCGGCAACTACTTCCTGGACATGGCGCTCGGCAAGGAAGTGATGATGAACGACCCGGCCTACCTGCGCGCCGAAACGCTGCTGGCGGCGTTTTCCCGGGCCGGCGCCAGCGTGGCGGTGGTGACGGCCAAGGACAAGCTGCGCACCCTGCTGGGCCACCAGCTCGAAGGCGGCATCTGCTTCTCGGCCGAGAAAGCCGACAAGGCGACCGTGGCGGACAGCGGCATCGACCAGGTGCTGGAACTGGTGGGCAAACCCGTGCCCTCGGTCTACAGCGCCGACCTGAGCGAGTTCGTGTTCGCCGCCGGCGTGAAGCTGCTGGAGACGCGCCGCCCCGACCTGATGTACCTGTCCACCACCGACTACGTGCAGCACAAATGCGCACCGGGCACGCAGGGCGCCAACGACTTCTACGCCATGATGGACGGCTACCTCGCGCAACTGGACGCGCTCGGCGCGGTGATCGGGCTGACCGCCGACCACGGCATGAGCCCCAAGACCGACGCCGCGGGCCGCCCGCGCATTGTGTTCCTGCAGGAAGTGCTGGACGACACGGCCGGAGCCGGCGGCAGCCGCGTGATCCTGCCGATCACCGACCCCTATGTGGTGCACCACGGTGCGCTGGGCTCGTTCGCCACCGTGTACCTGGCGCCGGGCACCGACGCCCGCGCCATCGCCAGCGCACTCATGACCCACGACGGCATCGAGGCGGTGCTGACCCGCGACGAGGCGGCCGCGCGCTTCGAGTTGCCGCCCGACCGCATCGGCGACCTGGTGGTGATCTCCGATCACCTCACGGTGCTGGGCACGCGCGCGGCGGAACACGACCTGAGCGGTCTCACGGTGCCGCTGCGTTCGCACGGCGGCCTGTCCGAACAGAAGGTGCCGATGCTCTTCAACCGCCAGTTGCAAGGCCTCGCACCGGGGCGCCGGCTGCGCAATTTCGACATCTTCGACCTGGCGCTCAACCACGCCGTGGTCACGACGGGCTAGACCATGACCGCGAACTACTTCAACCCCGTGCAGAGCGTGTACGGGCCGGGAGCCCTGCTGTCCCTGCCAAAGCTGCTGGGGGGCCGCCGGGCTGCCCTGGTCACCTTCCCGGAGGCGCGCGGGCTCGGGCTGCTGGCCCGGATCGAGGAGGTGCTGGGCGCGCAACTGGCCTGCGTGATCGACCAGGTGCTGCCCAACCCGGATGTGGCCGAGCTGTCCCGCACCTACGAGGACTTCTGGCGCGACCACGCCGACGTGGAGGTGATCGTGGCGGTCGGTGGCGGCAGTGCGATCGACACCGCCAAGGCACTGATGGTGGCCGACGACAGCGGGCGCTTCGGCGAACTCATCGCCGGCCTGGCCGGCGAGCGCCCGTTCACGCCGACGCGCTGCAAGACACTGATCGCGGTGCCCACCACGGCCGGCACCGGCAGCGAGGTGACGCCCTGGGCCACGATCTGGGACCGGGGCCGGCAGCAGAAGTACTCGCTGCACCTGCCGCAGACCTGGCCCAGCGTGGCCTTGATCGACCCGGAGCTGATGCTGTCGTTGCCCGCCTCGGTCACGCTGCAGAGCGGCCTGGACGCCCTGTCGCATGCGCTGGAGTCGATCTGGAACGTCAACGCCAACCCGCTGTCGGACACGCTCGCCATCTCCGCCGTGAGCGACATCCTGGACGTGCTGCCCCGCCTGATGCGCGAACTCGGCAGCGTGGAACTGCGCGGCCGCATGGCGCTGGCCGCGCTGAAGGCCGGCATGGCCTTCTCCAACACCAAGACCGCGCTGGCGCACTCCATTTCCTACGAGATGACGCTGCGCTACGGCATCCCGCACGGCATCGCCTGCTCCTTCTCGCTGCCCATGGTGCTGCAGCGCGCGATCGGCCAGCGCGCCGACCGCGACGCGGTACTCGGCCAGGCGCTGGGCCTGCCGCTGTCGGACGCGCCGGCGCGCCTCGCCCACTTCATCGAAGGCCTGGGCGTCAAGACACGCTTCAGCGACTACGGCGTGAGCGACGAAGAAGCCGAACAGATGGTGCTGCACGCCCAGGGTGGCGCGCGCGGCAGGAACTTCATTGGCACCGCCGAGGAGACCCTGGCATGAACGCACGCAACCCCCTGCGCGACAGCGAGCATTTCCGCGCCGAGGCGCTGCGCATCGGCGGCGAGCGCATCGCCCGCGACCGCACCCTGGACGTGATCAACCCCTACTCGCGCGAGCGCGTCGGCACCGTGCCCCTGGCCACGCTGGACGACGTGCGGCGCGCCTACCGCATCGCCAACGCCTACCAGGCCACGCTGACGCGCTACGAGCGCTCCAACATCCTGCAGAAGGCCTCGGCCCTGCTGCGGGCGCGTGCCGACGAAGCCTCGACCCTCATCACGCTCGAGTCGGGCCTGTGCAAAAAAGACTCGATGTACGAGATCGGCCGCGTGGCCGACGTGCTGGTGTTCGGCGCCAACGAGGCGTTGCGCGACGACGGCCAGGTGTTCTCCTGCGACCTCACGCCGCACGGCAAGAAGCGCAAGGTGATCACCCTGCGCGAGCCGCTGCAGGGCGTGATCACGGCCATCACGCCGTTCAACCACCCGATGAACCAGGTGGCGCACAAGGTGGTGCCCAGCATCGCCACCAACAACCGCATGGTGTTGAAGCCCTCCGAGAAGGTGCCGCTCTCGGCGTATTTCCTGGCCGACATCCTCTACGAGGCGGGCCTGCCGCCCGAGATGTTCCAGGTGATCACCGGCGACCCGCGCGAGATCGCCGACGAGATGCTGGTCAACGAGCACGTGGACCTGATCACCTTCACCGGCGGCGTGCCCATCGGCAAGTACATCGCCGCCAAGGCCGGCTACCGCCGCATCGTGCTGGAACTCGGTGGCAACGACCCGCTGATCGTGATGGAGGACGCCGACCTGGACAAGGCGTCCGACCTCGCGATGCAGGGCTCGTACAAGAACTCGGGCCAGCGCTGCACCGCCGTCAAGCGCATGCTGGTGCAGGAATCGGTGGCCGCGGACTTCACCGAGCTCGTGGTCGAGAAGACGCGCCGCTGGAAACACGGCGACCCCATGGATGGCGGCATGGACATGGGCACCGTGATCGACGCGCAGGCCGCGGCCCGTTTCGAGGAACTGGTGAACGAAGCGGTGTCGCAAGGCGCGCGGTTGTTGACCGGCAACCAGCGCGAGGGCGCGCTGTACGCCCCGACCGTGATCGACCAGGTGCGGCCCGAGATGACCGTGGTGCGCGAGGAGACCTTCGGACCGGTCTCGCCCATCATCGCCTTCCGCGACATCGACGAGGCCATCGCGATCTCGAACGGCACGGCCTACGGCCTGTCGTCGGGGATCTGCACCAACCGCATGGACTACGCCACCCGCTTCGCGCACGAACTCAAGGTCGGCACCGTGAACCTGTGGGAAGTGCCGGGCTACCGCATCGAGCTCACGCCCTTCGGCGGCATCAAGGACTCGGGCCTGGGCTACAAGGAAGGCGTGCAGGAGGCGATGAAGTCGTTCTGCAACGGCAAGACGTTCACGTTGCCCTGGTAGGGCGCCTTCAGTCCATCAACAACGGCAGGCACACCGCCGCCGCTTCCCTCAGGCACAGCTCGGCCACGGCATCCAGCGATGTGGGCTCAGGGTTCACGATCACCACACGCGCGCCGCACTGGTGCGCCGTGAGCGCGAGACCGGCGGCGGGATAGACCTCGCCCGAGGTGCCCACCACCAGCATCAGCTCGCAGCTGCGCGCGGCCCGCTCCGCCGCGTCGAGCGCGGCCGCAGGCAGGCTCTCGCCGAACCAGACCACGGCCGGGCGGCGCAGGTTGCCGCACACCGGGCAGCGCGGCGGCCGTCCCGGCTCGTTGGCATCCCCCTGGCAGCAGGCGCGCGGCGTGTCCAGCCACTGGTCTTCGGCGATGTTCCCGTGCAGGGCCAGGGCGTCGGCGTTCCCCGCCTGCTGGTGCAGGCCGTCCACGTTCTGGGTGATCAGCGTGAGGCGGCCGGGGTGCCGTTGCGCGAACGCCGCCAGCGCCGCGTGGCCTGCGTTGGGTTGCACCGTGGCGATCATCTCGCGGCGGTGCGCGTACCAGTCCCACACGCGCTGCGGGTGGGCGCGAAAGGCCGCTTCGGTGGCGAGATCCTGCGGGTTGAAATGCGCCCACAGTCCGGTCTGCGCATCGCGGAAGGTGGGCACGCCGGATTCGGCGCTCATGCCCGCGCCGGTGAGCACCGCGACGTGGCGCGCCTCGCGAACCCAGCCGCGCACCGTCTCGCGCATGCTGCCTGGCCTCAGCTGCGCTGGCGCAGCGCCTCGTACAGGCACACGCCGCTGGCCACCGAGACGTTCAGGCTTTCCACCGCGCCGGCCATGGGAATGCTCACCAGTTCGTCGCAGGTCTTGCGCGTGAGCTGGCGCATGCCCGCGCCCTCGGCGCCGAGCACCAGCGCCACCGGACCTTTGAGGTCCACCTGGTAGAGCGTTTTCGGCGCGTCGTCGCTGGTGCCGATGACCCAGATGTTGCGCTCCTTGAGTTCGCCCAGCGTGCGCGCGAGGTTGGTCACCATGAAGTACGGCATGGTCTCGGCCGCGCCGCTGGCCACCTTGGCCACGGTGGCGTTGATGCCGGCCGCGTGGTCCTTGGGCGCGATCACGGCGTGCGCGCCGGCGCCGTCGGCCACGCGCAGGCAGGCACCGAGGTTGTGCGGATCGGTGATGCCGTCGAGCACCAGCAGCAGTGGCGGCACGCCGGTGGGTTCGAGCTGCTCGAGCAGGTCGTCGAGCGAGCGCGCCTGGGCGATCGCCTCCACCCGCGCGGCCACGCCCTGATGCCCATGGCTGCCCGCGAGCTTGGCGATGCGCAGACCGTCGGCTTCGATCAAGCGGGCCTTGGCCTCGCGGGCGCGCTCCAGGAACTGGCGCATGCGCGCGTCGCGCCGGGTGGGCTCGTAGTAGATCTCGATGATGGATTGCGGCGCGGTTTTCAGCCGCACGCCCACGGCGTGGAAGCCGAACAGCACTTTGGGGGAAGACATCGCGCCATTATCGATGCAGCGGCGATCAGTCTTGAAATGCCTCGGGTTCCGCGGCGACCTGGCCTGCCTCGATCGTGATGCGCCGCTCGCAGCGCTGTGCGATGCCCCGGTCGTGCGTGACCAGCACCAGCGTCGTGCCCTGCTCCCGGTTCAGGTCGAACATCAGCTCCATGATCCGGGCGCCGGTGGCGAAGTCCAGGCTGCCGGTGGGCTCGTCGGCCAGCAGCACCGCGGGCTGGACGACGAACGCCCTGGCCAGCGCCACCCGCTGCTGTTCGCCGCCCGAGAGCACCTTGGGGTAGCTCGACAACCGCTCCCCCAGGCCCACACGCTGGAGCATCTGCGTGGCCGTGGCCCGGGCATCGCGCCGGCCGGCCAGCTCCAGCGGCAGCATCACGTTCTCCAGCGCGGTGAGGTTGCCCAGCAACTGGAAGCTCTGGAACACGAAGCCCACCTTCTGCGAACGCAGCGCCGCGCGCTGGTCTTCATCCAGGGCGAACAGATCGACGCCGTCGATGTGAACCGTTCCGCTGGTGGGCGTATCCAAGCCGGCGACGATCGACAGCAACGTGCTCTTGCCCGATCCGGACGCGCCCACGATGGCGGCGGTTTCCCCTCTGGACAGGGTGAAATCGATATCGCGCAAAATGGTCAGCGATCCGGTGGAGTCGGTCACCGTCTTGAACACATGCTGGACCGCAATCATCACATCGGACATGGAAGGACTTCTCAAGTTGAAACGACGTCACTTTAACGTCCTGGCCGCCGCGGCCATTTCCGTGGGGACATGCGCCCGGACGATGGCGCAGGCGGCCGCAGCGCCTGAAGGCCCCTTGATCCTGGTGGTGGGCGACTCCATGAGCGTCGAATACGGTCTTGCGCGCGGCCGCGGCTGGGTGGCGCTGATGGAGGAACGGCTGCGCCGGGAAAAGGTGCCGGCCCGCGTGGTCAATGCCAGCGTCAGCGGCGACACCACCGCCGGCGGCCGCTCTCGCCTGCCGGCCCTGCTGCGCCAGCATCGCCCCGCGCTGGTAATCCTCGAACTGGGTGGCAACGACGCGCTGCGCGGCCTGCCGTTGAACACGACCCGGGACAACCTCGCCACGATGGCGCGGCTCTCGCGCGAGACCGGGGCCAGGGTGCTGCTGGTGGGCATGGAAATGCCGCCCAACTACGGCGCCAGGTATGCCCAGGAATTCCGCGACGTCTTCACCACCGTGGCCAAGGCCGAGCAGACGGCGCTGGTGCCTTTCCTCCTCAGGAACGTGGCCGACATCGAGGATCCCACCAAGCTGTTCCAGGGCGACCGCATTCACCCCAACGAAAACGCACAGCCCATCATGCTGGCCAACGTCTGGCCCGAGATGCGCAAGCTCCTGCTCTCGCAATAGCCGGGCGGGCCGGCGCGGCAACGCAACGGCTCAGCCGGCGTTGCCGGAGTTGTCGGCCTGGGGCGCGGCGTCGCCCTGGGTGCCCGGTTCGTCCTGGCCACCGGGCGTTTCGGAGCCCTCTTGCCGCTTGCCGGCGGCCTTGGCTCTGAGCTTTTCTTCCTTCTTCTTCTTTTTGGCGAGTTCGCGCTGGCGCTTTTCAAATCCGTAGTTGGGAGTGGCCAAGACTGTCTTTCTTTGGAGGTGAGGAAAAAGTCAGGTCGTCAGCACAGGCAGCGCCTGCGCCAGATCGGCGCGCAGGTCTTCCAGCGCTTCCAGCCCGACGGCGAAACGGACCAGGCCGCCTTTGTGAGGCCATGGAGCGGAGCGGATCGATGGCACGTCGTACGGCGCGCACAGGCTGATCGGCCCGGCCCAGCTCCAGCCAAGGCGGAACAGCCGCAAGGCGTCGCAGAACGCATCGATGCGGTGCCGGGGAATCGACGGGTCGAACACCGCGCTGAACAGGCAGGCCGCGCCCCTGGCGTCGCGTTTCCAGGCTTCATGGCCCGGAGAATCGGGCAATGCGGGATGCAGCACCCTGGCCACGCCCGGCTGCTGCCGCATCCAGGCCGCCAGGTCGCGCGCGGTGGCGTCCTGGGCGTGGTAGCGAAGCGCCACCGAATGCAGGCCGCGCAGCACCAGTTCTGCGTCGTTCGCGCCCACGCCCAGCCCCAGCCGCATGTGGGCCATCAGCACCGTCTGGTGCAGACGCTCGTCGCGCGTGACCACCGAACCCATCAGCACGTCGGCGCCGCCGCTGGGGTATTTGGTCAGGGCCTGCATGGAGACGTCCACCCCAAGATCGAAGGCATTGAACGCAATGCCGGCGCCCCAGGTGTTGTCCAGCGCCGTGACGATCGGGCGCGCATCCGCGCGCCGGCCGTTGGCCTCGCGCACCACGGCCACCAGCGCGGGCAGGTCGGGAAACTCCAGCGTGATCGACCCGGGCGCCTCCAGCCAGACCAGGCGGGTGGCCGGACTCAGCTTGGCCGCCAGATCGGCGGGGTCCATCGGGTCGTAGAACCGGTGCGCAATGCCCCAGCGCTTGAGTTCGCCTTCGGCAAAGGCCTTGCCCGGGCCATAGGCGTTGTCGGGCAGCAGCAGCTCGTCGCCGTGGCCGAGAAACGCCATGTCCACGAGGGCCAGGGCACTGAGGCCGCTGGGCGCGAGCACGCAGAACCGGCCCCCTTCAAGGGTGGCGATGCGCTCCTCCAGGGTGAACGTGGTGGGCGTGCCGTGCAGGCCGTAGGTGTAGCCGCTCTTGTCCTTCCACTCCTGCGTGCGCAGGGCCTGGACGTTGGGGAAAATGACGGTCGATGCCTTGTGCACCCCCGGCGCGACGGCATCGAACCCCGCGGGGGGCGTGTAGGGATGGTGGATCAGCCTGGTGGTGAGGAGATCGCTCATTCGGCTCAAAGCTTCCATTTTTCCAGGAGCTGCGCCGGCCGCATCGCGTCGTAGCCCTCGAAAGGCTGATGGATCCACGGGTTGGTGGGCAGGAACTCCACCGAGTAGTCGGGCGTGAACGTGGAGAGCTGCTTGGTCCAGATCACCGCGCTGCGCAGTTCCGTGATCGGCGGGTAGTTGTTCCTGAGCAGTTCGATCACCGCCCTGAGGGTGACGCCCGAATCGGCCAGGTCGTCCACCCGCAGCACCTTGCCCGCAATCTCGCCCTTGGGCGTGGTGATGTAGCGCGCGA
>CAZFOT010000041.1:0-21488 GCA_964520365.1 uncultured Hydrogenophaga sp.
CCCACGGTGGGCATCCAGGGCGGCAGCAGCTGGCGCATGCGCTGGATGAGCTTGAAGAAGTAGTACGGGCCGTCGATCTTGTCCATCTCGCCCGTGGTGCTGTCGCCTACCACCATGGCGGGGCGGTACACCGTCCAGGGCACCTTGCAGTCCTCGCGCACGATCTTCTCGCTCTCGTGCTTGGTCATGAAATACGGGTGATCCAGGCCCTCGGCCTCGTCGAACATGTCCTCGCGGAACACGCCTTCGTACAGGCCGGCCGCGGCGATCGACGACACGTGGTGGAAGTGCCCGGCGCCGATCGCCTGGGCGAACGCCACCGTGTTGCGCGTGCCGTCCACGTTCACCGCGATCTGGCTCTCGGCATCGGCCTCCAGGTCGTACACCGCCGCGAGGTGGTGGAAGTGGTCGATCCGGCCCTTGAGCGCCTTGATGGCGTCGGCGCTCACGCCCAGCTTCTTCGCTGTCAGGTCGCCGAACACCGGGACCGCGCGCGCGGCGCTCACGCCCCAGTAGGCGCGCAGGCCGGCCACCTTGCCCTCGCTTTCCTGGCGGATCAGGAAGTGCACCACCGCTCCTTTGCGCTCCAGCAGTTTCTTGACAAGCCGCTTGCCGATGAAGCCGGTGGCGCCGGTGACGAAGTAATGCATCGATGTCTCCTGAAGGAAATGGGAGGTGGAATGATCCCGCCATTCTTCACCATGCGCTTGCACCATCCATTCCGCACAAACCCGCGTTGGCGGGGCTCCGATTAGTTGCGTGCCCCTACACAGCCCGGCCGGACACACCGTACAGTGCGCCCATCGAATCGCTGCGCCGGATCCATCGCGATCCGGCGGCGCACCCCCCAATCCACTTGCCTCACACAGGAGTCTCCATGGTCAAGAAGGTCCAGAAATCCACCGCATCCGCCAAAGCGTCCGCCGCCGGATCGCCCCTGTCGAGCGCCATCAAGGATTCGGCGCAGCAGATCTGGCTGGCCGGCCTGGGCGCCTTCGCCAAGGCCCAGGAAGAAGGCGGCAAGGCCTTCGATACGCTGGTCAAGGAAGGCCTTTCGATCCAGCGCAAGACCCAGGCGGCTGCCGAGGAGCGCATCTCCGAGGCCTCCAGCCGCATGAACAGCATGGCCAACGAAATCTCGTCCAAGGCCACGGGCCAATGGGACAAGCTGGAGAACCTGTTCGAGGAACGCGTGGCCAAGGCCCTGAACAAGCTGGGCGTGCCCTCGGCCCGCGACGTCGACGCCCTGATCGCCCGCATCGACGAACTCAATCGCAACGTGCAGCGTCTCGGCGGCAAGCCCGCAGCCAAGGCAGCGCGCAAGCCGGCCCCTGCCAAGGCCGCACCTGCCAAGGCGGCTGCGAAGTCGGCTGCCCGCAAGACCTCGCGCGCCACCAAGGCCGCCTGAGTCCGCGACGGGCCATGAACCGCAAAAGGGGCGCTTGGCGCCCCTTTTTTGCGTTCACCGCAGATGCTGCAATGCAGCAGTTTCAAGCCATTGCGCGGTCTACACTCGAACGCATGAAATCACCGATTTCCGCTTCTGCCCCCAGCGCCCGTCAGGACGCCCATCGACGGAAAAGACCGTCGGCACGCCCGCGCATCGCCCTGGCGCTGGCCGGAGGCGGTCCATTGGGCGCCATCTACGAAATCGGCGCCCTTTGCGCGCTCGACGAAAGCCTCGATGGCCTCGACTTCAACGACCTGGACCACTACGTGGGCGTGTCCGCCGGCGGCTTCATCGCCGCGGGGCTGGCCAATGGATGGACACCCCGCCAGCTTTGCGAAACGTTCATCGAAGACCTGCCCACGGAAGACAACTTCGATCCTTCCTGGCTGATGAAGCCAGCCTGGAAAGAACTCGGCGGCCGGCTGCAACGCCTGCCCGCGCTGCTGGGCAGCGCCCTGTGGGCCTGGGGCGCGCAGCGCAAGCCGCTGGCCCATGCCTTCGAGCGCGTGGGTGCCGCGCTGCCCACCGGGGTGCTCGACAACGAGGACATCCATCTCAAGATCGAGCAGTTGTTCGCCCGCGAGGGCCGCACCAACGACTTCCGGCAACTGCGCGCGCGGCTCACCCTGGTCGCCACCGAACTCGACACCGGCGAGGCCGCGCCGTTCGGACGCCCGGGCTGGGACCACGTGCCGATCTCGCGCGCGGTGCAGGCCAGCGCGGCCCTGCCGGGCCTGTTTCCGCCGGTGTGCATCGACGGCAGGCACTATGTCGATGGCGCGCTCAAGAAAACCCTGCACGCCACCGTCGCGCTCGACGAGGGCATGGACCTCCTGCTGTGCCTCAACCCGCTGGTGCCGTTCCACGCCAATCCACAGGCGCGCCAGCGCCACCGCATTCCTTCGCTGATCGAGGGCGGTCTGCCCACGGTGATGAGCCAGACCTTCCGCTCGATGATCCATTCGCGCCTGGCGCTGGGGTTCAAGCACTACGAGCGGGCCTACCCGCAGACCGACATCGTGCTGATCGAGCCCGACCAGCGCGATGCGGAGCTCTTCCTTGCCAACACCTTCAGCTACCGCCAGCGCCGCGAGCTGGCCGAGCACGCCTACCAGCAGACCCGCCGGACGCTGCGCGCACGCATGCGCGAGCTCGCGCCCGTGCTGAAGCGGCATGGCGTGGCGCTCGACCCGGATGCCCTCCATGCGCAGGACCGCCATCTGGTCGAGCCGAAATCCCGCAGCCGGCGCGAAACCTCGACCCAGGCCATCGACCGCCTGCACGTCACGCTGGACGATCTCCAGCATCAATTGGCATGAACGCGACGGAATGCTGAAATGCCCAAGAAAGCCCCGCGCCGCACCGCCGAACGCATTCTGGAAGTGACGCTGGAGCTGTTCAACCGTTTCGGCGAACCCAACGTATCGACCACCCTGATCTCGGCCGAACTCGGCATCAGCCCGGGCAACCTCTACTACCACTACCCGGCCAAGGACGAGCTGATCAACTCCCTGTTCGAGCGCTACGAGCGCTCCCTGAGTGAACTGCTCAATGCCAGCGACAACGTGCGCAACGTGGAGGACGCCTGGTTCTTCCTGCATTCGCTGTTCGAGATCATCTGGAACTACCGCTTCCTCTACCGCGACCTGAACGACCTGCTGTCCAAGAACCGGCTGCTGGAGACGCGCTTCCAGGCCGTGCTCAAGAACAAGACGCGCGCGATCCGCATGCTGCTCGCGGGCCTGAGCCGCGGCGGCGTGGTGGACATCGACGCGCGCGAGGTCGAACCCACGGCCAACGGCATGGTGGTGCTTCTGACCTACTGGCTGAGCTTCGAATACGTGCGCGACCCGCGCCACGCGCTCGAACCCGACAACGCCCAGGCGGCCCTCATGCGCGGTGCCCATCACGTGCTGAACCTGCTGGCGCCGTATCTGGAGAGCGGTCAGCGGCAGCACCTGCTGCGGCTGACCGGGGCCTACCAGCCCGCCGAATGAGGCCGTCGCCCCATGATGCAAGCCTGGACCCCGTGCCCGCACCCGTCGCCGATCCGGTTCGACGCCGATCGGCTGCGCGCGCACTGGGCGCGCCTGCACAAGGGCGATGCCGAGCCGCTACCGGACACGCCGGAGCTGCTGGAAGGCTGGGTGCTGTTCCACAACGGTGAGTTCCAGCGCGCCGCGCAGGCCGGGCTGGCGCAGGGCGACGCCGGCATGAACCTGGCCAACAAGGCCACCTGCATTTACGCCAACTACATCGAACCCAGCGAGCAACGCCGCGAGACGCTGTTGCTGAAGGCCGCCGAACGCGCCGAGGAACTGCAATCCCGCCAGCCCGACAACCCGGGCGCCTGGTACTGGCAGGCCTACGCGCTGGGCCGCTACAGCCAGGGCATCAGCGTGGCCAAGGCATTGGCCAATGGCCTGGGCAAGCGCGTCAAGACCGCGCTGGAGAACACCCTCAAGCGCTCGCCCCAGCACGCCGACGCCCACCTCGCCCTGGCCGCCTTCCACGCCGAGGTGATCGACAAGGTGGGCGCCCTGATCGGCCGGATGACCTACGGCGCGAGCGCCGAGACGGGGCTGACGCTGTACCAGAGGGCGCACAGCCTCAACCCGGATTCCGCCATCACCCTGACCGAACACGCCCGCGGACTGCTCATGCTCGAAGGCCAGCGCCAGATGAACACCGCCCTGGCCCTGCATGCCAAGGCCGCCGCCATCGAGCCGCTCGACGCCATGGAGCGGCTTTACCTGGAAGCCACGAAGAGCGAATAACCCCCCGCACCGCCACCCTCACCCCAGCCCTCTCCCGCCAGCGGGAGAGGGAGAAAACCCGCAACGAACGAGGGGAAGTCCAAAGCCAGGGGTATCCAGGGTCCGGCTCCGCCGGCCCGAGATGCCGTCCCCCCCTCCAAGCGCCGCAAAGCGGCGCGCCAGAGAGGGGGAAAGCCGCGTCAGCGGCGCAGGGGGGTGTTCAAACCATCCACAGCCTGGAACATGGCCTGGCGCGCCTGCGCCACGATCTGTGCGCGCCACTCGTCGGTGTCGACATAGAACGCGTCGAGCACCTGCTGCTTGATCGCCCGCTTCAGTTCGTCGGGCGCTTCCGGGTGCAGTTGCAGCCAGTGGTCCGCGCGCAAGGCGTCGAGCATTTCGGTGATGGGCAGGGTGCCGTATTCCATGGCGATGCCGGTGTATTCGGCCTGCGGGCACTCCTGGTACATCGCCGTCCACATCAGGCCGGTCAGCCTGGCCGAGGTGGACGAGCCGTCGTAGATCGACGTGATCGGCGTCTGCCCGCCGCCGCCCCACCAGGCCCGGGCGCGGGCCAGCGCCGCGTCGTCGTCGGCGCACGCAAAGATGCGCTCGCCCAGGCCACTGGGACCCAGGCCGGTGTGCAGGTCGATCCAGGCGATGCGCCGGGCGCGCGAACCGAAGGTTCTCAGCACCTGGCGCAGCGTCTGGTTGCTCCAGGTGGGTTCGACGCCGCCGTAGAACAGGCCATCGGCAAACGCGTGCTGCCCCTGGGACACCGCGGCCTGGTATTGGCCCGGCCCACGCTCCGCGACGAAGCGGGCGATCGCGGCCTCGTTCTCCGGGCTGGGCGGCCAGGTCTCGGGCAGCAGCAGCGCGTGCAGCTCGGCGTAGGCCTCGTTGACCGGCAGCGGCTGGCCGAAGTCCTGGAAGTTGCGGTTCAGGTCCACCTTCTCGTGGGTGACACGGCGCACGAAGGAAAACCCGTGCGGATTGAGCGCATGGATGTAGAGCACCGCCACGCCGGCGGCGCGGGCGTGCGCGCGCCATTCGGCGTCGTGGGTGGCGAACACCTGCACGCCGGAGCCGCAATAGCCCTCGACGCCATGGCAGGCGCTGCTGACCACCAGCAGCCGATCGGCATCGGGCGAGCCGTCCAGCGCCACGTCCATGGCCAGCACCTCGCCATCGCGCCCAGGCAACGGGTGGTTGTGGCTGGTGATGGCCATGCCGGCGGCCGCGGCCCCTTCCAGGAACTGCACCCGTGCGCGGGCGTACGAGGGCGCAAAAGCTTTCTGCAGGTCGATCATGCGGCGCCCCCCGCGCGCGGCTGGCCCAGCCACTTCTCGGCCAGGCGCACCCAGAACGTGGCGCCCAGCGGAATCAGGTCGTCGTTGAAGTCGTAGCTGGGGTTGTGCAGCATGCAAGGCCCTTCGCCGTGGCCCATCTCGCGGTGGGCACCGTCGCCGTTGGCGATGAAGGCGTAGCAGCCCGGGCGGGCCTGCAGCATGTAGGCAAAGTCCTCGGCGCCCATGGTGGGCTCCTGGTCCACCACCCGGTCGGCCCCGACGATCTCGGCCATCACCTCGCGCGCGAACACGGTTTCGGCCGCGTGGTTGATGGTCGGCGGGTAGTTGCGATGGAACTGGAACTCCACCGTGGCGCCGAACGCCGCGCAGGTGTGCTCGGCGATCTCCTGCATGCGCTTTTCGATCAGGTCCAGGACCTCGTAGGTGAAGGTGCGCACCGTGCCCTGGATCTCGCAGCTGTCGGGCACCACGTTGGTGGCCTCGCCGGTGTGGATCATGGTGACCGAGATCACGCCGGCATCGACCGGCTTCTTGTTGCGCGTGATGATGGTCTGGAAGGCCTGCACCATCTGGCAGGCCACCGGCACCGGATCGATGCCGTTGTGCGGCAACGCGGCGTGCGCGCCCTTGCCGCGAATGACGATGTGGAACTCGTTGCTCGATGCCATGACCGGGCCCGGGCTCGCGGCAAAGGTGCCCACGGCCATGCCGGGCCAGTTGTGCATGCCGAACACGGCCTCCACCGGGAACTGGTCGAACAGCCCGTCCTTGATCATCTCGCGCGCGCCGCCGCCGCCTTCCTCGGCCGGCTGGAAGATCAGGTAGACCGTGCCGTCGAAATTGCGGTGTTTCGCGAAATGCTGGGCCGCGGCCAGCAGCATGGCGGTGTGGCCGTCGTGGCCGCAGGCGTGCATCTTGCCGGCGTGCTGGCTGGCGTGCGCGAAGGTGTTGTGCTCCTGCATGGGCAGGGCGTCCATGTCGGCGCGCAGGCCGATGGCGCGGCCACAGGCGCCGCCGTCGCGCCCGCGCACCACGCCCACCACGCCCGTGGTGCCCAGGCCGCGGTGCACCTCGATGCCCCACTCGGTCAGTTTGGCGGCGACCACGTCGGCCGTGCGCACCTCTTCAAAACAGAGTTCGGGATGGGCGTGGATGTCTCGTCGCAAGGCGGTGATGCCCGCCGCCTGGGTCAGGATGGAATCGATCAGTTTCATGGCTCTCTGGAGCGCCAGGCTGGTGGCGCCGTGTTCAAAACAACCATGGTATCGAAGACCGGGCCGCAGCGCCCGCCCCGGTGCTCATTCCCGGGAGAAGCGCTATTCCCGCACCCGGCCCTGGCTGTCGATCAGGCTCAGGTCCACCATGCGGGAGCCCACGCGCTCGCCCGCGAAATGGATGCGCATGCCACCCATGTCCAGGTTGCTCAGGGATTCGATGGCCCGGCGCAGGCCGGCGGTGTTCAGCGGCGGGGTGCGCTGGGCCAGCCGCAGGGCCTCGACCAGGGTGCGCGCGGCGATGTAGCCCTCGAGCATGTAGACGTTGGGCTTGCGCCCTGCCGCCGCGGCGTCGGCCATGAATTCGCGCACCAGAGGGGACCTGGCGTTGTCGGGCTTGGGCGTGACGCGCACCACCACCACCCCCGCGCCCACCGGCCCGAGCTGCTCGGCCAGCAGGCTCTCGCCGGTGTTGGAGAAACCATAGATCGGCCCGCGAAACCCCTTGCTCCGGATCTCGCGGATGCCCTTTCCGGCCGACGCGGCGTCGCCCAGCACCAGGAAGGCCTGGGGCTTTTGCGCCAGCGCCTGCGCCACCTGCGCGATGGGCAGGCTGGCCACGAGGTTGGCCCCCATGGCGGTGGTGGTGCGCTGGGCCGAGTCGAGCGCGAACAGGGATTCGCTGTCCGGGCCGTACAGGACGGCCAGGCGCTTGGTGCCCAGCGTGTCCGCGTGCCGGGTGACGGCGGCCGCCTCCTCGGCGAAACCGGGGCGGATGCTGTAGACGTTGGGATAGACCGCGCCGCGCAACTCGTCGGCCGAGGCCATGGGTCCGAAGAGGATCAGGTCGCGGTTCTTGATGGCCGGATAGGCCGCGATCACCTGCGGCGACCCGTAGTAGCCGAACAGCGCCAGCACGCCCTGCTCCAGGAACCGCGTGGTGTTGGCCAGGGTGCGCGCCTCCTCGCCCGCGTCGTCCGCCATCTGCAGGTCGATGCGCTGGCCATCGAGACCGCCGGCGGCATTGATCCGCGCGAAATAGAGCCGGGCGCCCTCGGAAAAAGGAACCGCCATGGGCGCGTTCGGCCCGGTCAGCGCCACGCTCTGGCCCAGCACGATCGGCGGCCTGGCGCCAGCCGACTGCGCCAGTGCGCCCGCGCACACCAGCACGAAACTCGCGAATATCATGAACGGCTTCAGACGATTCAAATCCATGTCGAACTCCATGACCCAGATGGTCCAACACCTTAGGCGACCTGCATGAACAGCACCTCGGGACATTCCCTGCCCTCATCCGCATCCGTCAGCGCGCTGCAAGTCCGCGGCGCCTGCCCGCACGACTGTCCCGACACCTGCGCCCTCGTCACCACGGTCGAAGACGGCGTGGCCGTGCGCGTGCAAGGCAACCCGGACCACCCGCACACCGACGGCGCCCTGTGCACCAAGGTTTCGCGCTACACCGAGCGCACCTACCACCCGGAACGGCTGCTGCATCCCCTGCGGCGGATCGGCCCCAAAGGCAGCGGCCGCTTCGAACGGGTCGGCTGGGACACCGCGCTCGACGACATCGCATCGAAGCTCCGCTCGATCGCGGCCCGGCATCCCGAAGCCGTCCTGCCCTACAGCTACGCCGGCACCATGGGCCAGGTCCAGGGCGAAGGCATGGCCGCCCGGTTCTTCCACCGGCTCGGCGCCTCCCTGCTGGACCGCACCATCTGCTCCACCGCCGGCGGCGAGGGTCTGGTCCACACGCTCGGCGCCAAGGTGGGCATGAAAGTGGAACATTTCGCCGGGGCCGGCCTGATCCTGATCTGGGGCAGCAACTCGATCGCGAGCAACCTGCATTTCTGGCGCCACGCGCAACAGGCCAAGCGCAACGGCGCGCGCCTGGTCTGCATCGACCCCCGCCGCAGCGAAACCGCCGACAAATGCCACGAGCACATCGCGCTGCGCCCCGGCACCGATGCCGCCCTGGCGCTGGCGCTGATGCACGAGCTGATCGTCCACGACTGGCTCGACCATGGCTACATTGCCCACCACACCAGCGGCTGGGAACGGTTGCGCGAGCGAGCGCTGCAATGGTCTCCCGAACGCGCGGCCGAAGTGTGCGGCGTGCCCGCGCGGCAGATCCGGGATCTGGCGCGCGCCTACGGCACCACGCAGCCGGCGGCCATTCGCCTGAACTACGGCATGCAGCGGGTGCGCGGCGGCGGCAACGCGGTGCGCGCCATCGCCTGCCTGCCCGCCCTGGTGGGCGCCTGGCGCCATGCCGCGGGCGGCCTGCTGCTGTCCTCGGCAGGCTTCTTTCCGATTGCGCGCGCGGCGCTGCAGCGCCCCGACCTGCTGGCCGGGCGCACGCCGCGCACCATCAACATGATCACCATCGGCGACGACCTGCTGCGCGAAGCCTCGCCCGCGTTCGGGCCGAAGATCGAGGCCCTGATCGTCTACAACAGCAACCCGGTGGCGGTGGCGCCCGAGTCGGCCAGGGTGGCGCGGGGTTTCGCGCGCGAAGACCTGTTCACCGTGGTGCTCGAACACTTCCGCACCGACACCGCCGACCAGGCCGACTACATCCT
This sequence comes from uncultured Hydrogenophaga sp., assembly GCA_964520365.1. Lineage (GTDB taxonomy): Bacteria > Pseudomonadota > Gammaproteobacteria > Burkholderiales > Burkholderiaceae_C > Hydrogenophaga. The sequence goes on from CAZFOT010000041.1 coordinate 9,310, forward strand.
GCCCGCCACGACGCAGCTCGAACACTGGGACGTGCACGCCAGCTACGGCCACACCGACGTGCTGCTCAACCGCCCGGCCATCGAGCCCCGCAGCGAGGCCCGCAGCAACACCGACATCTTCCGGGCGCTGGCGCGGCGCATGGGCTTCGACGAACCCTGCTTCGCCGAGGACGACCCCACCCTGTGCCGCACCGCGTTCGGTGATGCGGTCGATTTCGACCAGTTGCTGGACCAGGGCTTCGCCACCCTGACGGTGCCGGACGCGCCCTTCGCCAATGGCGGCTTCCCCACCGCTTCCGGCCGGTGCGAGTTCTTCAGCGAGCGCCTGGCGGCCCAGGGCATGGACGGCCTGCCCGATCACCTGCCCAACTTCGAAACCCCCGCGGCCGGCGACCGCTATCCGCTGGCCATGATCTCTCCACCCGCGCGCAACTTCCTCAACTCCAGCTTCGTGAACGTGAAGAGCCTGCGCGACATCGAAGGCGAGCCGGTGCTGGAAATGCATGCCGACGACGCCCTGGCCCGCGGCATCGAAAGCGGCGCGATGGTGCGCATCTACAACGACCGCGGCGAGTACCGGTGCAAGGCCGAAGTCTCGCGCCGGGCCAGGCCCGGCGTGGTCAACGGCCTGGGCATCTGGTGGCGCAAGCTCGGCGCCTTCGGCACCAATGTGAACGAGGTCACCAGCCAGCGGCTCACCGACCTCGGCCGCGGCCCGGTGTTCTACGACTGCGCGGTCGAGGTGGCCCGGTTGGCGGAGCCGGCCGGATGAGGGCGCTGCTGGCTTTCTTGCTGGCGGCCGGCCTGAGCGGCTGCGCCAGCCCCACCACCGGCCCGGGCTACTACTGGCAGTCGGTCACCGGCCACCTGCAGTTGATGAAGGCCGCCCGGCCAGTCCAGGACTGGCTCGACGACGAGACCACGCCCGCGGCGCTCAAGACCCGGCTCGCCACGGCCCAGCGCATCCGGGCCTTCGCGGCCAGCGAACTGGCCCTGCCCGACAACGCCAGCTACAAGCGCTACGCCGACCTGCAGCGCCGCGCGGCCGTCTACAACGTGGTCGCGGCGCCCGCGCTGTCGCTCACCCTGAACAACTGGTGCTTTCCGGTGGTGGGCTGCGTGGGCTACCGCGGCTACTACAGCGAAGCCGACGCCCGGGCGTTCGCCGATAGCCTGCCCGGCGACCTCGACGTGGCGGTCTACCCCGTGCCCGCCTATTCCACCCTGGGCTGGATGAACTGGGCCGGTGGCGACCCCTTGCTCAACACCTTCATCGGCTACCCGGAAGGCGAACTGGCCCGCATCGTGTTTCACGAACTGGCCCACCAGGTCGTGTACGTGAAGAACGACACCATGTTCAACGAGTCGTTCGCCACCGCGGTGGAACGGCTGGGCGGGGAGCGCTGGCTGGCGCAACAGGCCAGCGGCGCGGCCCGCGCCGAGTACGCGGCCTTCGACGCGCGCCGGCGCGCGTTCCGCGCGCTCACCCTGGCGACCCGAAGGCGCCTGGAGGCGATCTATGGCGACGCTTCGGCGGACGAGGCGAGCCGGCTGGAGCGGAAAGCCGCGGCCATGGCCGAATTCCGCCGGGACTACGAAGCCGCCAAGCAGCGCTGGGGCGGCCACGCCGGCTACGATGCCTGGGTGGCGCGCGCCAACAACGCCAGCTTCGGCACCCAGGCGGCCTACGACGATCTGGTGCCCGGCTTTGAAGCCCTGTTCGAGGGCGAAGGCCGCGATTTCGCGCGATTCTACGAAGCGGTGCGCGCCCTGGGCAGAAAGCCCAGGGACGAGCGGCACGAACGCCTTCGCGGCATGGGGGCCACGACCCGCACCGCCTCGGCGGACCCTGTTTCCCAACCCTGAACCTTCCTCACAGGACGAACCATGGCAGACATTCACATCCGGCGCGGTCACCACCTCGGGCTTGCTGGCGCCCGCAAGGTGGCCTGGCAATGGGCAGAACAGGCCGAAGAGAAGTTCGACATGAGCTGCACCTACGAAGAAAGCGACATCTGCGACGAGGTGCAGTTCACGCGATCCGGCGTCACCGGCACGCTGAAGGTCGCCAAGGACCACTTCGAGCTGGACGCCCAGTTGGGCTTTCTGCTCGGCGCCTTCAAGAACCAGATCGAGGACGAGATCGTGAAGAACCTCGACACGCTGCTGGTCTCGAAGAAGAAGCCAGCGGCGAAAAAGAAAAAGGCCGGCTGAGCCGGCCCCGTGATCGCCGCGCGAAAGCTCAGCTCAAGCTTTCAATCAGGTCGACGTATTGCTGCATGGCGTCGTCGCTGGACGTGCCCTTGAAGCCGTTCCAGGCGTCCCACTTGGCGCGGCCCACCATGTCGCCGAACCCGGGTTTCTTGTCCGCGTTGTCGCCTGCGGTGGCCTGCTTGTAGAGGGCGTAGATCTTCAGCAGGGTGGCGTTGTCGGGCCGTTCGCTGAGGTTCTTGGAGTTGGCAACGGCGGCTTCGAATCGGGTCTTGAGATCGGACATGAGGGGGTCTCCTGTGTGGAATTTGCCTGAATGGTCCGGACAGTGCCGGCATCAGGGCTCGCCCGGTATCTTACGTGCTGTCCTGACGGCAGAATAGGGCCGCCTCTCTCACAACAACCCGCCTCGTCCGCATGCGATCCCTTCGATCGGGCGGGTCCAAGGCAGCAGGAGACACCATGGTCCAGCGCGTTCGCCGCAAGGCTGTTCATCCCGCCACGCCCGCCGCGGCGATCCCCGTGCCGGTTGCCGAGCCACGGACCGCGCGGCCGCGCCGCTCCCGTGCCCGCACGGCTCTTGCCCACGGTCTCGGACTCGAGGGCGAGCGCATGAGCAAGGTCGACACCGCCTGGCTGCGCATGGACTCCGACGCCAACCTGATGATGATCATCGGCGTGTGGATCCTGCGTCCCGGCATCACGAAGGCGGCCCTGACCGAACGCGTGCGCGACCGCCTGCTGCGCTACCGCCGGTTCGTGCAACTGGCGCGGCAGGATGCCGCCGGCGCGCACTGGGCCGACGATCCGGACTTTCAACTGGAGCGCCACGTGTCCGCCCGGCCGCTGGCGCGCTCGAAAGGACAAAGCGAGCAGGCCGCCCTGCAGGCCCGCGTGGCGCACCTGGCCATGCAGCCGCTCGACCACGACCACCCGCTGTGGCAGTTCGAACTGATCGAACGGTACGAGGGCGGGTCCGCGCTGGTCGCTCGCATCCACCACTGCATCGCCGACGGCATCGCGCTCATCAGCGTCATGATGAGCCTGGTGGACGGCGGCGCGCCGCCGCCGCAGCGCCGGGCGCGCAAGACCGCCCGGGCAGGCATGGAGGCGGCCGAGGACTGGGTGGCGGACTCGCTGATCCGCCCGCTGGGTGAACTCACCGCGCGCGCGCTGGAAGTGGCCGGCGGCGGTGCCGCGAAATCGCTCTCGCTGCTGGCCTCGCCGCAAAAAGGCCTGAGCGACACCCTGGGCCAGGCCATGGACGTGGCGCGCATCGGCGGGCAACTGGCCAGCGACCTGGCCGCGCTCGCGCTCATGCCGGACGACTCCCCCACCCGGCTCAAGGGCCAGCCCGGCCGGCGCAAGCGGGTCGCCTGGTGCGAGCCGCTGCCGCGGGCCGAGGTCAAGGCCATCGGCAAGGCGCTGCGCTGCTCGGTCAACGACGTGCTGCTGAGCTGCGTGGCCGGCGCCATCGGCGCCTACCTGCGGCAGCAGGGCGACGACCCTGCGGGCCAGGAGATCCGCGCCATGGTGCCGATCAACCTCCGGCCGATGTCCGAGGCCTGGAAGCTCGGCAACCGCTTCGGCCTGGTGCCGCTGGTGCTGCCGATCGGCGTGGACAACCCCATCGAGCGCGTGCTCGCGGTCCGGGCGCGCATGAGCAGCCTCAAGGGCAGCCTGCAGCCGCTGCTGACCTTCGGCCTCCTGTCGGTGGCCGGGTTGCTGATCAAGCCGGCGCAGGACGCGATGCTCAACCTGTTCGGTCGCAAGACCACGGCGGTCATGACCAACGTGCCGGGTCCCGCTGAGAAGCTCAAGGTGTGCGGCTCCACGCTGGAGCAGACGATGTTCTGGGTGCCCCAGACCGGCAGCGTCGGGCTGGGCGTGTCGATCCTGAGCTATGGCGGCGGGGTGCAGTTCGGCGTGATCGCCGACACCACGCTGTGCCCGGACCCGCAGCAGATCATCGACCAGTTCGAGCCCGAGTTCCACCGGCTGCTCACGCTGACCCTGATGCTGCCCTGGGGAGAGGCCGAGCCCCCACGCTCCGCCGCTGCGCGGGTCGCTGCCCCCCGAGGGGGCTGAACCCACCTTGGGGCGGCCCGGCGGTGGGTTCGGTGGCCCCCACGCTCCGCCGCTGCGCGGGTCGCTGCCCCCCGAGGGGGCTGAACCCACCTTGGGGCGGCCCGGCGGTGGGTTCGTGGCCCCCACGCCCCACCGCTGCGCGCCCCCGAGGGGGCTGATCGTCACGCCGCCTGCAGGCGCTTGTCCGCAATCTCCAGCAAACCGTCAAAAATCAGGGTGTCCACCAGTTCGCACGGCGTGGACATGCTGGGTGCCATCTTCCAGCCCGCGCCGCCGGTCATGTAGCACACTGGTGGCTCGCCCGTGAGCTTGCGCAGGTTCTCGATCATGCGTTGCACCGCGCCGGCGATCGCGAAAGTGCCGCCGCTGGTGAGCGCGTCGCTGGTGTTGGTCGGGAAGTCGCGCACCTCGCCCGTGGGCACGTGCAGCCCGGCCGTGCCCGACTCCAGCGCGCGCAGCATGATGCCGTGGCCGGGCAGGATGATGCCGCCGAGAAAACGGCCGCTGGCGTCGATCGCCTCGACCGTGACCGCCGTGCCCACCATCACCACCACGCAGGGCCTGGGCGGCCCCTGCGCCAGCAGCCGCTGGCGCGCGCCGATCATGGCCACCCAGCGGTCGGTGCCCAGGCGAGCCGGATGGTCGTAGCCGTTGACCAGGCCGGCTTCGGCGCTGCTGGAGACGACCCAGCGCGGTGCCACGTCCCAGAGTTCGAGCTGTTCCTCCACCCGGCGCTTGACGGCGTCGCCGGCGACCACGCAACCCATGACCCAGCGCGGCAGGGGAAGATCGGCCCAGTCGCCCTCGGCCAGCTTTTCGATGTTTTCCAGGAACTGCGCGCCATGCGCCAGCAACCGGGCACCGACGCGGGGGGCCTCGTAGAGCGCCCACTTCAGACGGGTGTTCCCAACGTCGAGTGCCAGAAATGTCATGGGCGCATTATGACCATGCGGCGCGGCCCGCCATGACGCATTGCAGCAGGGGCACGGCGCTGCTCAGAACAGGCCGATCCAGCAGGCGCGCTGCACGGCCGCGAGCTTGTTGTCGGTCTGGAGCTTGGCCATGGCGTTCGAGAGGTGGTAGTTCACCGTGCGCTCGGAGCAGTCCATGCGCGCGGCCGTCTCGCGCGCCGTCAGGCCCTCGAATGCCAGATGGAGGCTTTCCTTCTCGCGCGGGCTCAGCGCGACCCGCTGCTCCGCGATGGCGCGCTTGAGCAACGGCCAGATGTTGAAGGCGGACCACGCCAGCAAGGCCGCTTCCGTGCGGTCCACGAACGACTTGGGGCTGAACATGAAGCACTCGAACGCGCGCCCCGCGGGCAGGCTGAAGGCCACGCGCACCACCGTCTGGTGGCCGTGGGACAGCCACAACCGGCGCCATCGGCTGGCGTTGTCGAACGACGCCTTGGAGATGTCCTGCCAGGCCACCAGCGGGGCGTCGCTGTCGCGCCAGCCCGCGCCGAAGTCGCGGCTTTCCGCCAGCGCCTGCGCCGCCCCCAGCAAGCGTGGAGGATGGATGGCCAGCACCTGCCGGTCGTTGCGCCCCCCCATCGGATCGGGTCCGAGCACCAGCACGGCGTCCACGCCCTGGTCGCGCAGCGCGCAGACCCAGTCCGCCAGCACGGCATCCAGGCCCACACTGTCAAAGTTGACAGGTAAGGTCATGGTTGGCCAAGGCCTCCAAATGTGACAATGCGTTTCGATCGCATGTCGCGATCATGGCTCCCCAGCGGAAGGAATTCATCGTGCGTCCGGACCGGTTGTGGTTCCACAGTGCCAAGATTCGCCTATGGCGATGGATGCAGGACGAAATCGTCCATGCGCCGATGGAGGCTATTTTGCATCCATCCCGCTACCGTTTGATCTGGATCGGCTTTTTCACCTTCTTCGGACATCTCATCGTCGCGTTCGCCTGGGGATACTGGATTCCCCAGCCCTACGAGAACCTCGCGGTGCGCGTCGCGATGGCCCTGCTCTCTGTCGTCTACGTGATGCCGTCGATGCTGCGCGACCCGATGTCGCGCGGCAGCGGGCGCTGTTTCGGCATCGCGACCTGGATCCAGCTGCCGTGGTTCTTCAGCTGGATGTACTGCATGAACGGCGGCAACGCCGCGTGGCTGGCGAGCATGGCCGCCATGGTCCTGATCTACTACCACGCCACCGACTGGCGGCTGGCGACGCTGGGCCTGATCGCCGGCTTGCCGGCCGGCTACCTCGTCGCGCAGGCGCTGCAGGGCCATCCGCCGGTGCTCGCCAACCCCGGGGTGAACGTGGTCGTGATCGGGTTCGCGTGGATCATGGGGCTCATGCTGGGCTTCTCCAGCGCCAACCTGCGCCGCACCCGCTTGCTCAACACGCTGAGCACCATAGGGGTCATGGCGCACGAACTGCGAACGCCGCTGGCCACGGTCAACCTGCTGGGCGACGTGATGCGCAACCTGGTCCAGCACGACGTGCCCGAAAGCAAACGCCGGCGCATCGAAGAACTTTCGGGCCGCCTGCAAAGCCTGGTGCGCAGCATGAACCAGCAGATCGACACCCAGATATCGAACGCCCAGTTGCTGCGCCTGCCGCGCAGCCGGTCGCTGATCCGGGCCGCCGAGCTGGTGCACGAAACCGTGCAGCAGTACCCCTATCGATCGACCCGGGAACGCGACTGCGTGCGCGTGCACATCCAGCAGGACTTCTGCTTCCAGGGTTCGCGCCCCCTGTTCGGACAGGTGATCGCCAACCTGGTCAAGAACGCCCTGCATTCGCTGGCCTCGGCCAGCAGCGCCCCGAGCCCGGGTGGCCTGCGGATCGATGTCGGCGTTCACCACGGCAAGGGCCGCATCGCGGTCTCGGACGACGGCGTGGGGATCGCCCAGGATCAGCAGCGGCGCATCTTCGAACCGTTCTACTCCACGCAGTCCGGCGCCGGCAGCGGGCTCGGGCTCACTTTCTGCAAGAACGCGGTCGAGGCGGCCCGTGGCACGCTCAGCGTGCACTCCGAGCTATCGCGCGGCGCGGTCTTCATGATCGATCTGCCGCTCGACAACGGCCCGCTCCCTCCCACCGACACCACCGATTGACGCGCCGATGGCCCTGACCCTCTCCCTCTTTCACCGCCCCGGGAGCATCCTGTTCCTGGACGACGATCCCGACTACCTGGACATGCTGGGCATGGTGATTCCCTCGAACTGGCAGATCGAGCTGTTTTCGCGCCCCTCGGGCTTCGGCGAGCGGATGCTCCACGAGCCCGCCCGGTGGGAGGCCGACGCCGGCCTGCAGTTGCAGATGATCGAGCGCTGGCGCCAGGGCCAGCCGCTGATCCCCCAGATGCTGCGGTATTGGAGCAACAATCCCTCGCGCTACCACCTGGCCAAGACCTGCGTGATCGATTTCGCCATGCCCGGCACGAACGGGCTGCAGGTGCTCGACACCTTGCTGGACTGGCCGGGTTCGCGCGTGCTGCTCACCGGCCAGGCCGACGAGCAGATCGCCGTGCAGGCCTTCAACAATGGCCTGATCGACCAGTTCGTGCCCAAGCAGGCGCCCGACATCACCCGGTTGCTGATGGGCGCCCTGCGCAGGCTCTCGAACGCGCCGCACGCGCGCGTCAACTCGGTCTGGCGCGGCGTGCTGCAACCGGCCCAGCAATCGATCCTGCAGATCCCCTCGGTGTCCGAGGCGCTCAAAGCCTACGTCGAGCAGCACTGGGTCGAGTACACGGTGCTGGGCGACCCGTTCGGCCTGCTGGGGCTGGATGCCATGGGCCGCTGCCAGTGGCTGCAACTCGAAGTCATGTCCAGCCTGGGCGACCTGGCCGACCTCGTCGCGACCGCGGGCCTGGGGTTCGACACCGTGCGGGCGGTGCAGGCCGGGCGGCTGCTCGCGGCGGTGGAACTGCACCAGCAGCTGGGTCTGCGCGGGCCGGTGCGAACCGCCCCGGCCTTCCCCATCGGCAGCGACGGCACGCTGCTGGCCGCCTCGTTCCCACTGCAAGCCGACGAACTGCCCCAGCCCATCTACGGCTACCACCACTTCCTCGAAGGACTGGGTTCACGCGACATTCGCGATGATTGAGGACACCCCCCTGCGCCGCTGACGCGGCTTCCCCCCTCTGTCGCGCGCCTGCGGCGCTTCGAGGGGAGACGGCACCTGTGGCCTGGCAGAGCCAGTTCCACGGTGCCCCTTGACGAAGTCCATCACGCGTTCCGGTCAAGCCGCCGCCATGCGCGCGCGGCGCGCGATGATCCAGTCCCAGGGCTTGACGATGGGGGCGATCTCGCGCGCCACCGCTTCGAGGTGGTCCAGCTCCGCATCGGTGAGCGCCGCGTTGAGCGTCAGGCGCACCAGCGCACGGTTGCGGCTGGTCGCCGGCGCGCAGAAGATGGCGCCGAACACGCCCCGCTCCTCCAGCGCGTCGCGCAGCGCCATGGTTTCGGGCTCGGTGCCGGCCTCCAGCGCGATGATCTGTTCGGTGCCCTGGTGGATCGGGTAGCCCATGTCGGACAGGAACTGCCGCACCCGCCGGGTGATCGCCCGCAGCCGCTCGCGCGACGCATCCGCGGCCCGCAGCACGTCCACCGTGGCCTTCAGGCCGGCGATCTCCGGTGGCAGCAGGCACGAGCTGAAGATGTTGGGATAGCTCGAACTCAGGATGTAGTAGCGCATGCTGGCCGGCGCGGTGAAGAACCCCGCCCGGCCCGCGACCGACTTGGCCAGGCTGGCCGAGATGAAGTGCACGCGTTCGGTCAGGCCCAGTTCGGCGCACAGGCCCGCGCCAGCCGGGCCGTGGGTGCCCAGCGAGTGCGATTCATCGACCATGATCATGCCGCCGTGCTTCTCCACCACCTCCACCATGTCCTTGAGCGGGCACACGGCGCCGGTGGTGCTGTAGACCGAATCGACCACCGCGACGCCCGGCCCTTTCTTGGTCATCATGCGATCGAGGTGGTCGGGATCGTTGTGGCGGAAGGCGTGCGCCGGGGCGCGTGCGGCGTGCGCGCCTTCCCAGAGCGAGGTGTGGGCCATGGTGTCGATGTAGACCGGCGTGTGCGGATCGGCGATCGACTGCAGCAGGCCGACGTTGGCCGAGTAGCCGGACTGGCACAGGAAGGCGTCGTCCTTGCCCACCCAGTCGGCCAGGGTCTGCTCCAGGAGTCGGGAGGGATGTTGCTGCAGCAGGAAGACACCGGACTGCACCACGAACTCGCTGCTCTTGGTGATGGCATCGACCTGGGCCCTGACGATCTCGGGGTGGCCGGTCACGCCCAGGTAGTCGTTGCCGTCCAGCCGCACCGCGTTCGGGCCGGGCGCGCGGCCATGCAGCACGAACTTGCCGCCCCACACGCCGTTCCAGCGCGGCAGGAATTCCCGCTCGATCCTGGCCTGCAAGCTGGCCGAAAGACCAGGATTGCGAAATTCGGCGGTCTCGACGTGCCCCAACGCTTCCATGTTGTTCTCCTGAAAGAAAAGAAAACCCCATTGAAGGAAGAAATTGGGTAAGAACCCCCGGCACCCTGTCAAGACTGACAGGGGTTGTGACGCTTTCGACTCAAGTTTTGCGTATGGCGGCCGATATTTGCCAGCCGAAACCGGTTTCGCCCGGTTTCAGTTCTGCCGCCAGGGCAGGCCGTTGCGCTTCCAGCCACCGCGGTGGCCCCGCTGCGCCTGCGCGTCGGGATCGCCCTCGAAACCTTCGAGGATGTTGTAGGCCTCCAGGCCCAGTTCGGTTGCGCGCCTGGCCGCGGCAATGGAGCGCACGCCGCTGCGGCACAGCATCACCAGCTTCCTGCCCTCGGCGCCGGCCTGGGCCACCTGCTCGTCGAAGGCCGGATTCATGGCCATGCCCGGCCACTGTTTCCAGGCCACGGCCAGCGCGCCCGGCACGAAGCCCACCCATTCGCGCTCGGCGTCGGTGCGCACGTCCACCAGCACGGCCTCGCCGGCCTGCACCCATTGCCAGGCCAGCTGGGGCGACACGTCGCCCGCGTAGCCGGCCTGCACCGGGCGCGGCTGCATGAGCAGCGCCCCGTCCAGGTCGTGGCGGATGCCGGAGCTGAGGTTGGCGGGCACGGCCTCGTCGATCCGGCGCGGCTTGGGCAGGTCCAGCGCCGCCATGATGGCCACGAACTCGGCCTCGCTCTTGCCCGCAATGCGCGGGTTGCCGGCTTTTTCCTGGCCAACGGTGGAATGGGAGCGCCCCTGGTAGTCGTGGCCAGGCCAGACGGTGGTGTCGTCGGGCAGGGCGAACAGCACCTGGGTGAGGCTGCGGTACAGGTCGGTGGCGCTGCCCGACTGGAAGTCGGTGCGGCCGCAGCCGTTGATCAGCAAGGTGTCGCCGGTGAACACGTGGTCGCGCCAGACGAAACTCATGCTGCCGGCCGTGTGGCCGGGCGTGTGCAGGGCGCGCAGCGTCTCGGCCCCGAAGGGCAGCGTGTCGCCGTGCTGGATCTGTACCCCGGCGGTACCGATGCCGCAGCCAACGGGCGCCGCGGTGCGGGCGCCGGCCAGCTCTGCCAGCTTGCCCGCGCTGGTGATGTGGTCGGCATGGGCATGGGTTTCCACCGTCCAGGCGAGCTTGAGGCCATATTCCTTCAGCGTCGCCAGGTCGCGGTCGATCTGCTCGTCCACCGGATCGATGATGAGCGCGTCGCGCGTGGTCTGGTCGAACAGCACGTAGGTGTAGGTGCCGGAAGCCGGGTCGAAAAGCTGGATCGGTTTCATGGCGGTCTCCTTTGCGCGTCAGGCGTACTTGGAGAGCATGCCGGCGACTTCGTCGGGCGGCACGTCGCCCTGCGCGATGACGCAGCCCACCAGGGCGAAGAAGGATTTGTCGAGCGCCTTGCGCGCGGCGGCGAGCTGCTGGGCCACTTTCTCGCAGTCGGTGTCGGTCTCGATCAGTTTCTGGATGCCCCGGAGCTGGCCTTCGACGCGTTTGAGGCGCAGCACCAGGGCGCGCTTGCGCTCGGGATCTTGAACGGTGGTCATCTGGTCTTCCTGTGAAACGGACGGGGGGCCCATGCCGGGCCGGCCGCACGCAGCGGACCGCATGCATACCCCAACAGGTATTTTAGTGAGCCTCACTGCATGGATTTTCAAGCAGCGGATGAAATCAATTCATGGCATCTGATCGCTAATTCCGAAAAAACAAGGCGGACAGAGTGAAAACCCTGCATCACGGGACAGGCGCATGGCGCATGATGAAACACTCTTTCACTTTCAATCCCTCTGGAGACAACCGATGACTGATGACAAGCTTCCCACGTCTCGCCGCGGCATGCTCAAAAGCGCGGCCGTCGCCGCCGGCGCCATGTCGGTGCCGATGATCGCCACGGCACAGACCACCACCCTGCGCTTCCAGAGCACCTGGCCCGCCAAGGACATCTTTCACGAATACGCCACCGATTTCGCGAAGAAGGTCAACGACATGGCCGGGGGTCGCCTGAAGATCGAGGTGCTGCCCGCCGGCTCGGTGGTGCCGGCCTTCCAGTTGCTGGATGCGGTGGCCAAGGGCACGCTCGATGGCGGCCACGGCGTGGTCGCCTACTGGTACGGCAAGAATTCGGCACTGGCGCTGTGGGGTTCGGGCCCGACCTACGGCATGGATGCCAACATGATCCTGGCCTGGCACAAGTACGGCGGCGGCAAGGCCCTGGTCGAGGAGATTTACGCGGGCCTGAACCTGGACGTGGCGTCCTATCTCTACGGCCCCATGCCTACCCAGCCGCTGGGCTGGTTCAAGAAGCCGGTGGCCCGCGCGGCCGACATGAAGGGCCTGAAGTTCCGCACCGTGGGCCTGGCGGTGGATGTGTTCACAGATATGGGCCTGGCCGTCAACCCGCTGCCCGGCGGCGAGATCGTGCCGGCGCTGGATCGCGGCCTGATCGACGCGGC
>CAZFOT010000042.1:0-15248 GCA_964520365.1 uncultured Hydrogenophaga sp.
GGAGAGGTGGATGAGCGGTTTAAGTCGCACGCCTGGAAAGCGTGTGTGGGTTAATCCCCACCGCGGGTTCGAATCCCGCCCTCCATTTCAAGCATTCATGACAAACGGGCCCAAGTGGCCCGTTTTGCTTTTCTACCCATCGCTTTACCTATCGCTGGAGAGGGTGCATACCCAGGCCTCCGGCGCAACGACTGGGGAGCAGGCTGGTCATACCTTCACCGAACGGGTCCTGCCGGGTAGCCAGCACATTCGGGCATTCTCCCCATCACCCTACCCTGCACAAAGCGGTGCACGCTTACGGCTTGCAAACGATGAAGGGCGCGCTAATTCTGGCTCATTGGGTAGCCGGTAACTCGTGCCAACAGTTGGTCGGCCACTGCAGCCCATGTCTGAACATCCGTGTCATCTGGTCGCCTCAGATAGTCGAAGATGATAGGGTGAATTGCTCGCCGATTTGGACTGCAGCAGGCTGCAATTGAAACGGGGGCGGCGCGGTTGTGGTCTTCGCACAGAAATCAGTCGGCCTTGCAGCGCAAGTCTTTGATCACCATCGGGGGCTCCTACGGGGGAGCGACTGCGCCTGCCAGTGGTGTTTACTTGTAGAAGTCGGGGTAGAACACGCTCACAGGGTTGCCTACGCTTTCAGGGTCTTCCAGCGCCTTTCGCGCCTGTGTAGCGATCTCCGCTCGATACGTTTGCAGCTTTGGCACGAGGCTATAAATGTCGCTGGTATCGAACACCAAGGTCCTAGATTGGTTCACATCAAACGGCAGGCGATCAGCCTTCCGAATGATCTGCACAACAGGGAGCCGCAGGGCATGCCGCAAAGCGACTTCATAGAACACATTCGGATTGAGGTAGGAGAGGTCAGCAATTGCTAATCGCGCCTTCTTCAGGTACTCAAGCACTTGCGTCGTGATCATTCCCGGCTCGCCGATGTGATCAGCGCGGACGACTGTCAGCCCAAGTTCCTCCAGTGCCGGCTGGACAAGCGACGACATGAAGAGATTTGCGTGCTTGCGCTCCTCGCTGTCATCTGCACCTATCGGGGTGATATAGAAACAGACTTGATGCCAGTCAGATGCCTTCGCTGGCTCATCGCTGAGCTTCTTCACAATTGATGGTGCGGCGGGGAGAGCCAGCCCCGACACAATGCTCTTCACGTTGCCGTCAGAGAAACCGGGGCGAGTTAGCTCTTCCAGCACCTGATCAATGGAGACCAATGTTTCTGCCCCTCCGATAGTTCGCAGGAGTTCAAGATCCTTCACATTCACCGTGAAGGTGTCAACGCACTCATCTATGTCCGGCACCGTGATTGACGAGTCACGAAGGACATCCTTCATGATTTCTCGTTCAGGAAGTCGCTTGTCCTTGTAATGGTCGTAGAGGACCTTAAACGGTGGAATGCCGTCAATCGCAAGATCGAAGGCTGCTCGGCGACGGTCGGCTGGCGGCAGAGAGCTATCGACAGCCAAACGTCCCTTTTCCGTGAGCTCTAGATACTCCGCTATGTATGAGCCGCTGGTGATCCCATACTTTCCTGAGTTGGTGATCATCATCTTCGTTGGCCCGCTAGTGGGTGACTTGTCCATCTGCCCGAGCAGTGTCAACCGCCTCACGCGGTCGCCAGAGGCGAATTTCATGATCGCGTCGCCGAGAACGAGCGCATCTGAAAACGAGGATGCTGGATAAGGACGTGCCGTTCGCGTGCGGCCACTGTCAACGGCAGGAGCTGCTTTGACGCGTTTCTTCGCAGGTACTTTTCGCGGGGCCTTTTTCGTCTTCGTCGCAGCCATCTTTTCGTCCAGTCGTTGGTGTTACGGCTGATCACTATACCGAGCTTGCAGTGTGGGCAGTTTCAGTATGACGGTGCCGAGGCCTGCGCGTGTACGGCCATCGGCAGCCAATGACTGCTGCCGCCGCCTCCGAAGGCCGTCGCCAGGAACAGATCAACATCGCCACCGGTGAGCGCGAGGCGTTCATTGCGCGCTCCGAAGGCGAGAAACAGGCCCAGATCAACAACGCCCAGGGCGAGGCAGCGGCCATCACCGCCGTGGCCGATGCCACCGCGCAGGCCATCGAGCGCGTGGCCGCCGCCATCCGCCAGCCTGGCGGCCAGGAGGCCGTGCAGCTCAAGGTGGCCGAAAAGGCCGTGGAGGCCTACGGCAAGGTGGCGTCCGATGCCACCACCACCCTGATCGTGCCCAGCAACATGACCGAGGTCTCGGCCCTGATCGGCTCGGCCATGAAGATGGTCGGCGCCAGCAAGGCTGCCTGAGCATTCGGCCTGCTACAATCGCAGGCTTCGCGGAGAGGTGGATGAGCGGTTTAAGTCGCACGCCTGGAAAGCGTGTGTGGGTTAATCCCCACCGCGGGTTCGAATCCCGCCCTCTCCGCCAGGGACCCAGCAAAAAGCGCCTTTCGAGGCGCTTTTCTTTTTGTTGCCGGGCCATGTCACGGCCCGCCGTGAACCGACGGCGCGGACCGTCAGCGCGGCCTGCAGAACACCGTCACCACATAGTCGGCCATCTTCAGGCCATGCTCGTGCGCGATGGCCGACAAACGGGCCTCGATCTGCGGGTCGAAGAATTCGTGCACGTCGCCGTTGGCCAGCGACACCAGATGGCCATGATGCGGTTCGCCGTCGCGCAGTTCGTAGACCGCGCGCCCGGCGCCAAGCTGGCTCTTCATGAGGATGCCCGCCTGCTCGAACTGGGCCAGCACGCGGTAGATGGTCGCCAGGCCCAGATCGACCCCCTGCATCACCATCTGCCGGTAGACGTCCTCGGCGGCGAGATGCCGCTGCTCGCTCTGCTGGAACAGTTCCAGCACCTTGATGCGCGGGAGCGTGGCCTTCAGGCCGGTGTGTTTGAGCTTGTCCAGATGCTCCATGCGTCGCGTGGCCAGAAGGTGCGGGCGGCGCCGGGCGCCGGAGGGAGGTGGGGAAAAAAATGCATGGCTGACGGCAGAACCGATGGCTAGCAAAAAACGACCTTGGAGGTGTTCGAAACCTCGGGTCGCCCCACGATGAAGGGTGCGAGGAAATGGGCCTCGATCGAGCGCCGGCTTTCCCGCGATGGGCGTATCATAACTCAAATGAGAACACGTCTCATTTAATTC
This sequence comes from uncultured Hydrogenophaga sp., assembly GCA_964520365.1. Lineage (GTDB taxonomy): Bacteria > Pseudomonadota > Gammaproteobacteria > Burkholderiales > Burkholderiaceae_C > Hydrogenophaga. The sequence continues at coordinate 3,121 of CAZFOT010000042.1, forward strand.
ATCAGGAATTTCAAAAAAATGGACCCCTCCGCTTCCGCCGGGCATGACCGGGCCAACGCCGTCGCGCGCCCGCCTCCGGCGTTCAGCCTCAGGCCGCTGCTCGCGGCCAACATGGCCTGCACGATGACGATGATGGCCTTCGTCGCCATCGTGGGGCCGATCGCACACCTGCTGCACCTCTCACCGTGGCAGGCCGGCGCGGCCGTCACCGTCGGCGGGGTGCTGTGGATGCTGCTCTCGCGCCCCTGGGGCGCGGCCAGCGACCGGCGCGGCCGGCGCGCGGTGCTGCTGGCCGGGGTGGGCGGCTTCGCGCTGGCGTACGGGGCCATGTGCACGGTGCTGCTGGTGTCGATGCGGACGCTGCCGGCGGTCGGGCTGGTGTTCGCGGGGCTGGTGCTCACGCGTGGCGCCATCGGCGCGTTCTACGCCGCCATCCCCTCCGCGGGGCAGGCGCTGATCGCCGACCACGTGCCGCCCGAGCGGCGCGCGAGCGCCATGGCCACCATGGGCGCGGCCAATGCCGTCGGGATGGTGCTGGGGCCGGCGCTCGCCGCGGTGCTCGCGCAGCACAGCCTGGACTTGCCGCTGTATGCGACGGCGGTGCTGCCGCTGGCCGCCTGGCTGGTGCTCTGGAAGGCCTTGCCCCGGCAGGAGCGCCACGAGGCGGTGGCGCCAGCCGCCCTGGGCCTGGCCGATGCCAGGCTGCGCCGGCCGATGGCGGTGGCCTTCATCGCGATGTCCAGCGTGGCGATCGCGCAGATCACGGTGGGATTCTTCGCCATCGACCGCTTGCATCTGGCACCGGAACCCGCGGCGCGAGCGGCTGGCGCCGCATTGACCTGCGTGGGCATCGGCCTGATCGTCTCGCAACTCCTGGTGCGCCGGCTCCAATGGTCGCCGCTGCGGCTGATCCGCGTGGGAGCGGCCGTGGCGGCGGGTGGCTTCGCGGCGACCGCGCTGGCCGGCTCGCCCGCGTTGCTGGCGGCGTGCTTCTTCGTGGCGGCGGCGGGCATGGGTTGGGTGTTTCCCGCTTTTGCGGCGATGGCCGCCAACGCGGTCGAAGCGCACGAACAAGGCGCCGCGGCCGGTTCGGTGGGCGCGGCCCAGGGCCTGGGCATCGTGCTCGGCCCCCTGGCCGGCACCCTGCTGTATGGCCTCGGGCCGGGAGCGCCCTACGTGCTGGTGGCACTGCTGCTGGCCGGCGTCGCGCTGTGGCCGGTGCCAGCGGCGCCGAAGGGCGACATCAAGGCCGTTTGAAGGAAACAGGCGAAAAGCCGCGCAGCGGTTCGGCGGGTGTTCCATTCCGGCGCTTCCTGCTGGCACTCCCGACTTCGCGGTGCGTGCCATGGACATGCGCCTCCTGCCGCGGCGCCGATGGCACGCCATGGTGCTCGCGCGCGGCTTTCTCCAGGCCGCCGAGAATGCCGCAGTCGCCCGCCAGATGGCCCGGCGCGCATTGCCGATACAGGCCGCGCAGTTCCTTCTCCAGCGCCTTGAGTTCGCGGATGCGCGCGGCCACATGGCCGATGTGCTCCTCCAGCAGCGCGTCCACCTCGCCGCAGCTCTCGCCGGGCGCGTCCCGAAAACGCAGCAGCACGCGGATCTCGTCGAGCGTCATGTCCAGGCAGCGGCAGTGCCGGATGAAGGCCAGGCGGTCAACGTGGCTGCCTTCGTAGATCCGGTAGTTGCCTTGCGTGCGCGTCGGCGCGGGCAGCAGATGCTGCCGCTCGTAGTAGCGGATGGTCTCGGCCGGGGTGCCGGTGGCCTCGGCAAGCTGTCCGATCTTCATGGTTCATCACTCCCGCGAACGTCGATCCGTCTTTCCCGCGACCCCTTGACTCTAAGGTCGCTACAAGGTTTTCAATTAGGCCATGAAACCACATACCCATGCATCTTCCGGCGCCGATGCCTGCTGCGCCTCGGGCTGCGCCGCCCCTGCCATGGACGGCGGCGCGGGCCAGGGCCGGCTGTTCCGTATCTCGACCATGGACTGCGGCGCCGAGGAGGCGGAAATCCGCCGGGCGCTGGAGCCTTTGCAAGGGATCCGCTCGCTGTCCTTCCAGCTGGGCGCGCGCACGCTCCGTATCGATGCGGCCGAGCACGCCTATCCGCTGGCGCTTGAGGCCATCCGCGAAGCGGGCTTCGACCCGCGGCCCATGACGGAGGCAGCGCACGCCACCGGGGACGGGCAGGCCGGCGCCGGCGGCCACAGACAGGGTTTGGCGCAGGGCGTGACCTGGCTGGTCGCCGCGCTGGTCCTCGCCCTGGGCGCGGAAATGGTCTCGTTCTTCGCGCCGGACGCGGCGGCCTGGAAAGTCGTGGGCATGGCGACGGCCGCCCTGGCCATCTGGATGGCCGGGATCGACACCTACAGGAAGGGCATCGCGGCGCTGGCGCGCGGCAGGCTCAACATCAACGCCTTGATGTCGGTCGCCGTCACGGGGGCCTTTCTCATCGGCCAATGGCCGGAGGCGGCGATGGTGATGGCGCTGTACGCCATCGCCGAGCGGATCGAGGCCAAGGCCGTGGACCGGGCCCGCAACGCCATCCAGAGCCTGCTCGAACTGGCGCCCGAGGAAGCCACGGTGCTGGCGCCCGATCGCACCTGGTCCGCGGCGCCGGTGGCCACGGTGGCCATCGGCGCGACGGTGCGCATCCGGCCCGGGGAGCGGGTCCCGCTCGACGGCGTCGTGACCAGGGGCCATGGCGCCATCAACCAGGCGCCGGTCACCGGCGAGAGCATCCCCGTGGACAAGGCGCCGGGCGACCCGGTGTTCGCCGGCACCATCAACGAGACCGGGGAACTGGAATTCGAGGTCACCGCGTCCTCGGGCAACACCACCCTGGCCAGGATCATCCACGCCGTCGAGGCCGCGCAGGGCACCCGCGCGCCGACGCAGCGCTTCGTCGACCGCTTCGCAGCCATCTACACGCCCTCGGTGTTCGCCGTCGCCGTGGCGGTGGCGGCGCTCATGCCGCTCCTGACGGCGGCGACCTGGCTGGAGGCGCTGTACAAGGCGCTGGTGCTGCTGGTGATCGCCTGCCCCTGCGCCCTGGTCATCTCCACCCCCGTCACCGTGGTCAGCGGGCTGGCCGCGGGCGCGCGCCGCGGCATCCTGATCAAGGGGGGGACCTATCTCGAGAACGCCCGGCACCTGAAGGCGGTGGCGCTGGACAAGACCGGCACCCTCACCGAGGGCAGGCCCAGGCTGGCGCAGTGGCGGGTCTGGGGGGACGGCGACGAGGCCGAGGTCGCGCGGATGGCCGCGAGCCTGGCGGCCCGCTCCGACCACCCGGTCTCCAGGGCCATCGTCCAGGGTCTGGACGTGCAAGCGCCCGAGGCCGACCGCTTCAGGGCCTTGCCCGGGCGCGGCGTCGAAGGCGTGGTCGGCGGCGCGCGGCTGGTGTTGGGGAATCACCGCCTGATCCACGAGAAAGGCCTGTGCGACCCGGCGTTGGAGAAGGAACTGGCCAGCCACGAAACGCAAGGCCGCACGGTGACCCTCATGGCCGACGGTGCGCGCGTTCTGGCGGTGTTCGCGGTGGCGGACACCCTCCGGGAAACGTCCCGGCAGGCGGTCGCCGATCTCAAAGCGCTGGGCGTGACCCCGGTGATGCTCTCCGGCGACAACACCGCCACGGCCCGGGCGATCGCCGCGCAAGCGGGCATCGACGACGCCCGCGGCGATCTGCTGCCCGAAGCCAAGCTCGACGCCATCGAGGCCCTGCGCAAGCGCCACGGTCCCATCGGCATGGCGGGCGACGGCATCAACGACGCGCCGGCGCTGGCCCGGGCCGACATCGGATTCGCCATGGGCGGCGTCGGCACCGACGCGGCGATGGAGGCGGCCGACGTGGTCATCATGACCGACGATTTGCGGCGCGTGGCGCAGACGGTGGCGCTGTCGCGGCGCACCCACGCGGTGCTCTGGCAGAACATCTCGCTGGCCCTGGGCATCAAGAGCGTGTTCCTGCTGATGGCGGTGTTCGGCGCCGCCACCATGTGGATGGCCGTGTTCGCGGACATGGGCGCGAGCCTGCTGGTGGTGGGCAACGGCTTGCGCCTGCTGCGCGGCTCCCGTGCCGAGGCCCCTCAGCCCCACGCGCGCCGCGGGCCGCCCCGTCCGGTAGAAAGCGGCACCGGCGGCGGCATGTCCACGTGAATGGCCGTCACCTGGCCGGCATGCCGATAAACTGCCCGCCATGAAAAAGGCAAACGCGACCAAGGCGGTGAGCATGCGACAGTCGCTGCTGCCGACATCCGAGTCCCCGTACTATCGAATCTGGGTTCTCACCAACCTGACCAGCAGGCCGTTCAACGCCCGCTTCGGCCATCGCTTCGACCTCAATCTGACCGAGTGGCGCGTGCTGCTCACGCTGGCCGACCAGCAGGGCGCGACCGCGCAGGCCCTGGCGGACTACACAGGCCTGGACAAGATGAGCGTCTCGCGCATCGTGCGCAAGCTCGAGGCGCAGGGGCGCCTGGTGCGGGAGAACAGCGAGACCGATCGGCGCAGCTTCCACCTGAACCTCACCGAAGCCGGCTGGGCGGTGTACGAGGAAATCGCCCAGGGGGCAAGCCAGCGCGAGGCCGACATCTACGCTGGCCTCACGCCGGCCGAGCTCAAGGCGCTGCACCGGCTGCTGGGCAAGCTCTCGGTGCGCGCCCGCCTCGACCCCCTGACCCGCAGCGAAGGCCCGGCCTGAGCGCCGCTCAGACGGTTTTGCATTCAAGCGCAGAACAAGGCGGCCCAACGCCGTTATACGTTTGAAGGCGAAACCGCATCAGAATCCGTAGGGCTCCCGGCTCGGATCACCTTCGGCCCAGGCCGGCCCCTCGGCCCACGCCAGCAACGTGCAGCCGAAGCTGCTCGACACCGTCACCTCGGCGTCGGGCTCGATCACGGCGACCGAGGAAGCGGCCATCCGCGTGTCGCCAACGGTGAGATCGCCCGCGATCACGAACCAGTCGGTCAGCGCGCTGTGCCGCAGGGCATCGAGCCGGGCGCCGGGCCACAGCTGGAGCGAGCACAGGCGCCGGACATGGCCGGTGCCCGCGTAGTCGAACACCGGCCGCCGGGACACGCCCGGGAACGGCGAGGCCACCGGCACCACGTCGTCGAGCACGACGTTGATGTCGGGCGGCGTGAAAGGCGCTTCGTTGTTCACGGCGATCTTGCGCGCGTGCGGATGGATCGCCGCGCCATCGGGCTCGATGACCACGCCGCCCTCCAGGCGGGAGAACAGCGTGCAGCCGCCATAGGTGACGGCGTCGTGCGTGGCCCCCGCGAGGTTGATGCCCACCGCGCCGGCGCGCGTGGTGCATTGGTAGTCCGCCAGTTCGCCCGACAGGAAGTAGCTGCTGGCCGTGCCGCGGTGCTGGTGCACGCCGGAGCGGCTCATCGGGTCGAAGCTGACCATGCCGAGAAACAGGCCGGCCGCCTCATCGCGGCGCACGGCCTTCTCGCGCACCGAGCCACGCGGCGTCGTGCGCCAGGGCAAGGCGTCCAGCTCGTAGACGTACACGCCGGGCTGCGCGCGATGGTGGCCGGCGATCCAGCCAGGGGCGGATTGGCCAGCGGTGTGCGCGAAGGTCGCTTCGATAGGGTTCATGAGGTCTCCTTAGGGTTAACGAGGAATCGGTCTTTGGTAACATACGTTACTATATACCGAATCCATCAAAACCGACCACGACAGGAGACAACCCCATGAAACGGATCCACCCGCTGCTTGCCGGACTCACGCTCGCCACTCTCGCCATTGCCACCGCCAGCGCCCAGCCCGCGCTGCGCATGGCCTACGTCGCGCCGCCACCGGTGTGGGGACCGATCGCCGACCACTACGCCAGGGAAGTCGGCGAGCGCACGAACGGCGAGCTGAAAGTGCAGTCCTTCGGCGCCGGGCAGCTCGGCAACCTGCCGCAGAACTACGCGGGCCTGCGCACCGGCCAGATCGACATGATGCTGGCCGACACCGGCTCGCTCTCGCTGGCCAAGGGCGGCAAGGACTTCAACGCCCTGTTCGCGCCCTACGTGTTCCGCGACCACGCGCATTTCAAGGCCTTCATGCGGTCCGACACCTTCCGCCAGATGCTCGCGCCGGTGGAACGGGAGGCCGGCTTCAAGTACGTGGGCTATGTCTCCGATCGCTCGCCGCGCCAGCTCACCACCGCCAACCGCAAGGTACTCTCGCTCGATGACATGAAGGGCCTGAAGGTGCGCGTGCCCGAGACGCCCGCCGTCCTGGAAGTGATGAAGAGCTGGGGCGCCGCGCCCACCCCCGTGCCCGGGGCCGAGCTCTACCTGGCGCTCAAGCAAGGCCTGGTCGACGGCCAGGACAATGGCTTCGACGCCATCGCCGGCGCCAAGTTCTTCGAGGTGCAGAAATACGCCATGCGCATCGACTACATCCAGTCGGGCCTGATGGTGCTGATGGCGGCCGACAAGTGGGCGCGCCTGTCGCCGGCCCACCAGAAGGCCATGACCGACGCCGTGGCCGCCACCGAGAAGTGGGCCAGCCAGATGACCTGGGACGTGGCCAGCAAGTCGATCGACACGCTCAAGGCCAACGGCATGGAAATCGTCGAACCCGACCTCGCTGCCTTCCGCCAGGCGGCCGACAAGGTGACCGAGGCCTTCGAGGGGCAGCTCTGGGCCAAGGGCACGCTCGAAAAAATCCGGACCGTCAAATGAGCCAGGGCTTCAAGCTGCTCGACCGCGTGGTGGTCGCGCTGCTGGGTCTGTCGCTGCTCACCCTGGTGCTGGTGGGCGGCGCGCAGATCGCGCTGCGCCTGATCGTGGGCATTCCCCTGCCCTGGGCGACCGAGTTCAGCGTGGTGCTCATGATCTGGGCCACCATGCTCACGGGCTACGTCGGCGTGCGCCGCGACAGCCACCTCTCGGCCGATTTCCTCGGCCTGTCCATGTCCGACGGCACGCGCCGCGCGTTGCGCGTGCTGGCCCTGGCGCTCTCGCTGCTGTTCGTCGCCACCTATGGCTGGCAGAGCCGGTTGGTGATCGACGCCATGGAAGGCATTCCATTCACATCGATTCCGCTCACGCAGCCGGCGCTGTACTGGTCGTTGCCGGTGGGCGCGGCGCTGATGGCGTTGGCGCTGGTCGAAAAGCTGTGGCGCAGCGTGCGTCCAACCCTGGAGAAACAATAGATGCAGCAGGTGATCCTGTTCGGCGTGCTCATGTCCGCCTTCATGGCGTTCGCGGTCCTGGGTGTGCCGGTGTTCTTCGCCATGGGCCTGGCCGCGATCGTGTTCATCGCCTTCAGCGGCGGCGCGGTGCCCATGAACATCGTGGCCTCGTCCATGGTGCAGGGCATGGACTCGTTCGCCTTTCTGGCGATCCCGTTCTTCTTTCTCGCGGGCGAGTTGATGAACACTGGCGGCATCACCCGCCGCCTGCTCAACGTGGCCATGGCCGCGGTGGGCCACATCCGCGGCGGCCTGTCGCACGTGGCCATCCTCGCGAGCATGGTGTTCTCCGGCGTCTCGGGCTCGGCCGTGGCCGACGCCTCGGCCATCGGCTCGTCGATGATTCCGGCGATGAAGGACAAGGGCTACGACGGTGCCTACGCGGCCGCGGTGGTGGCCGCCGCGTCCACCATGGGGCCCATCATCCCGCCGTCGATCGCTTTCGTGGTCTACGCGCTGGTGAGCGACGTGTCGGTGGGCCAGCTCTTCATCGCGGGCGCGATTCCCGGCCTGCTCATGGGTGTGTACCTGCTGGCCGCGGCGAGCTGGGTGGCGCGCCGCCGCGCACTGCCCTACTCCGATCGCACCTCGCTGCGCGCCCTGGCCGTCGCCGCATGGGACGCGCTGCCCGCGCTGGCGATGCCGGTCATCATCATCGGCGGCATCGTGGGCGGTGTCGTCACGCCCACCGAGGCCGGCATCGCCGCGGTGCTCTACGCCATCACGATCAGCGTGTTCTTCTACCGCGAACTGAGCCTGCGCCAGACCTGGCACATCCTGTGCGAATGCATGGTGAGCTCCGGCATCATCCTGCTCACCATCGCGGCCTCGGGCATCTTCTCGTGGCTGGTGGCCAACCTGGCCATCGGCGAGACCCTGGCCGCCACGCTCAAGACGCTCACCGACAACCCCCTGGTGATGCTCGCGCTCATCAACATCGTGCTGCTGCTGTGGGGCCTGGCGCTGGAGCCCGCGGTGGCGCTGGTCACGCTGGTGCCGGTGCTGGTGCCGATCGCCAATGCCTACGGCATCGACCTCGTGCACCTGGGCGTGATCGTCGTGCTCAACCTCATGATCGGCCAGCTCACGCCGCCCTCGGGGGTGATCACCTTCCTCACCGCGCAGATCGCGGGCTCGCCGCTGCACGCGGTGTTCAAGGAAGCCTGGCCGTTCACGCTGGCGCTGATCCTGGTGCTGCTGATCGTGACCTACGTGCCCGCCGCCTCGCTGTGGCTGCCCGGCGTTCTCGGTTGATCGCAACGGCCCCCGGGGCAAGCGGTCAGGCAGCGTCCGGGCCGATGGCGCCCGCGAGCAGCGCCAGCATGCCTGCCTCGTCCAGCACCGCCACCCCCAGGGCCTGGGCCTTCTCCAGCTTGCTGCCAGCCTCGGCACCGGCCACCACGAAGCTGGTTTTCTTGCTCACCGAGCCGGCGACCTTGGCACCCGCGGCTTCCAGCCGTTCCTTGGCCTGTTCGCGGCTGAGCGTGGGGAAGGTCCCCGTGAGGACGAAGGTCTTGCCCGCCAGGGGCAACTGCGCGCGCGGCGCGGGCTCGCCCTCTTCCCAGCTCAGGCCGCAGGCGCGCAGTTGCTCCACCACCTCGCGGTTGTGGGGTTGGTCGAAGAATGTGCGGATGCTCTGCGCCACCACCGGCCCCACGTCGTTGACTTCCGACAGGGCTTCCTCGCTCGCGTCCATGATGCGGTCCAGGGCGCCGAAGTGTCGCGCCAGCTCCTTGGCCGTGGCCTCGCCCACGTGGCGGATGCCCAGGCCGAACAGGAAACGCGGCAAGGTGGTACGCCTGGATTTTTCCAGCGCGGCCACCACGTTCTTCGCCGATTTGTCGGCCATGCGGTCGAGCTCGGCCAGCGCCGCGAAACCCAGCCGGTAGAGATCGGGCAGGGTCTTGACGATGCCGGCGTCAACCAGTTGCTCCACCAGTTTTTCCCCGAGGCCCTCCACCTCCACGGCGCGGCGCTGGGCAAAGTGCAGGATGGCCTGTTTGCGCTGCGCGCCGCAGAACAGGCCGCCGGTGCAGCGGTAGTCCACCTCGCCCTCCTCACGCACCGCCGCGCTGCCGCAGACCGGGCATTCGCGCGGCATGGCAAACGGCTCGGGCTCGCCGCTGCGCTTCTCCAGCAGCACGGAGACCACCTCCGGGATCACGTCGCCCGCGCGCCGCACGATCACGGTGTCGCCCACGCGCACGTCCTTGCGGCGGGCCTCGTCCTCGTTGTGCAGGGTGGCGTTGGTCACGGTCACGCCGCCCACGAACACGGGCGCGAGCTTGGCCACCGGCGTGAGCTTGCCGGTGCGGCCCACCTGGACGTCGATGGCCTGCACCGTGGTCAGTTGCTCCTGCGCCGGATACTTGTGCGCCACGGCCCAGCGCGGCTCGCGGGTGACGAAGCCCAGTTGCTTCTGCAGCGCCAGCGAATTCACCTTGTAGACCACGCCGTCGATGTCGTAGGGCAGCTGGTCGCGCACAGCGCCGATGCGTTGGTGGAAAGCGACCAACTCCTCGGCGCCGGTGGCCAGCGCGGTCTGCTCGGCCACCGGGAAGCCCCAGGCCTTGAGCCGCATGAGCATCTCGAAATGCGTGTCGAACACCGGGCCGCCCTGCTCTGGCGGCGTGACCTCGCCCAGGCCGTAGGCGAAAAAGCTCAAGGGGCGCTGCGCGGCAATGCCGGAGTCGTGCTGGCGCACCGCGCCGGCGGCGGCGTTGCGCGGGTTCACGAAGGTCTTTTCGCCCTTGGCGCCGGCGGCGATCCTGGCGCGCTGGCGCTCATTGAGCGCCTCGAAATCGCCGCGGCGCATGTAGACCTCGCCGCGCACCTCCAGCATGGGCGGCGCGTCGGCGGGCAGGCGCAGGGGCACCGACCTGACCGTGCGCAGGTTGTGCGTCACGTCTTCGCCCACCTCGCCATCGCCGCGCGTGGCGGCCAGCACCAGCACGCCCTGCTCGTAGCGCAGGCTCATGGCCAGGCCGTCGAACTTGAGTTCGGCCACGTAGGTCACCGCCGCATCGGCCTCGCTCAGGCCGAGGGCCCGGCGCACCCGCGTGTCGAACTTGCGGGCGCCGCTGGGTTCGGTGTCGGTCTCGGTGTTGATCGAGAGCATGGGCACGCGGTGCCGCACGGCCACGAGTTCGTCGAGCACGCGCCCGCCCACCCGCTGCGTGGGCGAATCGGGGGTGAGCAGTTCTGGGTGCTCGGCTTCCAGCGCCTGCAGTTCCTGGAACAGGCGGTCGTACTCGGCGTCGGGAATCTCCGGGTCGTCGAGCGTGTAATAGCGGTGGGCGTGGTGGCGCAGTTGCTCGCGCAGTTCGGCGGCGCGCGCGGCCGGCAAAGGCGGCTCGGCGAAGAGGTCGTCGGTCATCGGGCTGCCGCCGGGCCGCCCCAAGGCAGACCAGCCCCCTCGGGGGACAGCGACCCGCGCAGCGGTGGAGCGTGGGGGGTCATGAATTTCAGGAGAAGAGTCGTCGGGCCTGGGCGGAGCCGGCGGAGAGATCCCGGCTGTCCAGGGCGTCATAGAGGCTTTCCAGATCGGCGCCGATCCGGTCCATGGCCTCCACCGTGAGCGGCTGGCCGGCGTCGTCGGTGATCACGCCGTCCATGGCCTGGGCCAGCGCGACGGCCGCCTGGCGCATGCGGGCAAAGGGCTGTTCGCCGCGCGGCACGTGCGCAACCTCCAGCGCCAGCGCCACTTCACGCAAGGCGGTCTGCTCGGGGTCTTCCGCCATGGCCGCCTGGGGATCGAACGACAGGCTGAGCACCGGCGCCTTGCCGCCCTGGCTGCCGGGCAGCACCATGCGCCCCGGCAGCACGCCGGCCACGAAACCATGCTGGGCGGCGTTCTGTGTCAGGTAGCCAGGGCTCCAGGCCGCGCGGCGGGCGCGCAAGGTGAAGCTCAGTTGCGCATCGTGGCCGCTGGCGAACGCATCCAGTTCCCGGGCGCGCGCCACTTCGGCGCGCATGTCGGGAAAATCCGGGGCGGCGCCCACGGCATCGGCGAACGCCTGTGCCTTGACCACGAACTCGGAGAATTCGATGTCGTTGAGCGGGCCGGCCCGGTTGGCCAGTTGCACGCCCGCCTGCAGGGCTCGGTAGCGCTGGCCCGGGCGCGGCGTCTCCCATTCGCCCGTGGCTTCCGACTGGGCCTCCACCGCGAACGGCTTGCTGCCCACGCGGCGCGTGCCCGGCAACGCTGCCAGCAGCGCGTCGCCGGACACCTGGCCCTCCAGCAGCAAGGGCGTGATGACATCGATCAGCGCGTCCAGGCCCGGGCGCTTCTCGGGCACGGTGACCACATGGTTGAGCGTCACGGGCACCGCCGGTGGCGCGGGGGCGTCGGTGGGCGACGCGGGCTGCAGCGAGTCCGGCAAGGCCTCGGGAGGGTCGCTGCTGCCCATGCCTTCGGGCAGGCCGTCCAGCACCGGTTCGATCCGGTTGGCCAGCGGATCGTCGGGCGAATCCGTGTCGGCGAACACCCGGGTGGCGTGCTCGTGCGAACCGCCCTCGGCGGACTCATGGGGCCGCTCGCGCGCGGTGCGCGGCGCGCTCTTGCGGGTGATCCATGCGTTGTACGCCACCACGCCCGCCAGCACGAGACCGCCAATGATGGCCAGACTGATTTGCAACGAACTCATAGAGCCTTGTTCATTCAGGTGGGTTCAAGCATGCCTGCCGCGGATTCCATGTCCACCGCGACGATGCGCGAGACGCCCTGTTCCTGCATGGTCACGCCGATGAGCTGCTCGGCCATTTCCATGGCGATCTTGTTGTGGCTGATGAACAGGAACTGCGTTTCCCTGGACATGGTGGTCACCAGTTTCGCATAGCGCTCGGTGTTGGCGTCGTCCAGCGGCGCGTCCACTTCGTCCAGCAGGCAGAACGGGGCCGGATTGAGCTGGAAGATCGCGAACAC
>CAZFOT010000042.1:15258-21149 GCA_964520365.1 uncultured Hydrogenophaga sp.
CAGGTGGATGGTCTGGTTCTTCTTGCCCGGCGGCTGCGCCATCACCTGCACGCCGGCGTCGAGGATTTCCTCGCCCGTCATCACCAGCCTCGCATTGCCGCCACCGAACAGCTCGGGGAACATCTTGCCGAAATGCGTGTTGACGGTCTCGAAGGTGCTCCCCAGCAGCTCGCGGGTTTCGTTGTCGATCTTCCTGATCGCGTCTTCCAGCGTGGCCATGGCCTCGTTGAGGTCGGCGCACTGGGCGTCCAGGAACACTTTGCGCTCGCGCGCGGCCGTGAGTTCGTCCAATGCGGCGAGGTTGACCGCGCCGAGCGCCTGGATCTCGCGATGGATGCGGTCGATCTCGCCCTGCAAGCCGGCCAGGCGCACGTTGCCTTCCTGGATGCTCTGCGCCACCACGGCCAGATCGGCCTGCGCTTCTTCCAGCAACTGGCTGTACTGCTCCACGCCCAGGCGCGCGGCCTGCTCCTTGAGCTGGAAATCCGTGATGCGCGAGCGCAGGGGCTCGAGTTCGCGCTCCAGCTGCAAGCGGCGTTCGTCGCTGGCGCGCAGCTTCGCCGTCAGATCGTCGTACTGGCCGCGCAGGCTGGCCAGCGCCGCCTCGCGCTCCATCTTCATCGCCAGCGCGTCTTGCAGTCCCGCCTGCGCGGCGGCGTCGGTCAGCCGCGCCAGCTCGTCGCCGGCACGCTGCTCCTCGTCGGCCAGGGACTGTTCCTGCGAAGCCGCCGTTTCCATCGCGCGCTGCAGTTCCGCCTGGCGCGCCTGCAGGCTGCGCAGCGCGAACGTGGCTTCCTGCGCGGTGCGCTCCAGCGTGCGCTGCTGTTCGCGCGCGGCGTTGACCGCCCGCTCGGCCTCGATCACCTTGTCGTCGAGCTGGGCGTGGCGCTCCTGGCTGTCGGCCAGTTGCATGTCGAGTTCCTCGAACCGGGCTTCGGCCGTCACGCGGCGCTCCTGCAACTCGTCGAGCTGGGCATAGACCTCGGCCAGGTCGGCATCGATCTGGGCGCTTCTCGCCCGGGTCTGCTCGGCCAGCTGGGTCAGGCGCAGGGCTTCCACCTGCAACTCGTGGGCGCGGCCGCGCGACTCGGCGGCGTCGCGCCGCGCCGAGACCAGCCGCTGCGACGCATCGGTGTACGCGGCTTCGGCCCGGACCAGCGCCGCGCGCGCCTGCTCGGCGATCAGCACCTGCGCCTTGAGCTGCTTGTCGATGTTCTCGATTTCCTGGGCGCGCGCCAGCAAGCCCGCCTGTTCGCTGTCGGGAGCGTAGAAACTCACGCTGTGGGCGGTCACGGCGTGGCCGCCCGGCACGAAGATCACCTCGCCCGCGCGCAGTTGCGTCCGTTGCGCCAGGGCATCTTCCATGGTCGGAGCCGTCAGGCAGCCTTGCAGCCAGTCGCCCAGCAGCGCCTGCTGGGCAGCATCGTTCAGGCGCAGCCAGGCCGCCAGCGGTTTCAGCCCCGACGCGCTCGCGGGCGCCGGCATGGCGGCGGGCGGGCTGTAGAACGCCAGCTTGGCCGGCGGCACGTCGCTGGCGAAGGCGCGGACCATGTCCAGCCTGGAGACCTCCAGTGCGCCCAGGCGTTCGCGCAACGCCGCCTCGAGCGCGTTCTCCCACCCGGGCTCGATGTGGATGCGGCTCCAGAGCCCCTGCAGCCCGTCGAGGCCGTGCTTGCTCAGCCAGGGCTTGAGCTTGCCGTCGGTCCTGACCTTGTCCTGCAGCGCGCGCAGCGCCTCCAGGCGGGCCGAAAGGTCGGACTGCCGGGCCGACTCCTGGTTCAAGGCCTCTTGCGCGGCGCGGCGCTGCTCATCGAGCTGGGGCACGCTGTCCTGCAGCTCGTGCAGCACCGCTTCGTTGAGTTCGGCCGTTTCCTGCGCGGCGCCGAACTGGCTCTGGGCGTCGAGCAGGCGCGCTTCGTCCGGCGCGGCCAGTGCGTTGCGGTCGGCCACCAGCCGCTCGCGGCGCTGGTTCAGTTGCCGGCTCTGTTCCTCGATGCTGCGCTGTTCGGCCGCGAGCACCTGGATCTGCTGCTGGACCTGGGTCACGCCCTGGCGCTGCTCGTTGGCCTGGGCCTGGGCCTGCCGCAAGCCGTCTTCCAGGGTGGGGATGGCCGTGGCCTGCTCTTCGCCCTGCGCGGCCAGCACCACGGCTTTTTCGTCGGCGTCGATCATGGCCTCGGCGAGCTGCTCGAGCTCGACGCCCGCGTCCTGGCTGCGCGTGGACCAGGAGGCGATCTGCTCCTTGAGCTGCGCCAGCCGCTGCTCGACCCGGGTTCGGCCTTCGACGACGAAACGGATTTCGGCCTCGAGCTTGCCCACCTCGGCACTGGCCTCGTACAGCTTGCCCTGCGCCTGGTTGACCTGGTCGCCCGCGGCGTAGTGCGCCTGCCGGATCGTTTCCAACTCCGACTCGACGCGCCGCAGGTCGGCGGTGCGCGCCTCCAGGTCGTTCACCGCCTGCGCGGCGTCGTTCTTCACCCTGGCCTGGTCGGCGTCGGCCTCGCTGCGCTTGAGGAACCAGAGCTGTTGCTGCTTGAGCGCCGCGCCGGCCTGCAGGTCGTTGTAGCGCGCCGCCACCTCGGCCTGCTTTTCGAGCTTCTCCAGGTTGGCATTGAGTTCGCGCAGGATGTCTTCCACCCGCGTGAGGTTCTCGCGCGTGTCGGCCAGGCGGTGCGCGGTCTCGCGGCGGCGCTCCTTGTACTTGGAGACGCCGGCGGCCTCCTCCAGGAAAAGCCTCAGCTCTTCCGGTTTGCTCTCGATGATGCGGCTGATGGTGCCCTGGCCGATGATGGCGTAGGCGCGCGGACCCAGGCCGGTACCCAGGAACACGTCCTGCACGTCGCGCCGGCGCACCGGCTGGTTGTTGATGTAGTAGCTGCTGGTGCCGTCGCGCGTGAGCACGCGCTTGACCGCGACCTCGCCGAACTGGCCCCATTGGCCGCCGGCGCGGTGGTCGCTGTTGTCGAACACCAGTTCGACGCTGGAGCGGCTGGCCGGCTTGCGCGTGTTGGTGCCGTTGAAGATCACGTCCTGCATGGACTCGCCGCGCAACTCGGACGCCTTGGACTCACCCAGCACCCAGCGCACCGCGTCCATGATGTTGGACTTGCCGCAGCCATTCGGCCCGACCACGCCCACGAGCTGACCCGGCAGCATGAAGTTGGTCGGTTCGGCGAAGGACTTGAAGCCGGAGAGCTTGATGGAATTGAGACGCACGGCGCTGCTGTAGTACGAGGGAAAACAAAGCACCCATGGAAGCAGGCGCCGCGCGGAAATGATACCCCGCCGCCGCAGGCCGGACGTGTGGCTGGACGCCACACCGGAACGCCCCGCCGCGTGAGAAATCTACGTTCCTCGCACATATCACCGCCAATGTCCTGTGCTTGCGTGCTGTTCCGGTGGGGCTCTGCTATCGTTTTGGTCTCTTTACAAAATGTTGCGAATGGGTGGTCCACGCATCAAGGATTGTCTTCATGAACTCTGCCATCAATACTTCTTTCGACCCTCTTCTCCTTGTACTTTCGTTTGCCTTCGCGGTGATCGGCTCTTTCGTCGCGCTCACCGCCGCGTCGCGGCTGAACCATGCCAACGGCAAGCCCGACCTCGCCACCATGGCCATCATCGGGATCGCCCTGGGCGGCGTCGGGGTCTGGTCCATGCACTTCGTCGGCATGCTGGCCCTGAAGATGGACGTGGGCAGCAGCTACTCCATGGCCGAAACGCTCGCTTCGCTGGTCGCGGCCATCGTGGCCACGTCGCTGGCCGTCAACTACGCGGCCAAGGCCCCTGACAACCTGGTCCGGCTGGTGACCGCTGGCGCGCTCCTGGGCATGAGCGTGGTGGTGATGCACTACCTGGGCATGTTCGGACTGAAGTTCAACGGCTTCATCCGCTGGGACTACGGCGTGGTCGTCCTGTCCATGGTGATCGCGGTCGTGGCCGCCACCGCAGCCCTGTGGCTGGCTTTCAACAGCCCCACCGTCGGACGCAGGATCGCCGCCGCCCTGGTCATGGGCGTGGCCGTGTGCGCCATGCACTACACCGGCATGTACGCCGCCGAATTCATCTGCACCACCGAAAATCGCATGGCCATTCCGCAAGGCCCGGGCTACGTCAGCGCCTTCCGCCTGCCCTCCCTGGTCATCGTGTCCACCATCCTGATGGTGATCCTGCTCTCCCTCCACCAGGTCGTCCAGGGCATTGCCTACAAGGTGGCGAAAGACGCATCGCAAGCCACTCAGTAAGCCCGCGCCGGGGCCTGGCCCCGGCCGCAGGGGGCGTGGCGGCGCGCGCGCCACGGATAATCGGGGGATGAATCCGCTTCTCTCCCGCCTGCAGCCCTACCCGTTCGAGCGCCTTCGCAAGCTCTTTGAAGGCGTGACGCCCAACCCCGCGTTCGCGCCGATCAGCCTGGGCATCGGAGAACCCAGGCACGAAGCCCCCGACTTCCTGAAACAGGCGCTGTCCGCTGCCCTGGACAAGGGCTTGAGCAGCTACCCGGCGACCGCCGGGGAACCTGCCCTGAAACAGGCTTGCGCGGCCTGGGTCCGGCGGCGCCATGGGGTGGACCTCGACCCCGTCACCCAGGTGCTGCCGGTGAACGGCTCGCGCGAGGCCTTGTTCGCCTTCGCGCAAACCGTCATCGACCCTACGCGGTCCGGCGCCACCGTGGTGATGCCCAATCCGTTCTACCAGATCTACGAGGGCGCGGCCCTGCTCGCCGGCGCCGAGCCGTTCTACGTGGCCAGCGATCCGGCGCACAATTTCGCATCCGACTGGCACAGCGTGCCCGAACAGGTCTGGGCGCGCACCCAACTGCTCTACCTGTGCTCGCCCGGCAACCCGGCGGGCGCGGTGGTCCCCCTGGACGAGTGGCGCGAGCTGTTCGAGCTCAGCGACCGGCACGGCTTCGTGATCGCTTCCGACGAGTGCTACAGCGAGATCCATTTCCGCGACGAGCCGCCCCTGGGGGGCCTCGACGCCGCGCGGCGGCTCGGACGAACCGATTTCCGGCGCCTGATGTGCTTCACCAGCCTGTCCAAGCGCAGCAACGTGCCCGGCCTGCGCAGCGGCTTCGTGGCGGGCGACGCCTCGCTGATCAAGCCGTTCCTGCTCTACCGCACCTACCACGGCGGCGCCATGAGCCCGGCCGTGCAGGCCGCCAGCGCGGCCGCGTGGTCCGACGAGGCCCATGTGGCCGACAACCGCCGGCGCTACCGCGAGAAATTCGCGCAGGTCACGCCCCTGCTCGCGCAGGTGCTGGACGTGGCCCTGCCCGACGCGGCCTTCTATCTCTGGGCGGGCGTGCCCGCATCGTTCCAGGGGCGGGTGCCCGGGTTGAGCGCCGACGAAGCTTTCGCCCGAGGGCTGCTGGCTCAATACAATGTCACGGTTCTGCCAGGCAGCTACCTCGCCCGCGAATGCCAGGGCGCGAACCCCGGCGCGGGGCGCGTTCGCATGGCCCTGGTGGCCGAGACCCCGGAGTGCCTGGAAGCCGCGAACCGCATCGTGCGGTTCTGCGAGGCAGACCACCGCTCAACGCTTAACGCTCAAACCTGAACCTCGAACCATGACCCAACAACTGCAAGCCCTGATCGACAACGCCTGGGACAACCGCGCCGAACTCTCGCCCGCCACGGCGCCCAAGGAAGTCATGGACGCGGTGGACCACGTCATCGCCGAACTCAACGTGGGCAAGCTGCGCGTGGCCACCCGCGAGGCGGTGGGCCAGTGGACGGTGCACCAGTGGGTCAAGAAAGCGGTGCTGCTGTCGTTCCGCCTGAAGGACAACGAGATCATGCGCGCGGGCGACCTGGCCTTCTACGACAAGGTGCCAGTCAAGTTCGCCGACCTGTCCGAGGCCGAGATGAAGGCCACCGGCGTTCGCGTGG
>CAZFOT010000043.1:0-20794 GCA_964520365.1 uncultured Hydrogenophaga sp.
CCAGACGCACCGTCACCTGTTCCGCGACTATCAAAGGTGCTGCCTCTACAGGATTGCTCAAGGCCGGAGCGGATGGCAATGACCGCACATCCAGAGCCGCAGGCACCTCGGGTGGCAATGCCCTACTGCCCAGCCATTGCAGGAGCCCGATAGCTCCGTTGACGGCGCCGACGACCGCCAGAAGCACGAAACCCAGGGCCAAGGCCAGCGCGAGATCTCCTTTGCTGGTTTCCAGGGCAATCGTAGTGGTCATCACACGGGTGACGCCAGCAATGTTGCCGCCAACGATCATCACAGCGCCAACCTCTGCAATGGCCCGGGCAAAGGCAGTCAGTAGGACCGTGGCCACACCAAGACGATCGTGTACAAGCATCAACAGCGCTGACGTCAACGATCGAGCGCCTAACGATCGCAATTGATCTCCGCCATCCGCGAGAGCAGCAAGCACAAGCCGACGAGACAGCGCGGCGATCAGCGGCGTGACGAGCATGCTCTGAGCCACCACCATAGCCTTGGGCGTGAACAGAATCCCGAGCTCACCTAAAGGCCCTGCGCGCGAAAGCAAAAGGTAAACCAGCAAACCGACCATCACGGCAGGCAATGCCAACAGGGTATTGACGAGCCAGACCACAAGTGCATGGCCAGGAAAGCGTGCAATAGCCAACCAGGCTCCAAGCACGAGACCAATCAATGCGCCGATGACTGTGGCTGTCGCACTAATCCGCAGCGAGAGCACCGTAATCCCAATGAGCTCAGGATCTGCACTCGTGACAAGCTGCCAGGCCAGTGCCCAGCTATCGGTCATCGTGTTCATCGGAGGGCCATATGGCTTGCAGTCGAGAGTTCGCCCTCGGCATTTAGCTTGACGCTACTTGAACCGAAGCTGCCCCTTGCGCGAGCTCGGGCTCTGCATCAAAGCGCTCAAACCCCGTGTAGCAAAGGAAATGCCGGTTGGCCGCACGACCAAATAGGGTCATTCCCAGACGCGTTGCCAACTCGTAACCCATGGCGGTCACGCCGTTGCGCGAAACAATGATAGGAATACCCATCTGAGCTGCCTTGATCACCATCTCGCTCGTGAGCCGTCCGGTGGTGAAGAAGACCTTGTCGGCCCCGTTTACACCATGCACCAGCATCCACCCCGCGATGGTGTCGATAGCGTTGTGCCGCCCCACGTCCTCGGCAAACACGAGCATGCGCGAACCATCGAACAGCGCACAGCCATGTACTGAGCCGGCCCGGCGGTGAATGGAGTCGCGTTGGCGAAGCTTGTCTAGCAGCACCAGCAATTGACTCTGCGTGATGCGCGCGACCTTCGAATCGGGTAGTCGAATGTCGTCGAGGGCATCCATCGCTTCACCGAACACCGTGCCCTGACCGCAGCCAGTAGTGACGATGCGGTGAGCTGTCTTGGCTTCAATGTCGGCAACCCCAGCACGTGTCGTGACGGCGGCGGCGTCCACGTCCCAGTCGACGCCAATGGCAACGACGTCATTCAAGCCTGCAATCAAACGTTGATTGAGAAGGTAACCCAGTACCAGCAACTCAGGGCGTGCGCCCAGTGTCATCAACGTCACCAACTCCCGCTTATCGACATAGACAGTGAGAGGTCGCTCTGCTGGAATATCGATGGTGCGACGCTCGCCATGCTGATCCAGAATTTCGATGGCGCGCAACAACGGCGCACCCGCATGGGTCATGCGTGGCGCGCCGGTCTGCGGTGAGAGCGTCGATGAGTCCTCGAAGCCAGCAGCGCCACCAACCTGTTCCGCAACCGTGGTGCTCAGGGCTTCTTTTCCTGAGGTGCCGCGGGCTGGTTACTGTTGGGAGGCGTAGCGGCCGTCTGCGGCGGCGAATGCGCACCGGCACCTTCCAGTGGCTTGGGCTCCGGCGGGATATAGCTGAACTGACCAGGGTCACTACAAGGCGGCGTTGTCACCGGTAGCACCGTTTTGCCTTCCCCCCTGGAACGTTCAATGTATGTCGCGGCCACGCGGTCCATTGATTGGCAAAGTTTGTAAGCGGCGACTCTGTCCGTCCAGGCCGCGCGAGCCGCTGCTTCCGCGGCTTTGGCCTTGGCCTCCTCTGACAGCGGTGGTAATTTGGCTATCGCAACACCGGCGGTAACTGCGAGGGCCAAAAAAGCAATCAAGGCTTTCATGTGTGGACTCCGTGTGCAGGCAAGCATCAAGCCTTACCAGTCTGCGGGATCGGATCCTTGCTGTCCGATTTGCCTGAGCGTTGCGCAGGAATCTTGCCTGCCTTGATGTCTTCATACCAGAGCTCGTGATGCTCCTTTGCCCACGCCTCGTTGACGTAGCCCGTGCGCATGGCGCTGTAAGCACCGCGCATCCCTATCGTGCCGAGGTAAATGTGACCAAAGAATGCGCACATCATCAACACAGCACCGACGGCATGGAACATGTGGGCCACCTGCATCGTGCCACGCGTGTAAACCAGGTTCGGCACCAATTGGTCAAGCACAAGACCGGAGGCCACGACCGTCAAGCCCAGCAAGAAAACGCCACCCCAAAAGATGCCCTTTTCGCCGGCGTTGAAGCGGTGCGATGGTATTTCCTTGCCCGTGAGCAAGCCACCACCCTTCTTGATCCAGTTCCAGTCTTCGGCACGCGGGAAGTTGTCCTTCATGAAGGTAATGATGATTACCACCAGCGAGACCGCAAACAAGGGGCCAACAAAGTTGTGCAAGGTTTTTAGGCCGAAGGTCAGGTAGCCAAAAAGCGAGCTCCCCAACAACGGCAACAGAAAGAACTTGCCAAAGGCCATGACCACGCCGGAGATCGCCAGCAAAACAAAGGCAATGGCGTTGAGCCAGTGAGCAGAGCGCTCGAACGGCGTGAAACGCTCAATGCGCCGGCCTCCCTGACCACTTTCGTGCCCGATTGGCCCTTTACTGAGATAGAAAATGCCAATAGCGACCAGTGCGATCAGCATCAGCGAGCCACCGTAAGGAATGATCAACCGGTTACGCACCTGCCGCCAAGCTTCGCCAGCGTTGGTGAAGTCCGAACCAGGGTAGGTTACGAAGCGTTGGATCAGCACGCCCTTTTCCACGCCCGGCAGGCTAGTCACGCCCTCGACCGCGCCCGATTCACGAACACTTCGCCAGAAAGGCGCGTTATTACCGGGTTGCGAGCGCGCTCGCGCGGCATTGTTTTCGTCGGCTACGGGCTCGGCCGGCGCCACAAAGCCTGCTGGCGGCCCCTTGGACTCATCGGTGCTTGCCGAAGCGGCGGGTGTCTGAGCCTGAGCACCAAAGGAGATAGCGGCCAGCGCTCCTACCACCAACCAGCGAGACAACATCTCTTTCATCGTAGGGCCTCCGTCGGTCTGATCATTGCGACAGGCGCACGTACTCGTTTTGGTTGTGGTTGCGCTGCTTCAACTGCTCTTCCCAGCTCTCCTTGTCACCAGGCTTCCAGCCTGGCGTGGCAAAGGACGCCTGTGCACCATCCCAGGACTTGGTGTCGCTTCCATGCGTTGTCCCGGCGGTTTGAGCCGGTTCGCTGCAAGCACTGAGCAAAACCACGGTGACCGCGGCAGCAAATACCGATCGAGCGATGTGTGCCTGGCTCATGACTTCGGCTTTCCGTAGGCGGTGCCCCAACCCCAAACCTCGCTGCCCTTGCCGCGGTGCAGAACACGAGTGCGGAAGATATCCGCCACCACGTCTCCATCGCCTCCGATCAGAGCCTTGGTCGAGCACATCTCAGCGCAAGCTGGCAACTTGCCTTCGGCCAAGCGGTTGCGCCCGTACTTTTCGTTCTCGGCCTCACTGCCGTTGTCTTCTGGACCACCTGCGCAAAAAGTGCATTTGTCCATCTTGCCGCGCATGCCAAAGGTGCCGTTGCTCGGGAACTGTGGTGCCCCGAACGGGCAAGCGTAGCTGCAGTAACCGCAACCGATGCAGACATCCTTGTCGTGCAGCACCACGCCTTCATCGGTGCGGTAGAAGCAGTCGACCGGACACACCGCCATGCAAGGAGCATCACTGCAGTGCATACAGGCCACAGAGATGCTCTTCTCACCCGGCTGCCCGTCCCCCATGGTCACAACCCGCCGGCGGTTCACGCCCCAGGGTACATCGTTTTCCGCCTTGCAGGCGGTGACGCAACCGTTGCACTCGATGCAGCGCTCAGAGTCGCAAATGAACTTCATTCGTGCCATGTGGGTTCTCCTTAAGCGGCCTTTTCGATCTGGCACACAGTGGTTTTTGTTTCCTGCATCATGGTGACGCTGTCGTAACCGTAGGTAGTTGCAGTGTTCACCGCTTCACCGCGCACGATCGGCATGGCGCCTTCCGGGTAGAACTTGGCCATGTCCATGCCGCCCCAGCGTCCCGAGAAGTGGAACGGCAGGAACACGGTGGTCGCGTCGACACGCTCGGTGACCAGTGCACGCACCTTGATCCCCTTGAAGTCGGGCAAGGCCACCATCGGCGGGGTCTTAACCCACACCTGATCACCATTGCGGATGCCGCGGTCATTGGCCGCGCGTGGGTTGATTTCGACGAACATCTCCTGCTGCAATTCAGCCAGCCAGGGATTCGATCGGGTTTCCTCGCCACCGCCCTCGTACTCCACCAGACGCCCTGATGTCATGATCAACGGGAAGGTCTTGCCGATATCGGCATTCTTTTCCTGCACCGACTTGTACAGAGTGGGCATGCGCCAGAAGGCCTTGCGATCGTCGTGAGTCGGATACTTGGCGACCAGATCCGGGCGCGTGCTGTAGATGGGCTCGCGATGTTGTGGAATTGGGTCCGGGAAGTTCCAAACAACAGCACGGGCCTTGGCGTTGCCGAATGGGTGACATCCATGGTTCTTCATGGTCACACGGATGATGGCGCCTGTGGGGTCGGTCTTCCAGTTCTTGCCCTCGGCCGCTTGCTGCTCGGCCTCAGTAAGTTCGCCCCACCAACCCAGCTTCTTGAGCAGCAGATGATCGAACTCCGGATAGCCCGTGGTGAGATCGGCGCCTTTGCTGTGGGAGCCATCGGCAGCCAGCAGCGACACACCATCGCGCTCCACACCGAAGTTGGCGCGGAAGTTGCCGCCGCCGTCCATGACGTGCTGACTCGTGTCGTACAAGTTGGCGGTGCCCGGGTGCTTCATCTCTGGCGTGCCCCAGCATGGCCATGGCAGGCCAAAGTAGTCGCCATCGAGCTTGTAGCCAGTTTCCTTGTCGATACCACCTTTGGCGCGCAACGTCTTGACGTCAAAGACGTTCATGTTGCGCATGTGGGCCTTGAGGCGCTCAGGACTTTGGCCTGTATAACCGATAGTCCAGACGCATTTGTTGATTTCGCTCAGGATGTCCTCGGGCACGGGCTCGTCCATGCCTTTGACCTTCTGCATCTTGTAGTTCTTCACCAGCTCTTTGGCGAAGCCCAGCTTTTCGGCAAGCTGGTACATGATCATGTGGTCGGTACGACTCTCCCACAATGGCTCAATGACCTTCTCGCGCCATTGGATGGAGCGGTTGGACGCCGTGCATGAGCCTGAAGTCTCGAACTGCGTGGTGGCCGGCAGAAGATAAACCGCACGGTTGGGGTTCAGATCGCTTTCTTTGCCCGGCATAGCCGCCATGGCGGCGGTGGCACTGGGAAAAGGGTCGACCACCACCAACAGATCCAGCTTGTCCAGCGCAGTCTTCATCTCCAGACCACGGGTCTGGGAGTTCGGTGCGTGGCCCCAGAAAAACAGGCCGCGCAGGTTGCTGTCCTGGTCGATCAGTTCGTTCTTCTCCAGCACACCATCAATCCAGCGGGACACCGTGATGCCAGGCTTGGTCATCATCCCCGGAGCGTACTGCTTCTTGATCCACTCGAAGTCCACGCCCCAGGTGGCGGCGAAGTGCTTGAACGAGCCCTCGGCCAGACCATAGTAGCCTGGCAGCGAGTCGGGGTTCGGGCCAACGTCGGTAGCGCCCTGCACGTTGTCGTGGCCGCGGAAGATGTTGGCACCACCACCAGAGCGACCGATGTTGCCCAAAGCCAATTGCAGGATGCACGAGGCGCGCACCATGGCGTTGCCGATGGTGTGCTGGGTCTGTCCCATGCACCACACCAGCGTGCTGGGGCGGTTCTCAGCCATGATTTTGGCGATTTTAAAAGTCGTGGCCTCGTCTACGCCACAGACCTCCTCTACCTTGTCCGGCGTCCATTTGGCGAGCACTTCCTCTCGCACCTTTTCCATGCCGTAGACACGATCTTCCAAATACTTCTTGTCTTCCCAGCCGTTCTTGAACACCTGGTAAAGCACGCCGAACAAGAACGCAATGTCAGTGCCCGAGCGGATACGGACATACTCGTCGGCCTTGGCCGCCGTCCGTGTGAAGCGCGGGTCGACGACCATCACCTTGCAGCCGGTTTCCTTGGCATGCAGCAGGTGCAGCATCGACACTGGGTGCGCCTCGGCGGCATTGGATCCGATGTAGAGCGCCGCTTTGGCGTTCTGCATATCGTTGTAGGAGTTGGTCATCGCGCCATAGCCCCAGGTGTTCGCGACGCCCGCGACCGTGGTGCTGTGACAGATGCGCGCCTGGTGATCGGTGTTGTTGCTACCCCAGAACGACATCCACTTGCGCAGCAAGTAGGCTTGTTCGTTGTTGTGCTTGGACGAGCCAACAACGAAGATCGAATCGGGACCGCTGGCTTGCTTGAGCTCCAGCATCTTGGCGCTGATCTCCTGCAGGGCCTGATCCCAACTGATGCGCTCGTACTTGCCGTTGACGAGCTTCATGGGGTACTTAAGACGGAATTCACCGTGGCCGTGCTCACGCAGCGCAGCGCCCTTGGCACAGTGCGCACCGAGGTTGATTGGCGAATCGAACACCGGCTCCTGGCGGACCCAGACGCCGTTCTCGACCACGGCATCGACAGCACAGCCGACCGAGCAATGGCCGCAGACTGTGCGCTTGACCTCGACCTTCCCGGTACCGTTGCCGGCGGCGGGCGCGTCGGAAGCGGCTTCGGCCTTTTTGACCAGGCTGAGTTGGGAAGCCGCAATACCTGCGCCGATGCCCAGGCCCGAACGGCGCAAGAAGGCTCGGCGATCAATGGTGGGCACCGCATGAGACAGGCCACGCGCCAAGTGGGCGACCATGCCTGAAGACACCGGAGCGTGAGATGAATGGGATTTACGGGTCAGCAGCATCACGTCCTCCTAGTCAGACTTTGGCGGTCTGGTAGTAGCGCTTGACGTGTTCCGTCAACTGGTAGCCGCTACTGGTGGGGGTCGTTGCCACTGCCGCTGCCGCCGGAGCGGTGGGCTGGACGATGCCTGGCAACACGGCCGCGGCGGCCACCGCGGCTCCTGCAGCGCCAGCGCCCGCAAAAACGGTGCGGCGTGACAAGGCAGACTGGCGCGTATCGCGCAAGGATTTTTCGTGGGGCATTTTTTCTACCTCATTGCCTGACTTGAACGTCAGTTCGTCGACAAATATTACCGCACAAGCATAAGCTAAAACATCTTTTCGCTGTACCAAGGGATTGCACCTATCTGGTGCCGCCAGCAGTGGCACGCTAAACTGCTATGAAGTTCAGATCATGTGTGCATCAGTCACACAAAGCCCCCACCGTGTTCTCAAAAGAGTCCCCCCCCTGCGTACGCGCTGCAGTACGAATTGACCGTCTGCGGCAGCCCAGCCGCTGGGAGGATTGGCGCTTCACCATTGCGGAGGTGTTGGTCGATGATGGAGGCTTCGGAGAAGAGCCTCGGTTACTTCGTGACGATGGCACCCTGGCGCAATGGCTTTTTCCTAACCTGCCGGTGACCTTGCACCGTGACGAGGCTGAGGGCTACTACCTGAACCTCAGTTCGGGTGCGCCAGTCTGGTTTGTGATGTGGCGCATCCACGATACCGACCCCTCGCAAGCTTGGCCTGAAATCGTGACGCTGTCATACAACGAAGCGGGCCGCTGGCTCGACGCCCAGGAGCGGGTCGACAACTGCCCGCTCGATGCCAGCGTCCGCTCAGAGTTGCAAGACTACGTTGATATCCACTACCGGCCCGAGCCGAAACGGCGCAAACGGCCCGCGTCCTTCGTCGCTCCAGAAGAGCGGCGCTGACGTATGGCGGAAGAAAGCGGCTTCCTCTCGCGCTGGTCGCAGCGCAAGGCTCAAGCTCGTCGCAACGAGGGACCCACGGCAGATCCCACTCTTCTAACGCAACCGGTAGCCTCTCCTGCGGTATACGCGCCAGCAATCGAACAAACACCGACAGCACCAGCCACCGCGCCCGACGAGCCTCAAGCGCCACCACTGCCCACGATGGACGATGTGGCTCAGCTTACGCACGACGCCGATTTCACCCGTTTCGTGAAACCGGAAGTCAGTGGCGAAGTGCGCAACGCCGCCTTGAAAAAACTGTTCACCGATCCTCACTTCAATGTGATGGACGGCTTGGACACCTATATAGACGACTACAACAAGCCCGATCCTTTGCCAGCGTCGATGCTGCGAAAAATGGCCCAAGCCTCATATCTTGGCCTGGTGCAACCCGAGGACAAAGAACCAATCGCCCACAACAAAGACCGCGCACAGCCACCATCTCTAGAGCCGTCCGCAGAGACGACCGAGGATGAAACGATTTCCAGCACAGCCGGCGACGCATCGGCTGTCACCTATCCCGCAGACGCCATTGAAGCGCACGCGATGGAACCCCACGATGAAAACCCTAATCTGCGACTGCAATCGCTCCATGACCCTGGACCGCCAGACGCTGACCCGCGCCCTGGCGGCGACTCCGGGCGCCAGTGCTGACGGCATCGACGAAGCACACTCGTTGCTGTGTCGGCGCGAGGCTCCAGCATTCCAGCAAGCCGCTAAATCTGGCGAGGAGTTGCTGGTCGGCTGTACACAAGAGCGCCGGCTATTCCTCGAGTTGGCTGAGCAAACGGAGGGGGCGCCTTCACTGGCCGCACGCCCGATCCACTTCGTCAACCTCCGCGAAACAGGAGGCTGGTCTCGCGATGGAGCCAAGGCCGCCCCCAAACTGGCCGCGCTGATTGCAGCGGCCCAACTGCCAGCACCGGAGCCTGTGCCGACGGTGAGCTACCGCTCGGACGGGCGTTGCCTGATCATCGGCTCTGGCGAGCGGGTACAGGCCGCTGCCGAGCTCCTGGGCGATCAACTGGCACTCACCCTCCTGATCACCAACGGGACCCTTGCACAGGCGCATGATCGCGTGGCTGTGCGTGGTCGTTTGACACACCTCAAGGGTTGGCTGGGTGCTTTCGAGGCCAGTTGGGACAGCACGAACCCCATAGATCTTGATCTCTGCACACGATGCAACGCTTGTATCAGTGCCTGCCCTGAGGGGGCGATCGACTTCGGCTACCAGGTCGATATGGAACGGTGCAAATCACACCGCGACTGCGTCGTCGCCTGCGAGGCGGCAGGTGCCATCGATTTCGACCGCGGTGCTCGAATCGACGATGGGACATTCGACCTGGTTCTGGACCTGGGCGACGCTCCAGCGTTCACCATGCATCAGCCGCCTCAGGGATACTTCCACGCGCCCACTTCTGCTTCGCTGACCAAAGCGGTGCTCGCGTTGCGCGACATGGTGGGCGAATTCGAAAAGCCGAAATTTTTTCGCTACGAACAACGTTTGTGCGCCCACAGCCGCAACCAGCAGATCGGTTGCACGGCGTGCATTGACGTGTGTTCGGCTGAGGCCATCCGCTCAGATGCATCATTGAAGGGCAAGACGGTGGGCCGCGGTCGAGCTGCCGGCCATCCCACCGCAGGTATCGTGGTGGAGCCACACTTGTGCGTGGGCTGCGGCGCGTGCAGCACCGTCTGCCCTAGCGGCGCGCTGAGCTATGCCTACCCTACTCCAGCGGATTTGGGCACGCGTGTAAAGACCCTCCTAAAAACCTTCTCCTCCGCTGGCGGGCGGGACGCAGCCTTGCTGCTGCACAGCCAGGAGGAAGGTACCGCGCACATCGACGCACTGGGCCGCGCTGCCAGCACGGGCAAGGCACACGGCATACCGTCCCGCGTGCTGCCGCTGGCTCTGTGGCACAACGCCAGCGTCGGCATGGATGTGTGGCTGACGGCCTTTGCTCAAGGAGCGAATCAGGTTTGGGTGCTGACCGGCACTTCCGAGGCGCCACAGTACCTGCAGGCGATAGCGGACCAGATGGCTCAAGCGCAAGCCATTCTTCATGGTTTGGGTTTTGCGGGTGAGCATTTCCGACTGATCAAGGCGGATGACCTGGAGACCCTCGACGCAACTTTGCGCGTGGCGCCAGCGCAGGGAGTGGCCAAGCCCGCCACTTTCGCGATTGGCACCGACAAACGCAACACCCTTGAACTGGTGCTGGCACACCTGATAAGGGAAATGCCGCAAAAGCAGGCCGCGCCGGAGGCGGTCACATTGCCTGCACGCGGAGCACTCTATGGCAGCATCAAAGTTGATGGCAATAAGTGCACTTTGTGCTTGTCCTGCGTCGGAGCCTGTCCGTCAAAGGCGCTGGCTGACAACGCCGATCAACCACAGCTCAAATTCATCGAGAAAAACTGTGTGCAGTGTGGACTTTGCCAGACCACCTGTCCGGAAGATGCCATTGAGCTCGAGCCACGCCTGTTGCTGGCAGATGAGGGCCGGGCTCGAGCGCAGTCGCGTGTGCTTTACGAAGCCCAACCATTCCACTGCGTGCGTTGCGCAAAACCTTTCGGCACGCTGCGGGCCATCGAGGGCATCGTTGCGAAGCTGGCTGGACACGCCGCATTCCAGGGCGCGGCGGCCGAGCGCCTCAAAATGTGCAGCGATTGTCGCGTCATCGACATGTATTCCAGCCCCAACGAACAACGAATTACCGAACTGTGAGCACAGAGCCCTTCAGCGAAGAAATCGCACGCGCCGAACTCTACGGCCTGCTTGCCCGCCTCTGGCTGGCGCCGCCCGATGCCGAACTGCTGAGCCAGTTTCGCGTGGCAGTGACTGAAAGTCCCGAACCCGGGAGCTTCCTCGAAGCGCCCTGGCAGGTGCTGGTTGCCGAGATGCGTGCAACTTCGGTGAAGACGGCCACCGATGAATTTGCAGCGCTGTTCCAGGGTGTGGGCAAACCGGAAGTGTTCCCCTACGGGTCATTTTTCTTGGCGGGCTTCATGAACGAGAAGCCATTGGCGCAATTGCGCACCGATCTGGCTTCGCTCGGCCTAGCGCGAGATTCGGCACTGTTCGAAACCGAAGACCACGTGTCCTACGTCATGGAGGTGATGCGCTACCTGATCGCAGGCGACGATGCCGCGGTGAGCAACCTGGAGCAACAACGTCGCTTCTTCCGTGCGCATGTACAAACCTGGATTGAACAATTGTGTGACAAGGTACGAGAACAGCCGTCGGCTAAGCTCTGGCACGCTGTCGCCGGGATGACCGCAGCTTTCGTGCAGGTCGAGACACAGGCGTTTGATCTGTTGGAATCATGACCGCGCGTGACGCACACTGACATGAATACCATCGCGATAGAAGACATCACAGGACTCGTGCTTGCCGGAGGGCGTGGAAGCCGCATGGGTGGTGTGGACAAGGGCTTACAAAATCACCAAGGCATCCCACTGGCGTTGCACGCGCTGCTGAGGCTCCAACCCCAAGTTGGGTCTTCCATGATCAGTGCCAACCGCAACTTATCGGCGTACGAAGCAATGGGGGCACCCGTCTGGCCAGACTCTCTGGAGGGATATGCTGGCCCATTGGCAGGCCTGCTGACCGGAATGGAGCACGCTGAGACCGGCTGGCTGGTCACCGTGCCATGCGACACACCGAATTTCCCCATCGACCTTGTGGCAAGACTGTGTTCAGCTGCCGCTGAGCACGATGCCGAAATCGCCATGGCAGCCACACTAGAAGACGGGCAGATGCGCGCTCAACCCGTGTTCTGCCTGCTGCGCACCAATCTCATTGAGAGCCTCGTCGCCTATTTGCACGCTGGTGAGCGCAAATTCAACAAATGGGCGGTGCAGCACCGCAAAATCGAAGTACCTTTCAATGACGAGACGGCGTTTTTCAACGCCAACTCACTGGAAGAGCTGAGACAGCTACAACGCTGAGGGCTAACGCTTTTGCTGCTTGTAGTGCCACCAGGGCAACGCTTGCGTGAGAGAAAGTACCTCGCCCGGACGGCTAACACCATACCCTGGCAGGCGGGTCAACTCCTCGGCCCAGGCCGGTGACGCCAAGCGCGCACGGAGGGCGCGCAGTGGAGGTGACTCCAGATCCTCCTTCAGGCACAACAGGTAGTAGTTTTCATCGACCAAGGGAGAAAACGAAAGCCCGGCTTTCGTGGCTGCCGCCTCGATGCCGATACCAACATCAGCTGTCCCTGAAGCAATAGCCGCCGCCACAGCGACGTGCGTGTCTTCCATCCGCTCGTTATAGCCAGGCACCTCATCCGGACGCAATCCGGCTTCTTCCAGCAAATGATCCGTGAGCAATCGGGTGCCCGACGCGGGCTGCCTGGCCACGAACCGCCAAAGGCCCGAGCGCAAAGCTTCGATGCTGTCCGGACGGGACTCTCCTGGACGCCATATCCAGCCCTGGCGGCGGCAATGACTGCCTATCAACTTGTGCTTGCCTGGCTGCAGCAGAGGGCGCAGTGCCCGTGCCATTGCACTGTCAGGTGCAGCCCCCTGCGCTACATGGAAGCCCGCGACGCGACAGCGGCCATCATTGAGTGCACGCAGTGCCTCTTGGCTGCCTGCAAATCGAAGTCCGATATGCACGCCATCCTGTTCCTCAACCATCGCTTGCAGGCGCGGTAGGCCGAGGTCGTGACTGGCGAAGATCTCAAGCACCTGCAAGGAAACGTCATCTGCCAACGCGAACACACGCGCCAGTTCGGATCTCAGCGCTTCAACATGCGGGGTCATGCGGACCCGCGCCTGCCGCTCGGCCCACATGAGGCGTTGGGCAAAGGGTGTCAAGCGCGCATGTTTGCCCTGCGCCCACAGCACCAGCGGCGCACCCAGCACATCTTCCCAGTGCTTCACCGAGCCCCATGCGTGCCGATAGGAAACACCTAGCGCACGGGCTGCGCCACTGATCGAGCCATGGCTCTGAAGCGCGGAGAGCAGATCGAAAAGCGGGTTTTCGATCTCAGCCCCTTGTTGGCAGGCTCCCTTGGCTGTCTCGAAGGTGTATAGCAGGTGAACGCCGCGGCGGTTAGAAGGCATGAGACGAGTGTCTCACGCCGGCTCGGCGCCCCATCACTGCGCGGCGTTGGGGAAGAACAATTGCTCACCGCCGATGGTGTAAGAAGCGATGGCGGCCTGGCCCTTTGGCGAGACCACCCAGTCGGCGAATGATTGCGCAAAATCTTTCTTCACGTGCTGATGCTTGGCCGGGTTTACGACGATGACGCCGTACTGGTTAAACAATTGCTTGTCGCCTTCGACAAGGATACCCAGCTCACCACGGTTCTTGAAATTCAGCCAAGTACCGCGATCAGCCAAAACATATGCGTTGGTAGAAGCTGCGATATTGAGTGCCGGTCCCATGCCACAGCCACACTCCTTGTAGTTGGCAGGCTTGGCGGCATCGATGTCGACTCCGGCAAGTTTCCATTGGCGAAGCTCGGCCGAGTGCGTGCCGCTTTTGTCGCCGCGTGAAACAAAGGACGTGCCGGATTCGGCCAAGCGTTTGAGGGCTGGTGCGATGCTGTTGCCACGCACGCCCGCGGGATCGGCCTTTGGTCCAATCAGGACGAAGTCGTTGTACATGACGGCACGGCGCTCCAGCCCGTTGCCTTCCGCAACGAATTTCTCTTCGGCGGGTTGATCGTGGACAAACAAGGCGTCGGCGTCACCGCGACGGGCCATGTCAAGCGCTTGGCCGGTTCCTACAGCGACCACACGAACCTCGATACCGGTGGCTTGGGTGAACTGTGGCAACAGGTGCTTGAAAAGGCCCGATTGCTCAGTGGACGTGGTCGAGGCCAACACGATGAATTTGTCCTGCGCATGGGCCGCAGATACAAATAGCGGCAACACAATCAAGGCATGGAGGGAGAGCGAAACAAGCTTCTTGAAAGAGGTCATTCGAGTAATTCCGGCGTGTGGGGACGCACAGATTCTGAACACCTCACTTCAAGTACGCCATATGTCGGCTCTTGCATAGGCGGACACACTCCACCTTTGGCTTCATCCTAGAGTCAGTCAATTGGCGGGATCGACCCTGAATCCCAGCGTGCGCAGCGCATCCTGCGCCTTGGCCGAGCGGAGCAAGCTGATGAACGCTCGCACGGGAGGTCGATCAAGGCGAGTCTTGGGGACAACGAAGTCGTAGCACTCTTCTTGGACAGGTATGAAGCCCAAGCCATACTGCCGTGCCACCGTATCGATGGCCAAACCCCAGTCGGCACGCTGCTGAGAAACTGCCACGGCAACCGCGTTGTGTGACTTCGTCTGCACGCCATAGCCAGCTGGTTTGGCACCATCCAGAAGTCGATCTATCAGGATGCGCGTCCCACTTCCAGCATTGCGATTCACCATGACGCAGCTTGGCTCATCGATCGCCATGGCAATCGCACTGGCCGCGTCTCGCCCTTCGAAACGTGAGTCACCAACACGGTACACGATGCCCTGCATACGACCGTACCCCTGCACCAACTCCACCGCGGGCGTGAGCAAGGAGCGGTTGTACTCACCGGTCTCGGGATCCATCAAGTGGATGCCGCCCAGATCGCACTCGCCACGCTTGGCCGCCATCAGTCCGCCGGTACTGCCCACACTCATCGTCTTGATGCGAAAGCCCTGATGGATCAATTCCCCGGCTAACCAGTCCAGGCCCACGCAATGACTTCCGATGATGATCAGATCCGCTGCAGCCAATCCCTGGCTCAACAGTTGCACCTGAACGGGCGTGCCCGGCTCGAGCATTTCGGTGTGCTGCCCAATGGTGATGAATCCGTCGGCGCCACTGAACGTGGTCACAGACCCTGACCCTTTGCCCATCGGGTAGGCGGTGAGCCCTTGCTCGGCCGGCACCAGACCGACCAAAAGATACTCGGTGCGACCCCGCTCAGAATTCACCCGCATTGGCACCGTGGCAGTCACAAGTTCGCGCCGCTCAGGGGGCATGCCCGCGAAAGCTCGGATTACAGGCGCCATGAACTCGTGGAAGGTGAACACCGCTGATGTGGGGAACCCCGGCAAAATGACCACGGGTTTCCCATCTGTCACAGCAAGGCATATGGGCTTACCAGGCTTGAGCGCTACACCGTGCGCCACGATGCCCGGGTCCTGCAAGGCGGCGACCACTCGGTAGGACAGGTCGCCCTCCCCTTTGGACGTTCCGCCGGAGAACACCACCGCGTCACATTGCAGACCGAGTTTCAGCGCCGTCGATAGCGCAGCCTCGTCGTCCGGGATGACACCCAGCCGCACGGGATCTCCGCCCAACTCTTCAATGGCTGCGGCGATGATGGCCGCGTTGGAGTCGTACACAGCGCCCATCGGAAGCGGCGCGCCAGGTGCGACGATTTCGTTGCCTGTGGAAAAGATAGCCACTTTCGGCTTGCGGTAGACCAGCACCTGGGCGATGCCGAGCGCAGCCAAAACACCGATCTCGCGCGAACTGAGTGGCTGGCCGGCGCGCAGCACAGACTCTCCGCGTGCAATGTCGGTACCCGCGTAGCTGACGTTCTCCCCAGCGGTGGCCGCTCGGCGTATCTGCACGCCCTCCTCATCCACATCCGTGTACTCAACCATCACCACTGCATCAGCGCCACGTGGCAGCATGCCGCCGGTGGCAATCGGGGTGGCATGTCCAGTCGATACCTGGATACAAGGAGCTACACCTGGGGTCAAGATTTCACTCGTGAGGCTCAATGCACGAGGTTGCTCTTCCATGGCCCCCCAAGTGTCGGCAGCCAAGACGGCAAAGCCATCCACGTTGGAGCGGTCGAAGCCGGGGACATCGATCGGCGCCACGACGTCTTCGGCCAGCACGCGACCCAAAGCGACATGCAAGTCAACGGTCTCGCTACCCAAGGGTGCAAGGGCTAAATGCTCACGGAAGCGGCGCTCCGCCTCGTCCCGAGTGACGACCTGGAGAAACTGGGATTGGGTTTTCACGGTGATTCGTAGAGGTAAACAGTGACGTCTGTGCCGGCACCATGCCCCTCGCTCTGGGCAGGCACGACAACAAATCCATCCGCTCGGGTCGTGGAGCTCAGCATGGATGCGCCCGACAGCGCGATGGGTTCCACACCTCCATCTCCAACCTTGACTCGAACGTAGTCAACCCGACCCACTTGCGAGACGATCTTGCGCGCCACGGGAGCACTGGCAGTGCGGTATGGCCAGTCACTGGGGCGGCCACCAAGACGTCGTATCGCTCGACCGGCGAAGAAGTCATATGCACAGAGGCAAGACACCGGGTTACCTGGCAGCAGAAAGACCAGCGTTTTGCCGATACGCCCCATGCCAGCGGGACTTGAAGGGCGCATGGCCACTCCGTGAATCGCGAGCTCTCCCAGCTTCGCCAGCAGTCGCGGGGCATGGTCTTCAGCACCGACACTTGACCCACCGGAGATCAGTACGACGTCAGCACCGGGTGCTGCCAACGCCTGCTCAATCTCCTGCGGATCATCGCCGAGGCGCTGATGAGACTCCAACATCCCACCGTCTCGCGCCACCAGTCCGTACAAGGTCATGGAATTGGCGTCGTAGATCTCATAGGGGCCTTTGGCCTCGCCTGGAGGGCGCACTTCGTTGCCTGTGACCAGTAGCCTGACGCGCGGTTGACGCACAACTTTCAATTGAGCCTGTCCCAAGGACGCAGCCAAGCCAACATCCTGCGGGCGCAACCTCCGTCCCGCAGATAGCGCCAGGCTACCGCGCGCAATGTCTTCACCAACACGGCCGACGTGCTGGCCAGGAGCTACCGGTTGGGTGATCGTCACGCGCCCATCTGCCTCGCTTGCATACTCGGCGGGCACCACAGCATCCAATCCAAAAGGCATAGGCGCGCCCGTCATGATCCGGATTGCAGCTCCTTCAGGCACCACGCCCTCGAAGGGCTTGCCAGGCCAAGCATGCCCGACCAGCGCAAACTCCATAGGGTTGTAATCGCCAGCGCCTGTCGACGCACGCCCCAGCAGCGCGTATCCATCCATCGCCGATCGATCAAATTCGGGAACAGCGATCGGTGCAATGACGTCCTCAGCCAGCACCCTTGTCGAGGCCTTTTCGAGCGATACGGCCTCTCCTTCCAATTGAAGAGCATGGGCGTCGGTCCACTCAAGCGCGGCGGAAACTTCCGAGCGCTGGATAAAGCCGCGCATACGCACGTCGTTCCGGACACTTTGTTGAGACTTATCCATCCCACTCAGTATAAAAGCGGGCTCATGTGGCGTCCCCGACGCATCGACTCCTGCCAAACGGACCTGGTGTTGCGCACGTTTGGCATCCAGCACCGTCAGGGAGCCTCCCTCAGCGATCGCTCCCACCTGGCCGACCACGTTTTGCGCCCAGACAGCGTGTGCTTGCCAGCAGACCAGCGATCAAAGCCTCAGCAGGTTGGGGAAAACAGACAAATCGCATCTCCACAAAAAAATGCCCGGCCATGGGGCCGGGCAGTCAAAGGCGTCATAGGACGCCTCAGGGAGGATGGGCTCTAGAAAACCCGGGTGAATTATGGGGATGAAGCACCTCGCGTTCAACTCCTGCGAGCACCTTCCAACGAGTGCACATCCTTTTTTTGATGGATATGACTCGCCTCCGGGCAGCAGCAAGCGCAGGCACTCACACCAGATGAAGTCGCTCTGAAATCCATAGCTAGGCCCTCATCGGTATGCAGCCTGAGCAACGACTCAGTTGATAAATTCCCTCTTGATACGGCCAATGATGTGGAAACCATTCTTATGGAGAACCACCCCAAACGCTCGTTTTTTCTTCAAGGAGTTCAACATGCCCGCCCCTATCCCCGTCCAAATCGCCGGTCAATCTTTCCCAAGCATCAACCAAGCCCGCCTGCACTTCAGAGGCATCCTGCAAAACTGCCAAATCGGACAGCGGATCAACGATCAAGATCGGTCTCAGATCCTGGCGCTTGCCACCGCAAGCCACAAGTTCTTTGTTGAGAATGAGAAGTCGACCGTCAGAGTCGTGAATGGTCACTACGGGAAAAAGTGCTTTGCCGTGTCAACCAACAAAAAAGCGCAGATCATCTCGATCACCTTGTCTTTGAAGAACAGCGCTCGGCCCCCAGCACCGACATCTGCCCTCAACTGACAACCGTCACAACATCTCTCCTCCTCCTGTGCCGAGTGGCTATCGGCTGCACTCAAGCTTGTGGCGGCGATCGAAAGTTGGTGGGCTCGTGCCTGACGCTGATTGTGAATTGCAGCGGGGATCAGGTGATGGCGACTGTCACGTTCTCTTTCTATTGGCGTCGTTATCTCGCTCGGAAAGAACGGCGGACTGACCACCTGCCTTGACTCTTGCTGAGCTCGAAGTCGTCCCGATACGCCGAGGCATCGACGAGTACCGATGGAACAGACTGCGCGAGCTCGAAGCCGGCTGGATCGATCCAATGAACCAAGTCTTCACGCTGGACGGGCAGCACGTTGTACCGCTCCAGCGTGCCGCTGGCACCGCTCAATTTCGCATCGACGCGTCTGGACGTCGCGCTGGCTTCCGAGGACGGAGTTTCTCGACTGCGCATCCACTGCAAGAAGCGCTGAGGGTCGATCCAGTCTTCGGAGTCCTTGTCAGAATCTTCGTCCATCCAAACGGCAAACTCAGCCTTCAATGCATCGGCCTCGTCCCTTGTCCCTGCAAGGCCTTGCGCCAAGGCGAATGCTACGAATGGGTCCAGCGTTCCCCAACGCAGCAGTTCCCGAGCCCAGAAACCAAACCAAGGGAGCCCAGTGGTGTCGCGCCATTTCTCGAGCGACGGCGTCTCGAGCGCGTTGTCCGCTCCGTCCGACCAGGCTTGCGCCACCACGGCCCCAGTCGCAACACCGAGCCGGAACTCAAAATTCTCAGAGACAAAACGTTGCCAGCCGCGGAGGTCGTCAGGCTTTGGTCGTGTAGCGCCGGCTAGATCCATCCACCATTTCAGCGCTCCTCGCCAGTCAGCCAGTAGTGCGTTGTCCGCGACAGTGCTGCGGCCTCGAAAGCCAAATCCCCGGTCATTTGCAACGAGCGCGCCTAGTCGCTCAAAGACCTTAAACCGATCTTTCGATGTTGCGGCTCCGTACTCTGTTGCATCCTCGAGAATGCGTCGAATCTTCGGTGCGATCTTTTCAAATCGCCTGCCGACGTGCGGCGAAAATCCGTATTGATAAAGTCGGCGACGCTCCGTAGCATCCTTGTAAACAGCTTCGGTAAGCCCGCGACCGCGAAGTACGAAGGCCTGTTCAAGAATCTTCTCTTGGACAGCCGCGACGTTGCTGAAGCTGCGTTGCCAAAGGCGTGCAAGCAAGGCCTCTGTCTCGGCGCGACTGAGCTCGCTGTCTTTGTCCGCAGCGAACTCTTCAATGGCGCTGAGGATGACGCCGTCGAGCTCATCCAGACTATCTGCGAGGACAGAATTCGCATCGTCAGAGGCGGTCCCAGCATCCGCGCTAATCTGTGTAGGTACGACAGTCTCAAGCCAGCGTAAGAAGTCATCGCCGCGAAGGTTATAGAGATCGGCAACGCGCGCTTCTATTTGCTGAAGAAGAAGCGACAGCGGGCTGGCAACCCGAGTGCCCGGTTGCTCATCTTCCTCAAGGGCGGATAGCAATCGTTCGTAGTCGGCGTGGAGGCTGGCCACCTGCCTGGGCTGGGTCGTCATTGCTTGGGCGCCCGTACTGGAAGGCACCATTGGCAAAGCAATCAGCGTCATCCCTTCCATGCCCTCAGTAGAGCCGGGTCGCCCAGCCCTGCCAGCGAGATTTCGAAACTCGGCTGTGGATAGCGGCGTGACCTCCTGTTGCCCGTTTAGTCCGGCGTTCGGGTTGAATGTGCGCCTTTTGAGTGATGTAACAAAGATGAGGTCAAAGGGAAGGTTCACCCCCTCTGTCAGCGTAGCGGTCGCGATAGTGATTGGGCAGATGCGCTTGTCGATCAGCTCAGTCATCAACCTACGCAGGCGCTGCGGCATCTGGCCATGGCTACTTGCGATCCCGCAATCGAGCAAGGCTACTTCATGGGAGTCCAAACCGCAGTAATCGATGGATGTTGCGCGTGCCTGATCAAATAACGACCGAAGGCGGGGCTCCAAGGGAGCAGTGAAACGTCGAACCGATTTCCAAGCAGGTAGATTCAGGGCCTTTCTGAATCTGCCCATCGTCAACTCTGGCTGCTGTGCGACTGAGATCAGAACGCGGCGATCACCTTCCGTCAGATGCAGTGCTGTCCACAAGACATTCACGTCATTGTAGGAAGCTAGGCTGTTGCGCATCTGCGCTGGCAGCGTCGGCATGGGTGGAATTCTCAGTGGGATATACACCTCGCCACCCCTCGCCCGTACGGACAGTGGAGCTCCGTTCATCAGGCGCAGCGAGATCCTCCCGGACCTTCCAGGCGTTGCTTCAAGGGAACCGATTACTTGCCGAGTGCTGCGGTACTTGGTCCCAATTGGTAGGGCTTCGTTGTGCCCTTCAATCCATTTGGCAACTGGCCTCTCCGCACCCCCGGCCACCGCCGTTAGCGCGATGCGAGCAATCGTTGGTGCGCGTGCGAGCAAACTCGACACAAAGGCTTCAAGTCGCAACGAGCGACTCCTATGCTGAGCAAAGTCCTTACTCGCTTGCTTCGCGTCGCTGGGAACG
>CAZFOT010000044.1:0-555 GCA_964520365.1 uncultured Hydrogenophaga sp.
CGCGCTTCTCGTACAAGGGCCAGACCATCTATCACTACATGGGCTGCTCGACCTTCTCGAACTTCACCGTGCTGCCCGAGATCGCGCTCGCGAAAATCCGCGAGGACGCGCCGTTCGACAAGGTCTGCTACATCGGCTGCGGCGTCACCACCGGCATCGGCGCCGTCATCTTCACCGCCAAGGTCGAGGCCGGCGCCAACGTGGTGGTGTTCGGCCTGGGCGGCATCGGCCTGAACGTGATCCAGGGCGCGAAGATGGTGGGCGCCGACAAGATCATCGGCATCGACCTCAACCCCGAGCGCGAGGTCATGGCCCGCAAGTTCGGCATGACGCACTTCATCAACCCCAGGGATCACGAGAACGTGGTCGACGCCATCGTTCAGCTTACCGACGGCGGCGCCGACTACAGCTTCGAGTGCATCGGCAATACGCAGGTGATGCGCCAGGCGCTGGAATGCACGCACAAGGGCTGGGGCCGCAGCATCATCATCGGCGTGGCCGAGGCCGGCGCCGAGATCAGCACGCGCCCGTTCCAGCTCGTCACCGGCCGCAAGT
>CAZFOT010000044.1:565-20540 GCA_964520365.1 uncultured Hydrogenophaga sp.
CGCGCGGCCGCACCGACGTGCCGAAAATCGTGGACTGGTACATGGAGGGCAAGATCAACATCGACGACCTGATCACCCACAAACTCAAGCTGGCCGACATCAACGAAGGTTTCGACCTGATGAAACGCGGCGAGTCGATCCGCTCGGTCGTCGAGTATTGACCGATCATGGTGTTTGAACGGCTCGAACTCCTCAGCGAACACGGCAGCTTCGGCGGCGTGCAGCGCTTCTACAAGCACGCGTCGAACGAGATCGGCCTGCCGATGCGCTTCGCGCTCTACCTGCCGCCGCAGGCGCTGGCCGGCCAGAAGGTGCCTTTGTTGACCTTTCTGGCCGGGCTGACCTGCACCGAGGAAACCTTCACCATGAAGGCGGGCGCGCAGCGCACGGCGGCGGAGTTGGGGCTGGCGCTGCTCATGCCCGACACCAGCCCGCGCGGCGCCGGCGTCGATGGCGAAGACCACCACTGGGACTTCGGCGTTGGCGCGGGCTTCTACCTCGACGCCACGCAGGCGCCATGGTCCGGGCACTGGTGCATGGAGAGCTACCTGGTGCAGGAACTGCTGCCCGCCGTGACCCGCGCGTTCGGGCTGGACGATCGGCGGCAAGGCCTGTTCGGGCACTCCATGGGCGGACACGGCGCGCTCACGCTGGCACTGCGCCATCCCGGGCGATTTGCCAGCGTGTCGGCTTTCGCGCCCATCTGCGCACCCACCCGGTGCCCCTGGGGGCACAAGGCCTTCACCGGCTACCTGGGGCAGGACGAAAGCACCTGGGGTGCGCACGACGCCAGCGTGCTCATGGCGCAGCAATCCGGCGCGCCGTATCCCGGCGGCATCCTGATCGACCAGGGTCTGGCCGACAAATTCCTGGCCGAGCAGCAACTCCACCCGGAAGCCTTCGAGGCGGCCTGTGCCCGGGTCGGTCAGCCGCTGTCGCTGCGCCGGCACGTCGGCTACGACCATGGCTATTACTTCATCGCCAGCTTCGTTGACGACCACCTGCGCCATCACGCCAGAGACCTGACCGCTGCCTGACCGCCGCGAAACACCCATGCGCGCCCGCCAATTCGACCTCATCGCCTTCGACTGGGACGGCACCCTGTTCGATTCCACGGCTCTCATCGCCCGCTGCATCCAGGCGGCCGTGGCCGACGTGGGCGGCACCGTGCCCACACGCCAGGCCGCCAGCTATGTGATCGGCATGGGCCTCATGCAGGCGCTGGCACACGCGGCACCCGACGTGCCGCCTGAAAAATACCCCCTGCTGGGCGAGCGCTACCGCCACCACTACATGCAGCACCAGCGCGACATCAGCCTGTTCGATGGCGTGCTGCCCCTGCTGGCCGACCTCAAGGGCCGGCAGCACTGGCTTGCGGTGGCCACGGGCAAAAGCCGGGGCGGACTGAACGAGGCCTTGCGCAGCGTGGAGTTGCTGGGCGTGTTCGATGGCTCCCGCACCGCCGACGAGACCGCGGGCAAGCCCAGTCCGCTCATGCTCAACGAACTCATGGGCGAGTTCGGCGTCGATCCGGAGCGAACCCTCATGATCGGCGACACCACGCACGACCTGCAAATGGCGCTCAACGCCGGCTGCGCCAGCGTGGGCGTGAGCTACGGCGCCCACGAACCCGAGGCCTTCCACGCGCTGGGGCCGCGCCATGTCGCGCATTCGGTGCGGGAACTGCGCGACTGGCTGCTGGCCAACGCCTGAACCACCATGTCCGCGCAGGCTTCGGGCGACGCTTCCCTCCACCCCCTGTGCAACAGCCGGGACCTTTCGGACGGGGGGAAGGCCGTGCCGTTCGACGTGAACTACGCCGGCCAGACCTGCCGCGCGTTCGCCATCCGTTACCAGGGCCAGCCGCACGCCTACCTGAACCGCTGCGCCCATGTCGCCATGGAAATGGACTGGCAGCCCGACCGCTTCTTCGACGACACCGGCCGCTGGCTGCTCTGTGCCACCCATGGTGCCGTCTACGAGCCCGATACCGGGGCCTGCAAGGGCGGACCGTGCCGGGGCGGGCTGATCAAGATCGAACTGGTGGAGCACGGCGGGGTCGTGCACTGGCGGTCACAATACCCGCTCCATCCCGTCGAATTCTGAAGAAGATCGCCATGAACCATGACAACGCCGGCCTGGCCCAGGGCCAGGGCAATCAACGCCAATGGGAGCGCGCCACCATCGAGAAGCTGGTCTTCGCGACCCTCAATGAACAGCGCAGCGCGCGCCGCTGGAAGCTGTTCTTCCGGCTGCTGTGGCTTGGCCTGGCCGCCGCCCTGGCCTGGTGGGTCTACACGGCCGGCACGGTGGGCTCGACCGTGAGCGAGCCCCACACGGCGATGGTGGAGATCAAGGGCGAGATCGCGTCGGGTTCGGAAGCCAATGCCCAGGCAGTGATGGCGTCGCTGCGGTCCGCGTTCGAGGACAAGGGCGCGCAGGCGGTCGTCCTGCTGATCAATTCACCGGGCGGCAGCCCGGTGCAGGCGGGCATCATCAACGACGAAATCACGCGCCTGCGGCAAATCCACGACAAGCCGGTGTACGCCGTGGTGGAAGAGACCTGCGCTTCCGCCGCCTACTACATCGCCGCCGCGGCCGACAGCATCTACGTGGACAAGGCCAGCCTCATCGGCAGCATCGGCGTGCTCATGGACGGCTTCGGCTTCACCGGCCTGATGGAGAAACTGGGCGTGGAGCGGCGCCTCATGACGGCGGGCGAAAACAAGGCCATGCTCGACCCCTTCAGCCCG
This sequence comes from uncultured Hydrogenophaga sp., assembly GCA_964520365.1. Classification (GTDB taxonomy): domain Bacteria; phylum Pseudomonadota; class Gammaproteobacteria; order Burkholderiales; family Burkholderiaceae_C; genus Hydrogenophaga. The sequence continues at coordinate 3,319 of CAZFOT010000044.1, forward strand.
CAGGACGAAGAGCAGCGGGCCTACATCCAGACCATGCTGGGCCAGATCCACAACCAGTTCATCGACGTGGTCAAGAAGGGCAGGGGCAGCCGCCTCAAGCAGGACGACGACACCTTCAGCGGACTCGTCTGGAGCGGGCAGCAGTCGGTGGAGCTGGGCCTGGCCGATGGGCTCGGCAGCCTCGACTACGTGGCTCGCGAGATCGTGAAGGCCGAGAACATCGTCGACTACACGCAGCGCGAAAACGTGGGACTGCGGCTCGCCAAGCGTTTCGGCGCCAGCATCGGCGAAGGCATTTACCTCGCAGCGCGCTCCGCCGGCGTGAGTTTGAGGTAACCCCCCGCGCCGCCTTCGGCGTCACCCCCCAGGGGGCGCACCTGGCGGCCCGGCAAAGCCGGTTCCGCGGGTGCCCGAAGGTGCGCGCTATCCCCGATAACCGTTGGGGTTGGCGCTCTGCCAGCGCCAGGCATCCTTGCACATGTCGTCCAGCGAGCGGCGCGCCTGCCAGCCCAGCAGCTTGTGCGCGAGCGTCGGATCGGCAAAACACTCGGCCACGTCGCCGGCGCGGCGCGCCCCGATCCGGTAGGGAACAGGGCGCCCGCAGGCCGCCTCGAAGGCCTTCACCACTTCGAGCACGCTGCTGCCCTTGCCGGTTCCGAGGTTCACGGTGAAGCCCTCGCCATGCTCCAGCAGCCTCTGCAAGGCCGCCACATGGCCGGCGGCCAGGTCCTGCACGTGGATGTAGTCGCGCACGCCGGTGCCGTCGCGCGTGGGGTAGTCGCCACCATGGACATTCAGATGCGGGCGCTGGCCCACCGCCACCTGCGCCACATAGGGCATCAGGTTGTTCGGGATGCCGCCGGGGTCCTCGCCGATCAGCCCGCTCGGGTGTGAGCCCACCGGGTTGAAGTACCGCAGCACGCCGATGCGCCAGGCCGGCTCGGCGTGGCCCAGCGCCGCCAGCATGTCCTCGATCACCAGCTTCGTGTGGCCGTAGGCATTGGTGTGGCTGCGCGGGAAATCCTCGGTGATCGGCACCGAGGCCGGGTCGCCGTAAACCGTCGCGCTGCTGGAGAAAACCAGCGTTGGCGGGCCCGCCTGCACGGCCGTCATGGCGCGCAGCAGGCTGACCGCCCCGCCGATGTTGTTGTGAAAGTACTTCAGCGGGTTCGCCACGCTTTCGCCCACCGCCTTGTCGCCCGCGAAATGCACCACGCCCACGGGCCGGTGCTGCCTGAGCACCTGCTCCAGCCAGGGGGTGTCGAGCACGTCGCCGCGTTCGAGCGCCACCGGTTGGCCGACGATGCGGGCCAGCCGCTCCAGCACCACGGGGCTGCTGTTGGCGAAGTTGTCCAGCACGACCGGCTCGAAGCCGGCCTCGACGAGCGCGACGCAGGTGTGGCTGCCGATGTAGCCGGCGCCGCCGGTGAGAAGGATCTTCATGACGGATCGCCGGCCTGCTTCGGCGGCTCGGCCGTGTCGCGGCCGTAGTTGTCCTCCAGCCGGACGATGTCGTCCTCGCCCAGGTAGCTGCCGGACTGCACCTCGATCATCTCCAGTTCCAGCTTGCCCGGGTTGTGCAGCCGGTGCACCTCGCCGATCGGGATGTAGGTGGACTGGTTCTCGGACAGCAGGAACCGGTCCTGGCCCCGCGTGACCTCGGCCGTTCCCCTGACGACGATCCAGTGCTCGGCGCGGTGGTGGTGCTTCTGCAGGCTCAGGGAGGCGCCGGGCTTCACGCCGATGCGCTTGACCTGGAAGCGCTCGCCGGCGTCCACGCTGTCGTACCACCCCCAGGGCCGCGCCACGCGGCGGTGCAGCAGTGCCTCGGGGCGGTTCAGCTTCGAGAGGTGGGCCACCACGTCCTTGACCTGTTCGGCATGGTCGCGCTGCGCCACCAGCACCGCGTCCGGGGTTTCGATGATCAGCAGGTCCGACGTGCCCAGGGCCACCACGGTCCGCCCGGTCGAATGGATGTAGGTGTCGCGCGCCCGCACCGCATGCCCCGGGCCGGCGATGCGGTTGCCGGCGCCGTCCGGCGCACTGAGATCGGCCACCGCGTTCCAGCTTCCCACGTCGCTCCACTGGCCATGGAACGGCACCACGGCCACGTCGTCGTGCGGTTCCATCACCGCGTAGTCGATGCTTTGCGAGCGGCAGGCCAGGAAGGCCTGGGCATCCGGGCGGACGAAGTGCAGGGAAGCGCCTGATGCACCGATTGCCTCGGACCGCGGGGACCGCATCGCCGTCTCGCAGGCCCCGAGGATGTCGGGCGCATGACGCGCCAGCGCGGCCAGCAGCGTGCCGGCGCGCGCCAGGAAGATGCCGGCGTTCCACAGCACGTTGCCCTGCAGCAGCAGGTCCTGCGCGGCGACGGGATCGGGTTTCTCGATGAAGCGATCGACCGAACGGCTCCCGTCGCCGCGGTCGGCGCCTTGCCGGATGTAGCCGTAGGCGCTGCTGGGAAAGCTGGGCGTCACGCCGAACGTGACGATGGCGCCGGCCTCGGCGGCCGGCACGCCCCGCCGGATCGTCTCCTCGAAATTCCCGGCATCGGGAATGTGGTGGTCGGCCGGGCAGAACAGCAGCATCGGGTCCTCGCCGCCCTGGCCACGCGCGAGCAGCGCGGCCAGCGCCATGGCCGCCGCCGTATTGCGCGCCGCGGGCTCCAGCAGCACGTGGCCTTGGGCCTTTTCGGTGTGCAAGGCGTCGTGCACCAGGAAACGGTGGTCTTCCGAGGCCACGCAGATCACCGGACTGCTGCACCATGTCAATCGCTCCAGCGTGAGCTGCAGCAGGTTGCGCTGGCCGATGAGGGGGACGAACTGCTTGGGAAAGCCGTGGCGGCTCAGGGGCCAGAGCCGTGTTCCGGAGCCGCCGCAGAGGATGACAGGCGTGATGTTCATCGACAAACTCGAGATGGGATGGGAATGACCGTGGCCGCCTGGCGACCTGGCGCATGCGTTGGGCCGGGCTGGCCACTTGTATTATGGATGCCTGTCAAACCAATGCATTAGGGACTGAGAACACCATGACGATCCGAAAAGCCGTGTTTCCCGTAGGAGGGCTGGGAACCCGCTTCCTGCCCGCCACCAAGGCCATACCCAAGGAAATGCTGCCCGTGGTGGACAAGCCGCTCATCCAGTACGCGGTGGAAGAAGCCTATGCGGCCGGCATCCGCGAGATGATTTTCGTGACCGGCCGCCACAAGCGCGCCATCGAGGACCATTTCGACACCGCCTTCGAGCTCGAGACCGAACTGGAGGCCGGCAACAAGCACGGGCTGCTGGCCCTGGTGCACGCGATCAAGCCCGACGACATGGACTGCGTCTACGTTCGTCAGCCGCGCGCGCTGGGCCTGGGGCATGCCGTGCTGTGCGCGGAGCGCCTGGTCGGCGACGAGCCCTTCGCCGTGCTGCTGGCCGACGACCTCATGATCGGGAGCCGGCAAGGCGAGGGCGGTCCCACGGTGCTGCAGCAGATGGTGGCGGCGTACGAGCGCAGTCCGGGCACGGTGCTGGCGGTCCAGGACGTGCCCAGGGCCGACACCCGCCGGTACGGGGTGGTGGACGTGCATGGCGCCGACCAGGCGCTGGCCGAGGTGTTTGCCATGGTGGAGAAGCCCGCCCCCGAGGTGGCGCCCTCCACGCTGGCGGTGGCCGGCCGCTATATCCTGACGCCGGCGGTGTTCGAGAGCGTGCGCCGCCAGCCGCGCGGGGCCGGCGGCGAGATCCAGCTCACCGACGGCATCGCGGCCCTGATCGGCCAGGAAAAGGTCCAGGCGTTCCGCTACCAGGGCACCCGCTACGACTGCGGTAGCAAGGAAGGCTTCCTGCAGGCGACCATCGACCTGGCGCTGGCCAACGGCGAGCTGAGCGAGGCCGTGCGGTCCCACATCCGGCGCGTGATGAGCTGAACCGGCGCTCATCGCCCCAGCAGGAACACGGCCGGGCCGTCCATGGGCAGGTGCTGCTTCAGGGCTTTCTGCTTCCATTCGCTGACCAGGGCGCTGCGCACCACTTGCCGTGGCAGCGTGAGGGCACAGGCCACCGCCAGGCGGGTATGGGGTTGCAGGGTCTGCAGCAGGCCTTGCAGCAAGGCCGCATTGCGGTAGGGCGTTTCGATCAGGATCTGGGTCTGGCCCGTCTTCAGCGCGTGGCTTTCCAGCTCGCGCAAGCGCCTGGCGCGTTCGGCGGGTTCCTGGGGAACGTACCCGACAAAGGCGAAATTCTGCCCGTTGAGGCCGCTGGCGGCCAGGGCCAGCATCAGCGAGACCGGCCCTGTGAGCGCCACTACCCTGAGTCCCAGGGCATGCGCCGCCCGCACCACCGAGCTGCCCGGGTCGGCGATGGCGGGCATGCCGGCCTCGCTGACCAGTCCCATGTCGTGCCCCTGCAGGGCCGGGGCCAGCAGGTCGCGGGCCAGCGCGTCGGTTGAGGCGCCGGGGGCGTGGTCTCCTTTCTTGTGCGCGGCGCGCGGAAGTTCCACCAGATGCTGTTCCTGCAGGGAACAACCCAGCCTGGCAACGGCATCGATGCGCTTGAGCAGCGCCCGGGTGCTCTTGGCGTTTTCGGTGATCCAGTGCGTCAAACGGCTGGCGACCGCCACTGTCTCGGCCGGCAGCCACTGCGCCACGTCGGCATGCGCCGCCCACTCGGTGCCGAAGTCCAGCGGCGCGGGGACCAGGTAGAGGGTGCCTTGCGGTCCGTTGGCCGGGGTCACAGAATCTTTCCCCCCGCGGCGCGGATCAGGTGGCAGGTCCGGATCAGTGGCAGCCCGACCAGGGCGGTCGGATCGTCGTTGTCGATGCGATCGAGCAAGGCAATGCCCAGGCCCTCGCTCTTGGCGCTGCCGGCACAGTCGTAGGGCTGCTCCGCCTGCAGGTAGCGCTCGATCTCGTCGTCGCCCAGGTCGCGGAACTTCACGCTCACCTGTGCCAGCTCGCTTCGTTCAAAGCCGCCGTCCAGGCAAACCACGGCCAGCGCGGTCTGGAAGATGACGGTCTTTCCGCGCATGCGCCTGAGCTGCTGGGTCGCCCTTTCGTGCGTCACGGGCTTGCCCAGGGGGGCACCGTCCAGATCGGCGACCTGGTCGCTGCCGATCACGATGGCGTGCGGATGCCGGCGTGCCACGTCGCGCGCCTTGGCGATGGCCAGCCGGACGGCCAGATCGGCCGGCGCCTCGCCGGGAAGCGGCGTCTCGTCCACGTCGGGGCTGTCCACCTCGAAAGGCACGCCCAACCGGGAAAGCAATTCCCTCCTGTACCGTGAGGTCGATCCCAGAACGAGGGGGCGGGGCGCGGTTTCGGGAGGTCGGGGGAGGTGTTCGTGCATCACCGCATTTTCCCTGCATTCTTTTACACTGGCTCCATGAGATCTTCCCCATCGAAAACGGACTGGATGCCGCAGTGCCTGGACGTGCGTGCCTTCGCCCGGGCCGCTGGCCAGCTTCAAGGCCAGGACGCCCTGGCGCAGTTCCCCCGGCTGGCCGATGAGCTGCATGAGCCCACGCAGGCGGCGGTGGCCTGGAATGCCGCAGGCGAGATGCGGCCGGGTTCGCTGGGCGCGGAGCCCGAGATCTGGCTTCACCTGACGGCGAGAACCCTGGTGCCGCTGCAGTGCCAGCGCTGCCTGGGGACCGTGGAGACGCCCGTCGAAGTGGACCGGTGGTTCCGCTTCGTTGCCGACGAGGCCACCGCCGAGGCGCAGGACGACGAATGCGAGGAAGACGTGCTCGCGCTGGAGTCCGGGATGTCCCTGCCCGGACTGATCGAGGACGAACTGCTGATGGCGCTTCCGCTGGTTCCCATGCACGAGGCCTGTCCGACGCCCGTGGTGACGCAGGCTTCGGACCCCGCCATCGCCGCCGAGGAGGCCGACGCAACGCCCCGGCATCCGTTTGCCGCCCTGGCCCGGTTGAAGAAATGATTCCAGCCGGTCTTGGCGTGCCCGGTAGGACCCGATGTATAATGCTTGGCTTTGCGCTGGCATGCTCTTTCCCGCACCAGACTGATGGGGTCGAGGGCACTCAGTAACCAGGCGCACCCGTCATTCCCGGACCGTTGTCCTTTTTACCGATTTCAGGAGCCCACCATGGCTGTCCAGCAAAACAAGAAGTCTCCTTCCAAGCGCGGCATGCACCGTTCGCACAATGCTCTGAACGTGCCCGGCATCGCCGTTGAGCCGACCACCGGCGAAATCCATCTGCGCCACCACATCAGCCCCAATGGTTTCTACCGTGGGCGGCAGGTGTTGAAGAACAAGTCCGAAGCCTGAAAGTGGCGTGCATTCGCGAGCCTCGTCGCTGGGATGCGTTCGGGGCTTGGCAGGCCCATGAGGCCCGCATGGTTCATGCGGGCTTTTTTCTGCCCCGCGGTACGGCCAGCGCCCGCTTCGGAGAGGGCTCATGATCACCGTGGCCGTTGACTGCATGGGCGGCGACGTGGGTCCTGCGGTGACCCTGCCTGCCTGCGAGGCCTTCCTGTCCGGGCATCCGCACGCCCATCTGATCCTGGTCGGAATGCCCGAGGCGTTGGACGCCTGGCCGCAGGTCCGCAACCATGCGCGTTGCCGCGTGGTGGCCGCCTCCGAGGTGGTCACGATGGACGACACGGTCGAAGTGGCACTGCGCAAGAAGAAAGACTCGTCCATGCGCGTCGCGATCGCGCAGGTCAAGGATGGCGCGGCACAGGCTGCGGTGTCGGCGGGCAACACCGGCGCCCTCATGGCCATTGCCCGTTACCTGCTCAAGACGCTCGATGGCATCGACCGTCCGGCCATCGCCACGCAACTGCCCAATGCCAAGGGCGGTGCAACCACCGTTCTCGACCTGGGCGCCAACGTCGATTGCACTGCGGAGCACTTGCTGCAGTTCGCGCTGATGGGGTCGGCTCTGGTGTCCGCCACCGGGGGGCGCGACCCCTCGGTTGGGCTGCTGAACGTGGGGGAAGAGGCCATCAAGGGCAGCGAGGTCATCAAGAAGGCGGGCGTGCTGCTGCGGGAGGCCGGCGATGCCGGCGATCTCAACTTCCATGGAAACGTCGAGGGCGACGACATCTACAAGGGGACGACCGACATCGTGGTGTGCGACGGTTTCGTGGGCAACGTCGCGCTCAAGGCCAGCGAAGGCCTGGCCGCCATGATCGGCGGCTTCATACGGGAAGAGTTTTCGCGCGGAATCTTCACCAAAATGGCCGCCATGGTTGCCTATCCGGTGTTATCTGCGTTTAAAAAGCGACTTGACCACAGGCGCTACAACGGAGCCGCATTGATGGGCCTGCGCGGCCTGGTGTTCAAGAGCCACGGCTCGGCCGATGCGTTTGCGTTTGAACAGGCACTTTGCCGGGCTTATGATGCGGCCCACAACAACTTGCTGGGCAATGTGCGCGAGCGCATCACCCACGCTCGGCACCTCCTGGTGCCGCAGAGCGGCACCGGCGAGTTCAAGAACGTCTCCACCCTCTGACCCCCGCTTTTTTCATGACACGCTACGCCCGCATCACCGGCACTGGCAGTTGCCTGCCGCCTCAGCGATTGAGCAATGGCGACATGGTCGCGATGCTGGCCGAGCGCGGCGTGGAAACCAGCGACGAATGGATCGTCGCCAGAACCGGCATCCGTGCCCGCCATTTCGCCGCCGAAGGCGTCTTCGCCAGCGATCTTGCGGAACAGGCCTGCCGCCAGGCGATGAGCGCCGCCAACGCGCTGCCGAGCGAGATCGACCTGATCATCGTCGCCACTTCGACGCCCGACATGGTGTTCCCGTCGACCGCGGCGCTGCTGCAGCACAAGCTGGGCATCGCGGGCTGTCCGGTTTTTGACGTGCAGGCCGTCTGCAGCGGCTTCATCTACGCGCTGACCGTCGCCGACGCGATGATCCGCACGGGTGGGGTTCGCAAGGCGCTGGTGGTCGGCGCCGAGGTGTTCAGCCGCATCCTGGACTTCAACGACCGGACCACCTGCGTGCTGTTCGGCGATGGCGCCGGCGCGGTGGTGCTCGAAGCCAGCGAGGTGCCCGGCATCCTGGCGACGGATATCCACGCCGACGGCAAGCACAGCAGCATCCTCTGCGTGCCCGGACACGTCTCCGGTGGGCAGATCCTGGGCGATCCCTTGCTGAAGATGGACGGCCAGGCGGTGTTCAAGCTGGCCGTGGGCGTGCTCGAGGACACCGCGCTGGCTTCCTTGCGCAAGGCGGGCAAGACGGCGCAGGACATCGACTGGCTGATCCCGCACCAGGCCAACATCCGCATCATGCAGAGCACGGCGAGAAAGCTCAGGCTGCCGATGGACAAGGTGGTCGTGACCGTGGACGAGCACGGGAACACGTCGGCCGCGTCCATTCCCCTGGCGCTGGATCATGCGGTCCGCACGGGGCTCGTGAAACCCGGGCACACGCTGATGCTGGAGGGCGTCGGCGGCGGGTTCACGTGGGGCTCGGTGCTGCTGGCGTACTGAAACCCCGTCCATCTCCCTTATGGACCCGATTCATTTCCTGCATCCATGAAGAACTTCGCTTTTGTGTTTCCCGGTCAAGGTTCGCAGTCCGTCGGCATGCTCGACGCCTGGGGCGACCATCCCGCGGTGGTGGAAGTCCTGCGCGAGGCTTCCGACGCGCTGGACGAAGATGTTGCCCGGCTGATCCGGGAAGGCCCGGCCGATGCGCTGGCGCTGACCACCAACACCCAGCCCGTGATGCTCGTGGCCGGCGTGGCTGCCTGGCGGGTCTGGCTGGCCGAAGGCGGCGCGCTGCCCGATGCCGTGGCGGGGCACTCGCTGGGTGAATACAGCGCGCTGGTCGCCGCGGGCGTGCTCACGCTTTCGCAGGCGGCGCCGCTGGTCCGGTTCCGCGCGGCGGCGATGCAGGAAGCCGTGCCCGTCGGCACCGGCGCCATGGCCGCCGTCCTGGGTCTGCCGGCGTTCCGGGTGATCGAGGTCTGCGCCGAGGTACAGGCGACGTTCGGCTCCGGCGGCGCGGAAGTCGTCGAGGCGGTGAACTTCAACGAGCCCGCGCAGACCGTGATCGCAGGCAGCAAGGCGGCCGTCGAAAAGGCGTGCGAGGCCGTCAAGAGCGCCGGCGCCAAGCGGGCCTTGCCGTTGCCGGTGTCGGCCCCCTTCCATTCGAGCCTGATGAAGCCTGCGGCCGAGCGGCTGCTGGCGAAGCTGGAAGAGACGCCTTTGCAGGCCCCCCGGATTCCCGTGATCAACAACATCGACGTGGCCGTGGAAACCGACGTGGGCCGCATCCGAAGCGCCTTGTACCGGCAGGCCTTTGGCCCGGTCCGCTGGGTGGAGTGCGTCGAAGCCATCAGGGCGCGCGGCATCTCCACGGTCATCGAGTGCGGGCCGCGCAAGGTGTTGACCGCGATGGTCAAGCGGATCGATCCCGAACTGACGGCGGCGGCCCTGTACGACCCCGCGACGCTGGCCGAAGTCCAGGCGCTGCTGGCTTGAACCCACTGGAAAAACGATGTCGGAAATCAAATACGAAGGTCAGGTGGCGCTCGTGACGGGTGCCACGCGAGGCATTGGCGCGGCCATCGCGCAGGAGCTCGCTGCGCGCGGGCTGGTGGTCATCGGAACCGCCACCAGCGAAGAGGGTGCGGCCAGGATCGGAGCCCATCTTGGCGCGATCAATGCGGCTGCCGCAGGTTGCCGCGGCGCCCGGCTCGACGTGAACGACGCGGCCGCGGCAGAGGCCTTGATCGACGAAATCACCAAGGTCCATGGCGGCCTGCACGTGCTCGTCAACAACGCCGGGATCACGCGCGACATGCTGGCCATGCGGCTGAAGGACGAGGACTGGGACGCGGTGCTCGACACCAACCTCAAGGCCGTCTTCCGCATGAGCCGGGCCGTGATCCGCCCCATGATGAAGCAGCGCTACGGGCGCATCGTCAGCATCACCAGCGTGGTGGGCGCCTCCGGCAATCCGGGCCAGGCCAACTATGCGGCGGCCAAGGCCGGCGTGGCGGGCATGACCCGGGCGCTGGCGCGCGAGCTGGGCAGTCGCAACATCACGGTGAATTGCGTGGCACCCGGGTTCATCGAAACGGACATGACCGCGGGATTGCCCGAGGAACAGCAAAAGGCCTTGCTCGGACAGATTCCCCTCGGCCATCTGGGCAAGCCCGCCGACATCGCGCACGCGGTGGCGTACCTGGCCAGTCCGCAGGCGGCCTACGTGACGGGGCAGGAACTCCACGTCAACGGCGGCATGTTCATGGCCTGAGCGGACTCGGCCGCGTACTGGACTCTCGCGCCGAAAGCCGCCCGGCGGGCCATCTGGGGGCATCTCCCTAGCCTGGCTAAAATGGCGGTCTGTATTTCAACCACCCTCAGAGGGACTTATGAGCGACATCGAAGCACGTGTTAAGAAGATCATTGCCGAGCAACTCGGCGTGGAAGAAGGTCAGGTCACCAACGAAAAGGCCTTCGTGGCCGACCTGGGTGCCGACTCGCTCGACACGGTGGAACTGGTCATGGCCCTCGAGGACGAGTTCGGCATCGAGATTCCCGATGAGGATGCCGAGAAAATCACCACGGTGCAGAACGCGATCGACTACGCGCTGGCGCATCAGAAGGCCTGATCCACGCTCGGGTGGCCACGGACTTGGCTGCTTGGGAAGGTTCTTCGCTCCCGCAGGGGAGCGTCTGTTGGCACGCAGTCATCAGCGTGGAGGAAATGAATGAATCGTCGACGCGTTGTCGTGACCGGTTTGGGATGCATCAGCCCCGTGGGCAACACGGTGGCCGAGGCCTGGTCCAATCTGATCGCCGGGCGCTCCGGCATCGACCTGATCACCAAGTTCGATGCGGCAGCCTTCGCCTGCAGGATCGCGGGGGAAGTCAAGGGCTTCGACCTTGGCGCCTACATCGGGACGAAGGAAGCCAGGACCATGGACACCTTCATCCACTACGGCATCGCCGCGGCCCAGCAGGCGGTCGCCGACGCCGGCCTGCCGGTGGGCGAGAACCTGGATGAAGACCTGGCGCAACGCATCGGCTGCATCATCGGCTCGGGCATCGGCGGCCTTCCCCTGATCGAGGAGACGCACTCGGAACTCGTCGGGCGCGGCCCGCGGCGCATTTCGCCGTTTTTCGTGCCCGCCTCCATCATCAACATGATCGCCGGGCACGTTTCGATGCGCTTTGGCTTCAAGGGCCCCAACCTGGCGGTCGTCACGGCGTGCACCACCGGACTGCACTGCATCGGCGAAGCGGCCCGCAAGATCGAATACGGCGACGCCGACGTGATCGTTGCCGGTGGCTCCGAGGCCACCGTGTCGCCGCTGGGCGTGGGCGGCTTCGCCGCGATGCGCGCACTCTCCACCCGCAACGACGATCCCGCGACCGCGTCCCGCCCCTGGGACAAGGATCGCGATGGCTTCGTGCTGGGTGAGGGCGCGGGCGTCATGGTGCTGGAGGAATTCGAGCACGCCAAGGCGCGCGGTGCAAAGATCTACGCCGAAATCACGGGCTACGGAATGAGCGCCGATGCCGGGCACATGACGGCGCCCAGCATGGACGGGCCTCGCCGGGCCATGGTCAATGCCCTGCGCAACGCGGGCCTCAATGCCGATCAGGTGGACTACCTCAACGCCCATGGCACTTCGACCCCGCTGGGCGACATCAACGAAACCCAGGCCATCAAGGCGGCGCTGGGCGAGCACGCGAAGCGCATCGTGGTCAACTCCACCAAGTCGATGACCGGGCACCTGCTCGGTGGCGCCGGAGGCATCGAAAGCGTGTTCACCGTGCTGGCGGTGCACCACCAGAAGAGCCCGCCCACCATCAACATCTTCAACCAGGATCCGGAGTGCGACCTCGACTACTGCGCCAACGTGGCCAGGGACATGAAGATCGACGTCGCGCTGAAGAACAACTTCGGATTCGGGGGAACCAACGGCACGCTGGTTTTCCGGCGCGCCTGAGCCGGTCGCCGGCGGTATCCGGAACGCCCTCGCATGCGCAGCGCCCCAACGGTGGCCTATCCCGTGGGGCGCTGCGTTTTGTTCGGCCACCTCCTGCTGCTGCTCGGCGCGATGGGCGGTGCGGCGCTGGCGGGATGGGCGTGGCTGGCTTCGGGCCCGGTCCTGGTGTGGGGCCTGGCGGGTGGCGCCGGTCTGTTGGCGCTGTGGGCGTCGATGGCGCGCCGGGCGTGGCTGCGCGCGCCACAAGGCTTGCTGCAGTGGGATTCGCTGGCGCCTGCATCCGGCACGACCCCCCATGCCGGCGGGTGGCGCTGGTTGCCCATGGGCGGGGGCGAAGAGGCGCTGCCGCCAGGCGTCGAGGTCGTGGCCGATTTCCAGCGCTGGATGCTGCTGAGATGGCAGCAGCCGAGGCAAGCCGCGCACTGGGCCTGGGTCGAGCGCCAGCGAGCACCAGCGCTCTGGCGGGATCTCCGGCGTGCCCTGATGGCCTCCGCCCTCCGATGACGGCATCGCGCTGGGCGGTCCGTTCGGGCATCTGGGTTATATTTCCGCGCGCATGACACTCGAAGACCACACAGCCCCGCCGCCGCCCGACAGCGATGTCATGCTGGTGCAGCGCACCCTGGGGGGGGAGCCGAGGGCCTTCGAGTTGTTGGTGATCAAGTACCAGCGTCGGGTGGAGCGCCTGATCGGCCGGATGGTGCGCGACACCGATCTGGTGCAGGACATCGCGCAAGAGACCTTCATCCGGGCCTACCGGGCCCTGGGCCAGTTTCGCGGCGACGCGCAGTTCTACACCTGGCTCTACCGGATCGCCGTCAACACGGCCAAGAAGCAGCTCATGGAGCTCAAGCGGGATCCCCTGGTCTTCCAGTCGCAGATGAAATCTGGCGACGACGATGAAACTTCCGGCTCGGAACGCGAACTAAACCCGAGTGTGGCCGACGCCGAAACCCCCGAGGCAGTGCTGGCGAGCAAAGAGATTGCCCGAGCGGTTAACGCTGCCATGGAGGCCTTGCCCGAGGAACTGCGCAGCGCGATTGCATTGCGGGAAATCGAAGGGCTGAGCTACGAGGAGATTGCGCAAGCGCTTGATTGCCCGATCGGGACGGTGCGCTCCAGGATTTTCCGGGCGCGAGAGGCCATCTCGAACCGAATCAAGCCCATGCTGGAACGCCAGACCGGCAAGCGCTGGTAGAAGGTTTTCATGGTGTCAGGGCCCACCGGGCCGGGTCAACGGGATGTTAGAGATATGAAAGCTGCAGAAGGATCCACGAACGTTGCCGAGTCCGCGCGGCAGGCTTCCGTGCCTGCCTCCGGCCCGGAGGCGGCGGCCAGTGCCTGGTCTGCATTGGCCGATGGTGCCATCGGCGATCACGAATGGGACGAATTGTGGGCCGAGCCAGGGCGCAGCGCGGAACTGCTCGGGTCCTGGCATGCATACCAGGTGGTCGGCGATGCCTTGCGCGGCGATGTGCCGCTGGTGGGTGCCACACCCGCGCCGGCCTTTCTTGCCGATTTTCAGGCCCGCCTCCGGCAGGAACGGCTTGCGGCGCCCGGCATGGCTTCCACGCAGGAGATGGCAGTGGTTTCCGGCCGTCGCCATGCGCCCGCGGCCAACGACACGTCCTTCCGGTGGAAGATGGTGGCCATGGCGGCATCGGTGGCGGCCGTGATGGCCGTGAGCTGGAGCGTGCTGGGAACCTTCTCCGGCGATGGCGCTTCCAGCGCCGGTCCGCAGCTCGCGGAGGCGGCACCTTCCGTCCAGCCCGAAGTGGTGGTGGCCGTGCCCGAAGTCGCGTCGCCTGTCATTGTCAACACAGGGCAAGGACTCCTGATTCGCGATGCCCGCCTGGAGGCTCTTCTGGCGGAGCACCGCCAATACGGCGGCATGTCGGCGCTGCAGAAGCCGGCGGGATTCCTGCGCAACGCCACCTATGACACGCCCGACCGTTGAAGCCATGAATTCAGTCACACCATCGCGTCACCTTCCGCTTCTTGCCAGGCCTGTGCCGATCGGCAGGCCTGTGGCGCGATGGTTCAAGCAACTGGGCGCAGGATGCGTGGTCGCTCTGGGGGCGCTGGCTTCAACGCCATCCACTGCGCAGACCGAGGCCGCAGTCCAGGGCAGCGAGCGCACCGTGACCGAATGGTTGACGCGCATGCACGAAGCCTCGCGCCAGCGCGCGTACATCGGCACCCTGGTGGTCTCGGCGGGATCGTCCATGTCGGCGTCGCGCATCTGGCACGTCTGCGACGGTGACCAGCAGATGGAGCGGGTCGATACGCTCACGGGGGCGCCGCGGACCACGGTCCGGCGCAACAACGACGTCATCACGTTCGCGCCGGACGCGAAGATGGCCTGGGTGGAGAAGCGCGAGTCCCTGGGTCTTTTTCCCGATCTCCTGCGCACGCCGAGCAACGTGATACCGGATCACTACAGCGTGCGGGCCACGGGCCTGGACCGCGTGGCCGGCCACAAGACCGATGTGCTCGAGATCCACCCCCGCGACACCTTGCGATTCGGCTATCGAATCTGGTCCGAGCAGAAAACGGGCCTGGTGGTCAAACTGCAGACCATGGATGGCCAGGGGCAGGTGCTGGAGCAGGTGGCGTTCACCGAACTGCAACTGGACGCGCCGGTGAGCATGCACAAGCTCTCCAAGCTCATGCGATCCACCCGTGGCTATGAAGTGCGCCGGGCGGTTCTGAGGAAAACGACGCCCGAGGCCGAGGGATGGCGCTTGAAGGAGGAGATCCCGGGATTCCAACCCATGAGCTGCCATACGCGGGAGAGCGCCGACGCGGCGGGGCAGGTCAGCCACCCCATGCAATGGGTCTTCTCGGATGGGCTGGCATCGGTGTCGCTGTTCGTCGAGCCATTCGATGCGCAGCAGCACCTGGAAGAGAAATCGGCGGTGATCGGGGCCACGCATTCGCTGACCCGGCGCCTGGGGCAGCACTGGCTGACGGTGCTCGGCGAGGTGCCGCATTCGACCCTGATCCAGTTCGCCAAGGCCCTCGAGTACACCCGTTGAGCACGGCCCCCAGGATGCCGGTGGGCCGCGGATCGGCGAGAGCCTGAGGCCTTGCGCACCATTTTTCATTTGCATCGCATGTTTGAGGTTTTCCCATGAATCTGCATTCCGTCAACCGTCCTCGTGCGTCTTCCCGGTGGCTGCAGGCGCCGGCCTTGCTTGTCGTGATGAGCGCAGCCATGCTGCTGGCGCCGCCGCCATTGCTCGCGCAGACCGCATCTGCGCCGGTCGTTCAGGGCCTGCCCGATTTCACTGGTCTGGTGGATCTGGTGGGGCCATCGGTGGTCAATATTCGCACGCTCGAGCGTGCCGCTCCGGACGCAGGCGCATCTTCCGGCGCCGACGAACAGATGCTGGAGTTCTTCAGGCGTTTCGGGATTCCGGTGCCGCCCGGCTTCACGCCGCGCGGGCCGGGCCAGGAGAAGGAGCCGTCCGACGAGGCGCAGCCGCGCGGCGTGGGCTCGGGCTTCATCCTCAACCCCGATGGCCTCATCATGACCAATGCCCACGTCGTCGAGGGTGCCGACGAAGTGTTGGTGACCCTGACGGACAAGCGCGAGTTCAAGGCCAGGATCGTGGGCACCGACCGCCGCACCGATGTCGCCGTGGTCAAGATCGAGGCGACCGGCTTGCCGGCGGTCAGGATTGGCGACGTCGGCCGTTTGCGCGTGGGGGAGTGGGTCATGGCCATCGGTTCGCCGTTTGGCCTGGAGAACACCGTCACCGCAGGCATCGTGAGCGCCAAGAAGCGCGACACGGGCGATTTTCTGCCCTTCATCCAGACCGACGTGGCCATCAACCCCGGCAACTCGGGCGGCCCGCTGATCAACATGCGTGGCGAAGTGGTCGGTATCAACAGCCAGATCTATTCCCGCTCGGGTGGCTTCCAGGGCATTTCCTTCGCGATTCCCATCGATGAGGCGGTCAGCGTGTCCGAGCAGCTGCGCGCATCCGGACGGGTCACGCGCGGACGCATCGGCGTGCGCATCGACCAGGTCAGCAAGGAAGTGGCCGAGTCGATCGGGCTTGGCCGGCCAAGAGGCGCTCTGGTGCGCGGTGTCGAGCCCGACTCGCCCGCGGCCCAGGCCGGCATCGAGGCCGGGGACATCATCCTCAGGTTCGATGGCCGGGAGGTCGAGCGATCGGTGGACCTGCAGCGCCTGGTGAGCGGTACCAAGCCAGGCAACAGGAGCCGCGTCACGGTTTTCCGCAGAGGCAGCCAGCAGGACTTGTCCGTCACGGTGGCCGAACTGGAACCCGCGCTGCCGCAGGCGCGCGCCGACGCACCGCAGGCGCCCGCGCCCTCCACCTCCGTGGCGGGGGAGCCCCTGGGCTTGACGCTTGCGGAACTGACCGACGCTCAGAAGAAGGAAATGAACCTGCAGGGCGGCGTCCGCGTGGCCAAGGCACAGGGTCCTGCGGCGCGTGCCGGCCTGCGAGAAGGGGACGTGATCCTCGCCATTGCCAACAAGGAGACGGCCACGCTCAAGGCGATGGAGGCGGCCATGGCCGGCCTGGACAAATCGCGCCCCGTCAATGTGCTGTTCCGGCGCGGCGAGTGGGCGCAGTATGCGGTGATCCGCCCCCAGCGCTGAAGGGCCTGGGTCCAGGGGCTTCAAAACCCCCTTGGCGCCCGAAGGACATCCGGCCTGGACATCGGTGGTGTTCACGCCACAGCCACCCGCCCTGCCGCTGTTTTTTTTCAGCGGTTTTTTGTTTGTGGTCACTAACATACTTTCTCGCACGGTGACCGAATTCGATAAAATCGAAGGATCCATGGCCTTATTCGTGCTGGATGCGGGTCTTCCAATTCACCATACGGAAACGCCTCTGACCATGCACCGGTCGTCCACAGCGTATGCCCAGCGCAAGTGGAAATTTTGTTGACAAGCTGTGGATAAAAAAGATTGTTGCAACCCTGCGACACGCTTTGGCGAGCGGTTGGGTGGTTGGCATTGCCGGCTTTTTGCCTACAATGAAACCCCAACTATCGCAGTTGCCATTGATTGTTGGTTATGGGCGCGTCAGCAGTTGACGCGCCCTTTTTTATGGCTGTCCGCACCCTGTCAGGAGCGGTCGCCGCTCCCTGTGTCCGAGCTGATTTCTTGATGAACCACATCCGCAACTTCTCCATCATCGCGCACATCGATCACGGCAAGTCCACGCTGGCCGACCGGATCATTTCGCTGTGCGGCGGCCTCTCCGACAGGGAGATGAGCGAGCAGGTGCTCGACTCGATGGACATCGAGAAG
>CAZFOT010000045.1:0-20354 GCA_964520365.1 uncultured Hydrogenophaga sp.
CCGCCACCTCGATGATCGGCATGATCGCGCTGGCCGGCATCATCGTGCGCAACTCGATCCTGCTGGTGGACTTCATCAACCTGCAGCTGCGCGCAGGCATGGACTTCAAACAGGCGGTGGTGAACGCCGCCACCACGCGCGCGCAGCCGATCCTGCTCACCGGCCTGGCGGCCATGCTCGGCGCGGTCTTCATCCTCGACGACCCGATCTTCAACGGCCTGGCGATCTCGCTGATCTTCGGCATCGCCGTCTCCACGCTGCTCACGCTGGTGGTGATTCCGGTGCTGTATTTCGCCGTGTACCGGCGATGACCCTCCTGCGCCGCTTCCCGTTTTTTCACCAAGGAGTCTGATATGACCATCGAACGCTACATCCGCATCTTCGCCGGTTTCATGGTGATGCTCTCGCTCGCCCTGGGCGTGGAAGGCAGCCCCATCTTCGTGAGCCCGTGGTTCCTCGCGCTGACGGCCTTCGCCGGCTTCAACCTGTTCCAGTCCGGCTTCACAGGCTTTTGCCTGCCCGCCATCCTGATGAGGAAGCTGGGCGTGCCCGAGGGCGGCAGCGCCTGCGGCACCGGCAAGCGCTGAGCCGGGCAGCGAGGCGGCGGCGCACGGGGGTGTTCCCTACCCCAACGGCAGGGTCACCGAGAAACGGGAACCCCGGTCCACGTCGGCGTGGACCTCGATGGCGCCGCCATGCCGTTCGGCGATCTGCCGGCTGATGGCCAGGCCCAGGCCGGTGCCTTCGTATTCCTTGCGCAGGTGCAGCCGCTGGAACGGCTGGAACAGGCGCGAGAGGTGCTCGGGCGCGATGCCGATGCCGTTGTCGCTCACGGTGATGCGCGCCATGCCTTCGTTCACCTCCGCCGACACGCGGACCAGGGGCGTGCGCCCGGGCGGCACGAACTTGAGCGCGTTGGCCAGCAGGTTCTGGAACAGCAGCGAGAGCAGGCTGGCGTGGCCGGGCACGGTGGGCAGGGGGTCGATGCGCAGCGTGCCGCCGCTGTTCTGCAGCCGCGCGGCCAGCGCGTCGCGCAGATCGGCCAGGATCGCGTCCAGCGCCACCGGGGTGTGCGGCTCGGCCTCGCCGGCTTGCTGCAGGCGCGCGTAGCGCACCACGTCGTCGAGCAGGGTGCGCATGCGGTGGCCGGCCTTGAGCACCAGTTGGAGGTAGCGCTGCGCGTCCTCGGGCAGGACCTGGCCGTGGTCTTCCTCCACCAGGCCCGCGAACTGGACCATGGTGTTGAGCGGCTCGCGCATGTCGTGCGAGGCCATGCGCACGAATTGCAGCAGGCCTTCGTTGGCCAGGGCCAGGTCGCTGGCGGTCTGCTCCAGCCGCTCGTGGCTGGCGCGCAGGTCCTTCATGGCGGCGGCGAGCCGGCGCCGGTCCTGCGCGGAGAGCTGGCGCAGTTCGTCGTTGGCGAGCTTCAGGCGCAGCTGGGTGCGCACCCGCGCCTGCACGATGGCCGGCCGCAGGGGCTTGGCGATGAAGTCGGCGGCGCCCTTCTCCAGCCCGGCCTGCTCGAAGTCTTCCTCGGCGTGGCTGGTGATCATGATCACCGGCAGGTCCACCAGCAGCGGATCGAGCCGGATCGCGTCGAGCACCTCGAAGCCCGAGAGTCCGGGCATCTGCGCGTCGAGCAGCACCAGGTCGGGCGCCGACTCCTTCATCAGCCGCAGCGCGTCGGCGCCGCGCGTGGCGAAGCGCAGCCGGCCCAGGCCCTGCAGCGTCTTGCCCAGCGCCTGGATCATGCCGGGGTCGTCGTCCACGATGAGGATGCCGGGCAAGGCGGCGGGGTCCCCGGCGGCGGGCTCGGGCGCCGCCGCCGGAGGGGTGGGTGAGGTCGTGCTCATCGGGCGATCTCCTGGGCCAGCAGCGCGGCGGCGCCGGCGAAGTCCAGCTCTTCCATCTGCCGGCTCAAGCGTTCGTGCAGGGCCGCGCCGAGGCGCTCGCACAGCGCGGCCGAATGCTGCTGGAACAGGGCCAGCGCGGCCAGGTCCTGCTGATCGAGCAGGGCGGCGAAGCGCTCGAGGGTTTCGGTGTCCATCGGCGGCTGGGTGCCGCCGGCGCGCGGGGCGGCCGGCGCCGTGGCCAGGAACGCCGCGGCCGCCGACGCCAGGCCGCGCAGCGCTTGGCCCAGCGCCTGCCAGCGCGGGGCCAGCGCGTCGGCGGCCTCGCCGTCGCGCAGGCTGGCTTCGAGCTGGCCGGCCGCGCGGTGCACCGCGGTGGCGTCGATCAGGCCGGCCGCGCCGCGCAGCTTGTGGGACCTGGCGGCGAACTCGGCTCGCAGCGAGGGTGACATCGGGTCCGGCAGGGCGGTGTCGGCCCAGGCGCCGAACTCGCCGATCAGGCGCCGCAGCGAGGCGTGCAGCAGCGCGGGGTCGCCGCCGAGCCGCTGCGCCGCGCGCGCGCCGTCGATGCCCTCGATCTCGGGCCAGGCGTCCAGGGCGGCGGCCTCGGCGGCCTCGGCGGGCGGATCGGCCTGGCGCACCGGCAAGGCCCTGGCGGTGGCGGCCTCGATCGCCTGGCGCACGGTGCGCACCAGCAACTGCGGCTCCAGCGGCTTGGTCAGGAAGGCGTTCATGCCGGCGTCGATGGCGCGCCGGCGCTCCTCGGCCAGGGCACCCGCGGTGAGCGCGATCACCGGCAGCCGCGCCAGGGCCGGGTTGCGGCGCAGGCGCCGGGTGGCTTCCAGTCCGTCCATGTCGGGCATCTGCACGTCCATCAGCACCACGTCGAAGGCTTGCGGGTCGGCTTCGAGCCGTTGCAGCGCCTGGCGCCCGGAGCTGTCCACCACGACCTCGGCGCCTTCGCGCAGGAGCAGGTGCGAGGCGATCTCCAGGTTGATCTCGCTGTCGTCCACCAGCAGCACGCGCACGTCGGGCAGCCACAGCGTGCGCTGCCCGGGCATGGGGCGCAGCGGCATGACCCGATCGCTGCTGCCATGGCGCGCGACCACGCCGTGGTTCACCGCGTTGAACAGCACCGAGGCGTTGACCGGCTTGGTCAGGATGTCGCTGGCGAGCTGCCGGGTGTCGAGTCGGGCCAGGCGATCGCGCTCGGAGGCCGAGACCATCAGGGCCGCGGGCAGGTGACTGAGTCCGATCCGTTCGGTCAGCTCGGCCAGGGCCTGCAGGCCGTCCATGCCGCCCATCTGCCAGTCCACCAGCATGGCGTCGGGCAAGGCCTGGCCGGAGGCGGCGCGCTGCGTCATCCATTGCACCAGCGCCTCGCCCGAATCGCACACCTCGGTGCGCCAGCCGAAGGCGCGGGCCATGTCCACCAGCGCGCGGCGGTCGTCCTCGGCGTCGTCCACCACCAGCACCTCCAGCGCCGCCTGGCGCTGCTCGCTGGCGTGCTCGCCGTTCCCGTCCGGCAGGGCCAGGGGAAGCTCGAACCAGAAGGTGCTGCCTTCGCCGGGCACGCTGTTCAGGCCCACGGTGCCGCCCATCATGTCGGCCAGCCGGCGCACGATCGACAGCCCCAGGCCGGTGCCGCCGAACTGGCGGGTGGTGGAGGCGTCGGCCTGGGTGAATGGGGTGAACAGCCGCACCTGCGCCTGCGCCGAGACGCCCACGCCGGTGTCCCGCACCTCGCCGCGCAGCCGCAGGCCGTCCAGGGGGCCGCTGCCCTGGCTCGGGATCGCGCGCAGGCTCACGCACACGCTGCCCGTGGGCGTGAACTTGATCGCGTTGCCCACCAGGTTGGTGAGGATCTGGCGCAGGCGCAGCGCATCGCCCACCAGCACCGGCGGCAGGCTGCCGTCAGCCTCGACCCCGAACGCGAGGCCGGCGGCCTCGGCCTGCTGGCGGAACAGGCCGTCGACCTCGGCGACCAGGCCGTCGATCCGGAATGGCTCGGGCAGCAGCGGCAGCTCGCCGGCCTCGATCTTGGCGAGGTCCAGCACGTCGTTGACGATGGACAGCAGCGACCGGCTGGCCATGATCGACTTGTCCAGCAGTTGCCTCTGGCGCGCGCTCAGCGGCGTGTCGGCCAGCATGTGGGTCAGGCCGATGACCGCGTGCAAGGGGGTGCGGATCTCGTGGCTCATGTTGGCCAGGAACTCGCCCTTGGCCCGGGAAGCGGACTCGGCGGCCTCGGTGGCGCGCACCAGGTCGGTGATGTCGATGCGAAAGCCCACGGTGTGGCCGTCGGGCAGCCGCTGCTCGATCACCCGCACCACCCGGCCGGTGGTGAGGTGCTGCACGAAAACCGCGTTGCCGGTGCGATGGGCCGCCAGGCGGTCGGCCACCCATTCTTCGACGCGGTCCTTCGTGTCGACGTGAAAACCGCGCTCGGCCGAGGTGCGGATGATCCGCTCGAAGGACTGTCCCGGCACCAGCACGTCCCGTATGCCTTCGTAGAGGCTGCGGTATTTCTCGTTGCACAGCACCAGCCGGTCCTCGGGGTCGTACAGCACGAAGGCTTCGTCCACCGCCTCGATGGCGCCGCGCAGCAGCGCCTCGCTGCGCGCGATGTCCTGCTCGGCGCGCTTGCGCTCGGTCATGTCGGTGTAGGTGGTCACGAAGCCGCCGCCGGGCATGGGCGTGCCGCGGATCTCCAGCGGCGTGCCATCGGGGCGCACGCGCTCGAAGCGGTGGAACACCGGGTGGCGGGCGCGTTCGAGCATGGCCTGGATCTTGGGCTCCAGCGGGCCTTCGCCGTACTCGCCGCGCGCCGCGTTCAGGCGCGCGATGTCCTCGAAGCCCGGCACGCCGTTCTCGAACAGCGGCTCCAGGCCGAGCAGGCGCACGAACTCGGTGTTCCATGCGACCAGGCGCAGGTCCGCGTCGAAAGCGCTGAGCGCGCACGGCATGTTCTCCAGGATGCTTTGCTGCAGCTCGTTGATGCGGCGCATCTCGGCCGCCATGGCATGGCGGGCGGTGATGTCCTGCAGCGCGCCGACGATGCGCACCACCTTGCCCGCGGGGTTGCGCGCGGCTTCGCCCACCAGGCGCACCTGGATGCGGCGCCCGCGCGCGGTGCGAAACGGCACCTCGATGTCGAACGGCATGCCCTCGACGCGCGCGGCGCGAAGGGCCTCGATGACGGCGGGGCGCCCGGCTTCCTCGTAGAACGCCAGCGGCGTGGCCGGGTCGAGCACGAAATCGGCGTCCACCTCGTGGATCTCGTACATCAGCGGCGTCCACGCCACGGTCCAGGTCTCCAGGTCGAACTGCCAGCCGCCGACGCCGGCGACCCGGCCAGTGCGGTCGAGCAGGGCCTCGCTGCTGGCCAGCCGCTCCTGGGCCAGGTGGGCCTGGGTCACATCCAGGTGCGTGCCGTTGAGCCATTCGTTGCGGCCGTCGGCGGTGTGGCTGGTGACGCGGCCGCGGTCGAGCACCCAGACCCAGTGGCCGTCCTTGTGGCGCAGGCGCAGTTCGCATTCGTACTGCGCCACTTCGCCGCTGAGGTGGCGCCGCAGCGCCACGTCGTGGACCTCCCTGTCGTCCGGGTGCATCAGCCGGTACCAGGTGTCGGGCGAGAGCGCGCCCAGCTCGGACAGGGCGTAGCCCAGCATCCCGGCCCAGCGCTCGTTGTAGCGCTTCTCGCCGGTCTGCAGGTTCCATTCCCAGGTGCCGGCATCGGTGCCCCGGAGGATGTCGTCCAGCCGCTGCCGCTCGGCCCGCAGCGTGGCGGTGCGCTCCTGCACGTCGCGCTCCAGGCGGACGTTGAACTCGGCCACGCGGCGCTGCGCCGCGCGCTCCTCGGTGACGTCGCGAACGATGGCCGATGCGCCCGCCACGGCGCCTTCGTCGTTCATCAGCGGCGACAGGGTGATCGCCACCTCGACCTCGCGGCCTTCGCGGGTGCGCCGCCAGACTTCCAGCGGCACGCGGGTGCTGGTGCGCGAGAGGCTGGCCAGCGCGTCGATCTCCTCCGCCGGCGCGCCTTCGGGCACGGTCAACGCGTCCAGCCGGCACCCGATGGCCTGTGCGGGCGTGTAGCCGAACAGTTGCTGCGCGCCGCGGTTCCACGACAGCACCACGCCGTGGGTGTCCAGGCCGATGATGGCGTCGGTGGTCTGGTCCACGATGGCGGCCAGGCGCAGGCGCTCGCTGCGCGCTTGCAGCGAGCGCTGCACGCTCACCCAGTACAGGTACAGCATGGCAAAGCCCATCAGGCCGGCGGCGAGCACCTGCGGCCAGGCTTCGAGCACCTCGGCGCGGGCCGCCTGGTGCACGCTGGCCACCGGCAGCGTGGTGAAGAAGTTCAGGATGCCCACGTCGCTGTTCGCGTTGGCCGGCAGCGAGACCCGCGCGCCGTACACGGGGCCGTCGGGGCTGTTCCAGTGCTGCATCGCCGAATCCGCCGCCTCGCCGCCGGTGGGCATGGCCTGGAACTCATCGGCCCAGCGGTGCGGCTGCCCGAACTCGAAGCCGAACGTCATCCTGGTGTCGGGATGCACCAGGTAGTCGCCGCGCGCGTTGGTCATGTAGAAAGTCATGTCCGCGGCGTTGCGCTGGACGAAACCGTCCAGTCCGCCGCGCGCGTCCACGCTCACCACGATCGCGCCGAATGCCTGGCCCGCCTCGTCGAAGATCGGCGTGGCGTAGCTCACGGCCGGCCAGAACGGCACCGACAGCGCGCCGTGTTCCCGGTTGAGCTCGATGTCGGAGATGAACACCTCGCCAGGGGGCAGCCGCATCACCTCGGGGAGGTGGCGCAGGCCGTGCCGGGACGTGAGCTCGCCGGGCGCGCGCGCGCTGGCGGCGCCATCGATCTGGTCCAACCTCACCACTTCCCGAGCCTGCTCGCCCAGCCCGACGATGAGGCGGACGTTTCGGGCCTCGGGCGCGGCGCTCAGGTAGCCCGCGAACACCTGTTCCAGGTGCTGTATCCATTGCTGCGCCGTGGTCTGCCCGATCGGGTCGATGCCGCCATGCCGGTAGGCCCTGACCAGGCCATGCACCGGGGGTGTGGAGGCCAGGAACCGCACGCCCTTGCCACGCGCGCCGCGCCGCTCGTCCGTGGCCTGCGCCATGCCGTCGGCAAGGCGCACCAGCCTGTGCTCGGCGGCGCGCTTGTGTTGATCGAACTGGTTCAGGTACCACCAGCCCGAGAGCGCGGCCACGCCGGCGGCGAAGATCAGCAGCGACCACAGCGCCAACTTGCTGCGCGCGAACGCCCACGGCGCGAAGGAGCGCCGGTCGCGCGCGAGCAGGCCGAACTCGCGCTGGCGCGCCCGCCGCGCGCGGCGGTTCTGTCCCCACAGGTAGACCAGCAGCGCCAGCAGGGTGCTGGCGCCGGCGCCCGCCAGCCCGATGCGGATAGGCGAGGCCAGGCGGCTGGCCTGAACCAGCGCCGGGGTGGCGGTGGCGCTGAGCTCCCAGGACTGCCCGTAGACGTTGAGGTAGCGCCGGACCGCGCCGATGGCCACGTCCGCCTCCTCGGCCTGGGCGGTGCCGAAGAACGGCGCTGGATCGCCCTCCTTGGCCAGGCTCAGGTTCACCTCGTGCGCGCGCGGGCCCAGGTCGGCCAGCACGTCGTCCAGCAGCAAGGGCGCGTAGACCCAGCCCAGCACGGCGCTGGCGCGCGCGTCGGGCGCCAGGGGGGGCTGGCCCGTGGGATAGACGGGCAGCAACATCAGCAGGCCCGAGCCGGGCTGGCCCCGGGCCTGCATCAGGGTGATGGGCGCGGTGATGCGCGCCTGCGCGGCGCGGGCCGAGGTCAGGGCCGCCTCGCGGCGGTGCGTCTCGGAGGCGATGTCCAGCCCTGCCGTGTTTTCGTTGCCCCGATCGGGGTAGATGTGCTGGATGACGAAGCGGTCGCCGTCGTTCGACCCCAGTTCGCGGATGTGGAGGCCGGGCTGGCCATCGGCGCGCGCGGCCTCCAGGAAGGCCGCCTCATCGGCGCGCGGCACGTGCCGCACGAAGCCGAAGCCGCGCGCGCCGGGAAACTCGCGCGCGATGTCGCGGCTTTCGATGTAGGCCTGGAACTGCGAGCGCGTCAGGCCGGCGCCGCCGGCGGCGGCCACGGCGCCGCGCGCGCCGCGCAGCCCGTATTCATAGAGACCGAAGCGGCGCTGGATCTGCTCGACGATTTCGGCGGTCGCGCTGCGCAGGCGCTCGTCCAGCAGCGCCTGATTGGCGCGGTGGGCCGACCAGGCCATCCAGCCGCTGACCAGCAGGCCGGCGCACCACAGCAGGATCGCCCCCTGGCGCAGGGGGTCGGCGAAAGGCTTCAAGGCTTGCTTCTCCAGACACCGGGTGCGTTGATGTTTCCCTCTCCTGATCCGCTTTCTTCTGCCGCGCAGACTCCTGGTGCACTCTATCAGCCCGGATGCCGGGGCAATCGGGGCAAAAGACCGGCAAGCCCGGTCCATTTCGCGTCGGCTGGCGCGCCGCGCGGGGGGGCCTCACCTCATGCCGGAACCAGCGAGGGCAGCTCGGCCGCGTCCGAGCGTTCCAGGGGCTTGGTCAGGAAGCCGCGCACGCTGGCGAAGCGCGCGGCGCGGTCGCGGTCGCGTGCGTCGCGCGAGGAGGAGAGCAGGACCACGACCGTGTGCCCGCGCTGCGCGGGCGAAAGCGCCTCGAACGCCTCCAGGAAGTCGAAGCCGTTCATGACCGGCATGTTGATGTCCAGCAGGATCAGGTCCACGCCGTGGCCGGGCGTCTCGCGCAGGTAGTCCAGCGCCTCCTGTGCCTTGGGGTAGGCGCTGATGTCGTACTCGACGCCGCAACGGGAAAGCGCGATCCGGGTGAACAGCAGATCGTCGTCGTTGTCATCGATCGTCAGGACTCTCAACGGCATGGCAGGCGTGTGGACGGGTTCTGGAATCGGGCTCGCGGGCGGCCCATGCAAGGCCGAGCGTCGGCTGGGCAGGAATCGGCGCTTTCCGCCTGCTTCAGGGCGCCTGCACCCGGCGCCACGCCACCAGGGGGGAAGTCTATCGGGTTTGCGGCTTCGCGGGGAGCCACGCGCAGGGGTTTGCGCCAGACCATTTCGCCTTCACCCGGCATCGGCCAGCGGCACGCGCAGCTCGGCGCGCAAGCCGCCCCAGGGCGAGGTGGCCAGGCGCAGCGATCCGCCGTACAGCTCCAGCAACTCCGCCGCGATGGCCAGACCCAGGCCCGATCCGGGCTGGCTTTCGTCGAGCCGGGTGCCGCGCCGCAGCGCCGCCTCGCGCGCCTCGGGCGCGATGCCCGGGCCGTCGTCGTCGATCCACAGCAACACGTCCGCGCCATCGCGCCGCCACGCCAGGCCCACGCGCGCGCCGGCCCAGCGGCAGGCGTTGTCCAGCAGGTTGCCCACCACCTCCTGCAGGTCGTGCGCGTCCATGCGCACCTGGGCCGCTTCGCCATGCTGCTGCGCCAGGTCCAGGCCCGGGTGCAGGGTGCGCAGGGTGCGCAGCAGGGGTGGCATGAGCGCCTCCAGCGCGGCGCGGCTGCGCCCGCCATGCGCGGCGGCCGCGGCCCGGGCGCGCATCAGGTGCAGGTCGATCTGGCGCTGCATCCGCATCACCTCGGCCTGCAGCACCGCCGCTTCGCCGCCGCCGGGCTGTCGCGACAGGTTGTTCAGCACCGACAGCGGCGTCTTCAGCGCATGCGCCAGGTTGCCGGCCTGCGCCTGCGCGCGCGCCACCAGCGCCTGGTTGTCCGCCAGCAGGCGGTTCAGGTCGTCCACCAGCGGCTGCACCTCGGCCGGGAAGCGGCCCTCCAGGCGCTCGCGCTGGCCCGCCCGCAACTGGGCCAGCGCGGTCTGCAACTGCTTGAGCGGCGTGAGCCCGAGCCACACCTGCAGCGTCACCGCCAGCATCAGCACCGCGGCCAGCAGCACCAGCGACCAGGCCAGGCTGCGCGCGAACGAGCTGCTGGCCTGCGCGATGTGGCTGGCGTCGGCGCCGGCGGCGAACACCACGTCGCCGTCGAGGCCGGGCAGTTGCACGCGGCGCATCCAGATCGCCAGCGGCTCGCCGCCGGGGCCGGTGTGGGTCGCGCGCGCGAGGCCGCCCACCTCGAGGTTCGCGGGCGGCTCGAAGCCGGGTTCCCGGTCCCACCACGATCGCGAGCGCTGGACCTGTCCGTCGGGCAGGAAGATCAGCCAGTACAGGCCGCTGGCGGGCTGGCGGAACAGCGGGTCGGCCGGCTCGCGCCTGAGGGCGAACGCCGGCTGATCGGGCGACGCGGTGGCACGGGCCGCGCCGATCAGGTCGTCCAGGTGGCGCTGCATGCGCTGCGCGAGATCGACCTCCACGTAGCTGCGGAACAGGCCGTTGAGCCCGATGGCGGCCACCACCAGGCCCATCGCGACCAAGGCGCTGGCGGCCCACCACAGGCGGGCCTGCAGCGAGATGCGCGGCCACTGCCGCCACCCGCTGGCCGCGGGGGATTTGCCGGGAACGATGCGCTGCGCCATGGTTCAGGGCGGTCCGACGCGGAACCCCAGGCCGCGCACCGTGGTGATGAAACCCTCGGGCAGCTTGCGGCGCAGGCGCCCGATGAACACGTCGATGGTGTTGCTGTCGCGCTCGCCGTCCTGCTCGTACAGGCGTTCGGCCAGCTCGGT
This sequence comes from uncultured Hydrogenophaga sp., assembly GCA_964520365.1. Classification (GTDB taxonomy): domain Bacteria; phylum Pseudomonadota; class Gammaproteobacteria; order Burkholderiales; family Burkholderiaceae_C; genus Hydrogenophaga. The sequence continues at coordinate 10,510 of CAZFOT010000045.1, forward strand.
GCGCGAGAGCACCGTGCCGGCGCGGTGCATCAGCACGCTGAGCAGGCGGTATTCGTGCGAAGTGAGTTCCACCGGTCGGCCGTCCACGCTCAGCGTGCAGCCCCGGGTGTCCAGCCGCGCGGCGCCGACCGTGACCACCGGGCTCGCCTGCCCGGCCGAGCGGCGCAGCAATGCGCGCACCCGCGCCAGCAGCTCCTCCATCTGGAACGGCTTGGCCAGGTAGTCGTCGGCACCGGCGTCGATGCCGTGCACCTTGTCCTGCCACGAGCCGCGCGCGGTGAGGACGAGCACTGGCATCCGAAGACCTTGTTCGCGCCAGCGGCGCAGCACCGAGAGACCGTCGCGCCCGGGCAGGCCGAGGTCGAGCACCACGGCGTCGGGCGCGGTCTCGCGGCCCAGGTGCTCGGCGTCGATGCCTTTGTCGGCCAGGTCCACCGCATAGCCGGCGGCCTGCAGGGCATCACCCAGCTGCAGCAGCAGCCGCGGATCGTCTTCAGCCACCAGGATGCGCATGGGACCAGGGCCGGTTCATGGATAGGGCCGCCCGCCGCGGCCGAACACGGTCTCCAGCCGGTGGCCCTCGACTTCCAGCAATTGCCCGCTGGTCGCGTCATAGGTCAGGTCCACCACACGGCCGTCCTCGAGCAGCAGTTCCAGTTCGTAGCGCATGCCTTCGTGCTTGCGCTCCAGTTCCACCTCGATCACCCGGCCGCCGAAGTGGCGCAGCGCGTGTTCGCTGAAACGGGCCAGGGGCAGGGACTGGCCGTTGCGCACCGTGTCCGGGAGCCGCCCGGTCCGGTCCTGCGCCACGGCGGCGCCCGCGGCGAGGCAGCCGAGCAGCGCCAGCGCCAACAAGCGGCGGGAAGCGGTGGGAGGGAGCAGGTGCCGGACCATCATGGACGAAGCATCGCAGCCCGCGCATGAACGGTTCGTGAACGCGCCGTTCATGCGGCGTTCAGGCTCGCGCCGGCACACTGCGAAGCCATGGTCAAGCCCATGCACGGGTTTTCTGGCTTTCACCACACAGGAGTTTCATCATGCGACACACACCCACCTCGACCCTCTCCGTCTTGCAAGCCGCCGCGCTGGCCGGCCTGATCGCGCTCGGCGCCGGTGCCGCCACGGCACAGACCGCCGCGCCCACCGCGACGGCCATGAATTTTGGCCAGGTTTCGGAAGCGGTGCAAAAACTGGGCTACCAGGACATCCGGGAGATCGAGCGCAAGAGCGACAAGCTCTACGAGATCGAGGCCCGCGACGCCTCGGGTGCCAAGGTCGAGCTGTACGTGGACGCGCGCACGGGCGAAGTGCTCAAGGTCGAGTCCAAGGGCAAGCGCAAGCATTGATCGCACCCCGCGTCTGGGGGGCAGATGGTGCGCCTTGCCGCGGCGTGCGGACAACCGCCGGATGCGGGATAATCGCGCCCATGTCCCGGGCCCTCTCTTCTCGTCGCGTCTCGATGGCACGCCAACGCCTTGCGGCGGCGGTCGTGCGCGAGCGCGAGCGCGCGCTCTGGCAGCGTCAGCCTGCCGCACCTTCCTGAGCCCGGCGATCCCCTCTCCCCCGTTTTTTTGCGCAAACCAACGATCGCCGGGCACCCACCCCGCGCCGACGCGATCCCGCCCGACCACCAGGCCCCGGGTCGCAACCGTTGGAGTGCTGCATGAACCTGAACCCGAACCCGCCGGTGGAGCGCTTGCTCACCGAACTCGATTTTGTTCGCCTGAACCAGCTCGATGGCGGCCACGCGCCGCCCGCGCTGGAGAACGTGCTCGCCGCCACCGACCTGGTGCCCTCGCGCGCGGTGCCCGCCGACGTGGTGACCATGCGTTCGCGGGTGGCCATCGAGGACACCGCCACCCTGCGCCAGCACGAGTTCACGCTGTGCTACCCGACCGATGCCGACGCCGCCCAGGGCGCCATTTCGGTGCTGTCGCCGCTGGGCTCGGCCCTGATCGGCCTGCGCGTGGGCGACGTGGCCCGCTGGGCCACGCCGGACGGGGCGGCGCGCGAGGCGAAGGTCATCGGGCTGCTGTACCAACCCGAGGCCAGCGGCGACTATCTCACCTGATGAGCTGGAACACCCCCCTGCGCCGCTTTGCGTCTCGGTGCCGCCGCCAGAGGCGGCGGCTCTTCGGGCACGTCCAAGCCTGCGCAGGCAGGCTTGGAGCCGCGGCCCTCAGCCCCCTCTCTCTGGCGCGCCTGAAGGGCGCTTGGAGGGGGAACGGCACCCTTGGGCCGGCGGAGCCGGACCCTTGCTGCCCCTGGCTTTGAGTTCACTCACTCGCTCGTTGCGGATCGCGCTCCGGCGCGGTGGTCAACCGATGCCGGTTCAACGCCACACCGCGTCCAGCGCCCCCCAGGCCGCTTCGATCACGGGTTCGCCCGCGCGCTCGGCCAGGCAGGCGAAGCTCAGGTCGCAGTCCAGCGCTACCTGGTCGGCGATCACCAGGCCGCGGGCCTGGGACTCGCGCATGGCGATCGAGTCCCGCATCAGCGACAGGCCGACGCCGCTGCGCACGAGGTCCAGCATCGACGCTTCCTGATCGACCAGCGCCACGCGGCGCGGCTCCACGCCCGTGAGCGAGCCGGTGCCGAACACGCGCCGCTGCAGACGGTGGTGGGCGCTGGCCGGTGGCGTGGCCAGCCAGGGCAGGGCGGCCAGCGCCTTCCAGTCCTTGCCCAGCACCTGGGGCCCCCAGCCGGCGGGCGCGAGCACGCGGTAGGTGAAGCGCGTGAGCGGGCGCAGGCGGTAGCGACCGTCGGCCGGGTCGTCGGGCAGATCGAGGAAGAAGCCCACGTCCAGGTCGCCGCGGCCGACCAGGGCCAGCACGTCGCCGCTCATGCCCTGGCGCAGTTCGGTGCCCACCTGCGGGTTCGATGCCACCAGCTGCCGCAAGAAGGCGCCCAGGCGGGTGAACTCCGGGTCGAGGATGGTGCCGATGCGCAGCGTGCCCCGCACCGTGTGGTGCAGGCTGGCCGCGGCGTGGCCGAAATCGGCCAGCGCGGCCAGCGCCTTCTCGGCCACGGGCAGCAGGGCCGCGCCGTCGCGCGTGAGCGCCATGCCCTGCGGGGTGCGGCTGAACAACTGCAGACCGGTGGCCTGCGCCAGGGTCTTGAGCTGCAGGCTCACCGCCGGCTGGCTCAGGTGCAGCCGCAGCGCCGCGCGCGACGCGCTGCCCTCGCGCGCCACGGCGACGAAGGCACGCAAGGTCTGGGGATCGACCGCCGGACGGAGCGGGGGGTTCGGCTGCATGGGGTGTCGGACGGTGTTTGAAGCCGTAGATATTTGTGCTACTTATACAGTGATTCAGATCATTTCATTGGATTTTCCCTTGGCAACGCGGCAGACTGCCGGTCGTTCCCGGGAAAAAACCATCAGCCATGCAAATAGGCCAGCCATGAGCGAGACCACCTTCGACCACATCATCATTGGCGCCGGCACCGCGGGCTGCCTGCTGGCCAACCGGCTGTCCGCCGACCGGGGCAAGCGCGTGCTGCTCATCGAGGCCGGCCGCAAGGACGACTACCACTGGATCCACATTCCCGTGGGTTACCTCTACTGCATCGGCAACCCGCGCACCGACTGGCTTTACCAGACCGAGCCCGATGCGGGCCTCAACGGCCGCACGCTGCGCTACCCGCGCGGCAAGACGCTGGGCGGCTGCTCCAGCATCAACGGCATGATCTACATGCGCGGCCAGGCGCGCGACTACGACCACTGGGCCGAGCTCACCGGCGACGACGCCTGGCGCTGGGACAACGCGTTGCCCGACTTCAAGAAGCACGAGAACCACTACCTGGGCGACGCGCAGAACGCCACGCAGCGCGACGCCTCGTTCGGCGCCTACCACGGCCACGGCGGCGAATGGCGCGTGGAGAAGCAGCGCCTGCGCTGGGACATCCTCGACGCCTTCGCCGAGGCCGCGCAGCAGGCCGGCATACCGGCCACGGCCGACTTCAACCGTGGCGACAACGAAGGCGTGGGCTACTTCCAGGTGAACCAGAAGGCGGGCCTGCGCTGGAACACCGCGCGCGCCTTCCTGCGTCCGACCTGTTCCGACCGGCCCAACTTCGAGCTGTGGAACAGCGCGCAGGTCACGCGCCTGGTTACCCAGCGCGAGCCCGACGGCAATCTGCGCTGCACCGGCGTGGAGGTGTGGGACGGCACGGCGCGCGTGGTGGCCGAGGCGACCGAGGGGGTCATCCTCTCGGCCGGCAGCATCGGCACGCCGCAACTGCTGCAGCTCTCGGGCATCGGCCCGGCCGCGCTGCTGCGCCAGCACGGCATCGACGTGGTGGCCGACCTGCCCGGCGTGGGCGCCAATCTGCAGGACCACCTGCAGATCCGCGCGGTCTACAAGGTGGACGGCGCGGCGCCCACGCTCAACGTGCTGGCCTCGTCGCTGTGGGGCAAGGCGCGCATCGGACTCGAATACCTGTTCAAGCGCAGCGGGCCGATGAGCATGGCGCCCTCGCAGCTTGGCGCCTTCACGCGCAGCGACCCGGGCCAGCGCCACCCCAACCTGGAATACCACGTGCAGCCGCTCTCGCTCGACGCCTTTGGCGAGCCGCTGCACACCTTCCCGGCCTTCACCGCCAGCGTGTGCAACCTCAATCCCACGAGCCGGGGCACGGTCCACATCCGCAGCGCGGACTTCCAGGATGCGCCCGCCATCGCGCCGAACTACCTCAGCACGGCCGAAGACCGCCAGGTGGCCGCCGACAGCCTGCGCGTGACGCGCAACATCGTGGCGCAGCCGGCGCTGGCGAAGTACCGGCCGGAAGAGTTCAAGCCCGGGCCGCAGTACCAGAGCGATGGAGAACTTGCGCGCCTGGCCGGCGACATCGCCAGCACCATCTTCCACCCCGTGGGGACCACGAAGATGGGCCGTGCCGACGACCCGATGGCGGTGGTCGACAGCCACCTGCGCGTGCGCGGCGTGGCCGGCCTGCGCGTGGTGGATGCGGGCGTGATGCCCACCATCACCAGCGGCAACACCAACAGCCCGACGCTGATGATCGCGGAGAAGGCCGCGGGCTGGATAAAGGCTGGGGAATGACCCATCCGCTTCAGCGGAGTCCGCCCACGTAGCGGGCGTCCGGCTCGTCCTTCTCCTTGCGGGGTGTGCCGAACACCGAATTCAGCGTGGACTCGATGAAGCCGCTGTGGTGGCCGGGTACCGAATCCGCGAAGCCGCCCGCGCGCGGCGTGACGGCCTGGCGCGACGCCGCGGGGCTGACCTGGCCGGAACGCAGCGTGTCGGCCGCGGCCTGCAGCAAAGGCTTGCGCACCACCGCCGTGCCCATGTGGCCGATCGCGGCCTCCAGCCTGTCGGCCCAGGGCAGCAGATCCTCCAAGCCCTCGCCAGCCGCCTTCTCCCGCGCAAAGCGCACGATCTCGCGCGCATAGTCGGCGTTGGTCGCCAGCCACTCGGTGTCGGTCACGCGCCCGGTCTTGCGCCGCAGCAGCACGTGCAGGTGGGCGGCAATCGCGAACACGTCACTGGTGCTCATGGCCTACTCCTTCATCACGACGCGGGACGTGCGCCCCGTCTTCTTCAAGGGCTGCCGCGGGTCCGGCTTCGCCGGCCCCAGGCAGCGTCCCCCTGGGGGAAGCGCCGCAGGCGCGCAGGGGGGTCAACTCAGGCTTTCGTTGTGCAGCGCCAGGTCGAGCCCGGCGCGCTCCTCGCCCTCGCGCACCCGAAGGATGGCGAAGCGCGAGGTGATCCACAGCACCACGGCCGTCATCGTCAGGCTGTAGGCCAGTACCGCGACGCAGGCGATCACCTGGGCCAGCATGCTGGCCTCCACGCCCGAGATCGCCGGGTCGGCGAGCACACCGGTGAGCAGCGCGCCCACCAGGCCGCCCACGCCATGCACGCCGAACACGTCGAGCGAATCGTCGGCGCGCAGCCAGCGTTTCAACGCGGTGGCGCCCCAGTAGCAGGCCACGCCGGCCACCAGGCCGATGATCAGCGCGCCGCGCGGCGTGACGAAACCGGCTGCCGGCGTGATGGCCACCAGGCCGGCGACCACACCCGAGCACAGGCCCAGCAGCGAGGCGCGTTTGCGCGCCAGCCACTCCGCACCCATCCAGGACAGCGCGCCTGCCGCCGCGGCAACGTGCGTCGCCAGCAGGGCCAGCCCGGCGCGGCCGTCGGCGGCCAGGGCCGAGCCACCGTTGAAGCCGAACCAGCCCACCCACAGCAAGCCGGTGCCGGCCATGGTCAGGCCCAGGTTGAACGGCACGAAGGGTTCGTGCCCGTAGCCCGCGCGCGGCCCCAGCGCGTAGGCGCAGACGAGGGCCGCCGCGCCGGCGTTGATGTGCACCACCGCGCCGCCGGCGAAGTCCAGCGTGCCCAGCTGCGCCAGCCAGCCGCCCGGCTCCCACACCCAGTGGGCGATCGGTGCGTAGACCAGCAGCAGCCACAGGCCGGCGAACAGCAGCAGCGCGCCGAAGTGCATGCGCTCCACCAGCGCACCCACCACCAGCGCGCAGGTGATGATGGCGAAGGTGAGCTGGAACATGGCGAACACCGACTCGGGCACGTGGGGCGCGAGGTGGCTCACCGCCACCTGGCCGGCGGCGTCCAGGTACTCCATGCCGGCAAAGCCCATGCGCTCGGCCCCACCGATGAAGCCGCCCAGTGCCCCGCCGGGCGTGAAGGCCAGCGAATATGCCAGCGCGAACCACAGCACGCTGACCACCGCGGCGATACCGACCACGCTGGCCATGGTGTTGATCACGTTGAAGCGGCGCACCATGCCACCGTAGAACAGGGCAATGCCCGGCAGGGTCATGAGCAGCACCAGCGCGGTGCTGACCATCAGCCAGGCGGTGTCGGCACCCTGCAGCGTGCTCGCGGCCACCAGGCCTGGCGCAACCAGGGGCGCGGCGGCGGCGGCGGGTGCTTCCGCCTGGGCCCAGAGGCTGGGAGACATCAGAAAGGTGGACGCGCTCGCCACGCCCACAGGGAACCAGCGGTTTTGGTGCATTTTGTTACCCTTGCCAACGACACCGGTTGCACTGCATTTCCTGTGCCAAGGGTTGTCCCGACCGAGGGAAACCCCCGATGCACAGCGCTGGTGCGAGCAGATACAGTGCGTGCACTCGCGAACAGCGCACTGCGCTGGTGACCGCGGGGGGCCGAGGAGACAACCCAGTCCAACCAGAACAACCTGTTTCAGCGTCCCCAGAGATGCCGGATATCACCAGCCAACCCCACGGGGTTGGCTTTTTTTTGATCCGCCGGGTCGTACCAAGGCAAAAAACACCTTTTCGGGGGGCGGCGACAATTGCAGGATGGAGTTGCTGCTCGTCACCGTTGCCTCGCTGTTCGCCGGATTCGTGGATGCCATCGTCGGCGGCGGCGGGTTGATCCTGGTGCCGGCGCTGTTCGCCGTCTTTCCCACCACCCACCCGGCCACGCTGTTCGGCGTGAACAAGGGCGCCTCGGTCTGGGGCACGGCGGCGGCGACGCTGCAATACGCCCGTCGGGTGGAGATGCCCTGGCGCGCGCTGCTGCCCGCGGCGGCGGTGGCTTTTGCCGGCTCCATGCTCGGCGCCTGGACCGTCACCGTCATCTCGCCCGACTTCCTGCGCCGCGCGCTGCCGCTGGTGCTGCTCGCGGTGCTGGCCTACACCCTGGCGCGCAAGGAACTCGGCCGCCACCACGCGCCGCGTTTCGGCGGCCACCGGGAAGCCCTGGCCGCCAGCCTGCTGGGCGTCACCATCGGCTTCTACGACGGCTTCTTCGGCCCCGGCACCGGCAGCTTCTTCGTGTTCCTGTTCGTGCGCTGGCTGGGCTACGACTTCCTGCACGCCAGCGCCAGCGCCAAGCTGCTCAACACCGCGTCCAACCTGGCCGCGCTGCTGCTGTTCGCCTGGAAGGGCCATGTGTGGTGGCATTTCGTGCTGGCCATGGCGGTGGCCAACGTGGTCGGCAGCCTGCTGGGCACGCGGCTGGCGCTCAAGCACGGCAGCGGGTTCGTGCGCGGCGTGTTCATCCTGGTGGTGACGGCGCTTATTCTCAAGACGACCTACGACGCCTGGTGGGGGTAAGTCCACCCCCGCGCCGCCTTCGGCGTCACCCCCTCAAGGGGGCGGCATCAGCGGCCCGGCAAAGCCGGTTCCGCGATGCCCTTGAACGAACTGCCCTCCCGGCGCGAAGTGTCTGTGCCAGGATGCGGTGGAACCGGCTTTGCCGGGCCACTCGCATCGCCCCATTGAGGGGGTGACGCGCCGCAGGCGCGGCGCGGGGGTGGGTCAACTCAAGCCTGCTGGCAAAGCGTCTGGGGACGCTCCCAGCCCGAGCCGAAGCGGGGCCATTCCACCAGCACGCCGTCGGCGGTCTGCGCCACCACACGGCCATCCACGCGGTCGATGTTGCCCTTGTAGAAGCGGTTGACGCGTGCGCCGGGGTTGAAGGTCGGGGTCTTGAAGAGGGATTGGATGAATTTCAACATGGGATGGCTCGCTCAGAAAGCGCCATAGGAGGGCGTACCGCGCTGATGGCGATCCCAGTGGCGCTGCATGTCTTCCAGTTGATGAAGGCTGGTGGCGGTGCTGAGGTACGCCTCGAGGCCGTCGGATGCCTCGTGGGGGGCGCGTTGGAAGAAGGTGCGCAGCGACTCGGTCGCGCGGGAAAAGAGGGCGGCCAGCGCCGGGGAATGGATGTTCATGATGGTCAAACCTAGGGTTAACCCTGATTTTAACCAGACTGTGACTGAACCGGTCTTTTTATCAGAACAGCTAATGATTCATCAGGAGAGCGCCTTCAAAACCGGCGGCGAAACCCGCTGGCCAGAAACCACGGGCCGGGGCGCCGTCCCCTTCAGTGGGGAAGCACCGAAGACGGCGCGGCGGCTGCTTCATTGGGTGGCCAGGGCAGGCTGCTGGCCTTCAGCGGCGTGCCGATCGGCGCGGCGGCCTGCCCCTTCTGGACCGCCGCCAGGTCCTGGGCGTTGGGGTACTGGTCCAGCAGCAGATAGTCGAACACGCGGCGGGCAATGGGCGCGGCGTGGGCCGCGCCGAAGCCTGCGTTCTCGACCACCACCGCCAGCGCGACCTGGGGCTTCTCTACCGGTGCGAAGGCGATGTAGAGCGAATGGTCGCGCTGGTGCTCTTCGAGCTTCTTGGCGTCGTAGCGGTCTTTCTGGCCGATGGTGACGGCTTGCGCGGTGCCGGTCTTGCCGCCGCTGTCGTAGCCGGCCCCGGCGAACACCCGCGCCGACGTGCCTTCGATGGTCACTGCGTGCATGGCCTTCAGAACCGTGCGCACGTGCTCGGGCTTGTAGCCCAGGTCCACCGAAGGCGCCAACGGCGGCGGACGGCTCTCGTGCGTGAGCGCGTCCTCGATGGCGATCGTCAGGTGTGGCGTGTGGCGCATGCCGCCGCCGGCCAGGGTGGTCATGGCATGCGCCAGTTGCAGCATGGTGAAACTGTTGTAGCCCTGCCCGATGCCCAGCGAGATCGTCTCGCCCGGGTACCAGCGCTGCTGGTCGGCGCGCTTGTAGGCGCTGCGCTTCCAGGCCTGGCTGGGCAGCACGCCGCGCAGTTCGCCGCGCAGGTCGATGCCGGTGATCTGGCCGAAGCCCAGCGGCTTCATGAAGTCGTGCATGGTGTCCACGCCCAGCTCGTTGGCCAGCGAGTAGTAGTAGGTGTTGCTGGACTTCACGATGCTGCGGTGCATGTCCACCATGCCCAGCGCGTGGTTGCCGTAGCTGCGGAAGCGGTGGTTGCCGAACATCCAGAAACCGGGGTCGTTGATGCTGGTGTTGGCGTCGCGGGTGCCGGTCTCCAGGGCCGCCATGGCCATGAAGGGCTTGTAGGTGGAGCCGGG
>CAZFOT010000046.1:0-20328 GCA_964520365.1 uncultured Hydrogenophaga sp.
GCCACCGTAGTAGCGCTTGCCGGGGTAGCCTTCGGCGTATTTGTTGGTGAGCTGGGTGCCTTGCGCCGCCATGACGGCGGGCGAGGCGTAGTTCTCGCTGGCGATCAACTCGATGTGGTGTTCCTGTCGGGCGTTCTCGGCCTGGATGGCGGCGAACAGTTCGGGGTCGGTCTGCTCGATGAGGATGTTGCGGTCGTACATGGTGGCAGTCTTGGGTGACGTGAATCCCTGTGCCTTGCGCGCTGCAATGACAGGGGCTGCCCAGGCGAACGGCTGAACGCCTGGCCGGCTTCGCGGTGGCCAGGCGGCACGCTTCCCAGTGGTTGTCCCTGATGGGCTGAGCGCTCAAGAGGGGGGCCACGTCAGCACAGCCACGCGGGCCGTGCCCGCTTCTGGTGTGCCTATCGCCAGTTGCGTACCCGGCGAGTTTAGCCGAGTGACACGGGGTTCGTGATGCGCGGCGGCTTCCCGTCCCGGAGACCGGCGCGTCAGGAGCGCAAGGTCACCGTGCCGCCAGCGGGCGGGTGGGTTTCACCGGGCAGATGGAGCGCCTCGATGTTGGGGGCTGCGGGCGCGGTGGGCACGGCAGGCGGAGCGGCCAGGGCCGCCGATTCGGTCGGGACGGCGGGCGCTGCCTGCACTGGCGCCGGATCGACCACCGTCCTGATGGGGCGGGCCGGCGCGATGTACCGGGGGACGGGCTTGCCCAGGGCCACGTGCTGCAGCCGCTGGTGCTCGGCCATCACCTTGTTGATGTAGTCGCTGCCGTCCGTGGTCACGGCGCCGACGTAGTAGCGCAGTCCGTCTTCGACCGAGCCGGCCCTGCGGATGCAGTCCTTCAGCACCATCACGCCCACGCGGAGGTTGCTCAGGGGGTCGAAGGCCGCCAGCTTGCCTCCGAAGTCTTCGTACTTCTCGGTGTGAACCCTGGTGAGGACCTGCATGAGCCCCTGGGCCCCGACCGGGCTCTGGGCGAAGGGGTTGAACCGCGATTCGATCGCCATCACGGCCAGGATCAGGGTCGGGTCGATGCCGACCTTCTCGCCGATCTCGAAGGCCTCGGCCACGAGCACGGCCAGCGGTTCCGGGGCAACCCGGTACTTCTTGCTCAGCCAGAAGGCCACGTTGGCCTGCTGCGTGGGCAGTGTTTGCGGGTGCGCCGCCGTGACGCGATCGATTGCCGTGGGATCGGTGGCGATGGCGAGCTGCCCGGCTGCGTTGGCCTGCCGCTCCATCAGCCAGGTCAGCAGATGCTGTTCGGCGCTGTTTCGCAGGTCGGAGCGCGCTCCCAGCACGATCAGGCCGATGGCCAGGGCGGTGCCCATCAAGGCCAGCCCGTTCTGCGTGACGTCGAAGAAGCCGCGGGAGACGTCGCCTGCGGCCGTTTTCAGCGATGCCCTTGCCGCTGCCCAATGGGGCAGGGGATCGACAGGGTTCGGGTTCATCATGGTGTCGCTCCAGTTTTCATCCGCTGGCCGTTCAGGCTCGGCGGGTGGGTCTGCGGATGGGCCATCGGCGGCGGTGCCGCCAGGCAAGCGCTTTTCCGGACCTGGCCTCGTGCGGTGGCGCTCAGGGTTTACCCCTTGTTTTGGCGAAATCGGGCGGATGGTAAGGTCGGTTTAGTAACCGGTCAAGTGATAGAAATAGTTTTTCATATCAAAAAATGAATATTGAATGAGCCAAAAAAATACCTCCAAAGACTTCGCTAGCGCCAACGCCTGCGTGGATGCGGCTTGTGGAGGCGTGTCGGCCGCCCAGGATGCTGTTGACCGTCTGTCGGCCAAAAGCAGCCGCTCATGGCCAAATCCCACGAAGTGATGAAAGGCCCGGCCGTGATTGAAAATCTCCATCGGGCCACAGGCCGTGGGCGCTTGATGCAGGGGCGGATCGGGGGTAACCTGCGGTTGCCTGCCTCTTCGAGTTGACAGGCATCGCCGGAGGTTCGATGCAATCGACAACCGGCCCCCAACGGGAGCAATCTGTTGCTTCCAGGCTGGAGAGACATCAAACTCTTTCCGCCAAACCCGACGGCAAGTGCATTTAGCCCGCCGTCAACCCCGATGGGCCTCGCTCATCGGGGTTTCTTTTTTTCCGGGGCTGGAGGTCTCGCGCTGCGCGGATGGGATGGCCGTCTCCTCAGCGGCGACAATAGCGGGTTGTGGGCTGTGCCGTGATGAGATGGCTTGCTCGATGCCTTGGTCCTTTCACCCACCGCTCCATGTCGTTTTTCTCCCTGCGAAAATCCGCACCCAAGTCCAACGCCCCTGAATCTGCCGTGAACTCGCCTGCACCGCCCAAATCAGCCGCCGCTTCCGTCCATCCGCTGGATACCCTCACGGGCGGCGCCTTTTCGGCGCCGACCTCGGGCGAACGCACCGCCCGGATCCGGGAGTGGCTGGTCACGGGGCCCACGCTCGAACAGATGTCCGAGGTCTTCAAGGAACTGTCGCACCGCGACCGCGGCGCGTCCAAGCCGCTGAAGGAAAAGCTCGACGAACTCAAGCGCCAGAAGAACCAGGAACAGATCGCCACGGAATGGGCCGGCAAGGCGCAGGCCTTGCTGGACCAGTCGCGGCTGAACCTGGCCGATGCGCTGGCCTGGCAGCGCGACGCCGCGAGGGCGGGTGCGCCGCTGTCCCGGGAACCCTTGTCGAGCCTGAAGCAATCGCTGGGCGAACGCGTCAAGGCGATCGAGGATTTGCAGCACCGCGTTCAGGTCGAGCGCGAAGCGGCGGTGCTGATCGCGCAACGCATCGAGGTGCTGTCCACCAAACCCTGGCGCGAGGCGCAGTCCAGCGCGCCTTCGCTGGGCGCGGACGTCGCCCATTGGAAACAGCAAGTGGATGCGCTGGTCCTGGACGGCCAGTGGCCCAGCGTGGATGCCAAGTTCCCCGCCATGCTGGACGCATCCAGGAACCAGTTGCAGCTGGTGTGGGATGCGTTCGAGGCGGCCCTGGGCCAGGCCGCGGCGGCCGATGCGGACGCGCAGGCACCCTTGCCGGCGGTGCCGGTGTGGGCCGACGAGTTGCGCGTGGCGCGGGGACAGGATGTTGCGGCAGGGCCGAGCGAGAAGCAGGCCCAGAACGCGCAGGCCGTGCAGGAGAAGCGTGCCCGGGCCAGCGCCGAGATCGACAAGGCGCTCACCGCGCTCGAGCACGAGCTGGCGCAAGGCCATGGCAAGGCGACGCCGAAGGCGGCCGCGGATGTCCGGGCCCTGCTCAAGAGCCATGGGCGCCTGGTCGGTGCCGAGCAGGAGGCGCGTGCCCATGCCGTGCTGGCCCAGGCGGGCGAACTCGAAGGCTGGCAGCGCTGGCGCGCCGACCAACTGCGGGAGGAACTGGTGGCCAAGGCCGAGGGCCTGCTGCAGGTGCCCGAGGGCCAGCGCATGGGCGGGCGCAAGCTGCAGGAGACGCTGCGCGGCCTGCGCGAACAATGGAAGGCCACCGATCAGGGCGGCCAGGCCAACCACGCGCTCTGGAAGCGCTTCGACGAGGCCTGCACCCAAGCCCACAAGCTGGTGGAGGCCTGGCTGGCGCAGGTTCGCCAGCAGGCCGAAGCGCACAGGGCGCAGCGCCTGGCGATCATCGAGACGCTCAAGGCCTGGACCGAGGCGCATGCCGAGAGTGCCGACTGGAAAGCCCAGGTTCGCGATCTGCACGGATTCTCCGAGCGCTGGCGCGAGGCCGGCCATCTGAGCGAAAAAGCGTTTGCCGAGTTGCAGCCCTTGTGGAAGGAGGCCATGCACCTGGCGCATGCGCGCCTGGAGGCCGCGCAGGCCGAGAGCACCGCACGCCGGCGCGCCCTGATCGAAGAGGCCGTGGTGCTGGGTTCGGCGCCGCAACTGCGCATCGACGCGGTCAAGGCCTTGCAGCAGCGCTGGCAGGCCGAGGCCCATGCCGTGCCCCTGGACCGCAAGCACGAGCAAAAACTGTGGGAGGCTTTCCGGCAGCCCATCGACGAAGCATTTGCCCGCAAGAGCAGCGAACGGGAAAAGGCGGCCTCGGTACTCAACGCACACGACCAGCGCGTGCTGGATGCGTCCAAGGCATTGGAGGCGGCCAGCGCGAGCGGCGATGCCCAGCGGATTCGTTCGGCCATGCAGGAACTGGAACTGGCACTGGCGGGGCAAGCTGTGGCGACCGCCACGAAGGCGGATGAGGTGGAGGCGCTGGCCGGGACCCCGGCACCAGAAGCCGCGCAGGACACCGACGCCGGCACGGCGAACGCAGATGCGGCGGCGAGCCCGGCTCCCGAGGCTGAAACGCCTGCCAGGCCCGCTCCTCCTGCGGCCCCTGCGAAAAAGCTGGTTGCGGTGCGAGGCGATGACCGTCCTGGGATGAAGAAAGCCGAGCCGGCCGGCCGCGATGGCCGCCGTGGCGAGCGGCCCGACGGGCGCCGCGAAGGCGCAGGCATGGGCAGGGCCGATGCCCGGGGCCGTGGTCCGGGGGCCTCGCCCTGGCGGGAGGAGCGCGAACCCAGGGGGCCTCGCCTGGGGGACGCCGCGTTCCGGGCCCAGCGTCAGGCGATCGAGGCGGCACAGGCGAGTCTGCGCAAGCTGGCCGCGCAGGCCCATGGCGAGGTGCTGACCCAGTTGATGGGCGCCTGGCAGCAGCGCGATGGGGCGCAAGTGCCTTCGCCGCAGGCGCTGGGTGCGCGCGTGAACGCCGCCAGCCGGAACAAGTGGGTGTCGGCCGTCTCGGGCAGCGCCGGGCCGCTCGATGGCGAAACCCTGCTGCGCCTGGAGATGGCCGCCGACGTGCCCACGCCGGCCGAACACCTGAGCGCGCGCCGCATGCTGCAGTTGCAGTTGCTGACCCGCAAGCATGCGGCCGCCCCTGCCGATACCTGGATAGACGACGTGGGTGCCGCGCTGGCGTCGGAGCACGACGCGGCAGCGGCCCGCCGCCTGCAGAACGTGCTCAAGGTCCTGCTCAAGCGCTAAGAGGGTGTAGACAGAATCGCTTCTCAGATTTGATTCTGTCTACACCCTCTAAGGCTGCGCGGGGCGGTTTCCCTGGTCATGAAGCCGGGGCCGGTGGCCTGAAGAAGCCGTCGTACAGCCTGAGCAGCGTCGGGAATTCCTGGCCGAACCGGTCCCGGTTCACGAAATAGGCCTCGCACGTGACCGCGAAGAACTCGGCCGGATCGGTGGCCGCGTAGTCGTCCAGCCAGGGTTTGTCGGCCCCGAACCGCTCCGCCATGGCGACCGCTTCGCGAAAGCCTTCGAACGCAGGCTGCATGGTCTGGCGCCACAGCCGGCGGGCTTCGGCCGGGCTGCGGGCACCCAGGAAGCAGACCGGCAATGGCGGCGCGCCGTCGGGCGAACTGCCCAGGCGCAGATCGCGCATGTCCATCTTGTGGACGAATTCGTGAATCACCAGGTTGCTGCCGCTCGCGGCGGCGCCGCCGGCCATGGCCACGGCGTCCCAGCTCAGCATCACGGGGCCGCGGTCCATGGCCTCGCCGGCGAGCACCTCGCTGTAGTGGTGCACCACGCCAGCGCCATCGACGATCTTTCGCCTCGCCACCACGGCGCCGGGCTGCACCACGATGCCGACGAAATCGCCGTACCAGTCGAGCAGTTGCGACGGATCGCGCACGGGCTCGCCCGAGGGGCCGTGCATGTGCAGCAGCGGCAGGCAGGCCTGCGCGGCGATGGCCACGGCCATGCCGTCGTCGAACCGGAGTCCGTTGGCCGGATGGAACTCCTTTTCATTCAGGAAATGGGCGCACAGCCATCGCAGCCGACGCTGTTCTTGCGGGTCGAGGGCATCCAGGAAAGGGAAGCCGGCCATCGTCCGCGCCCACAAGGGGTCGGGCACCGGCGCGGGCCGGCGAAAGCGGCGCGGCAGCCATTTCTGGAGCAGATCGAACATGGGATGGCGGCGTGCGATGCGTCAGTTGCGGCCCAGCGGCAGGCGCTGCAGGCCCTGTGCGCTGACGCGCAGCACCTCGGTGCGGGGCGGCATGGCGTCGACGTCCCAGTCGCTGAGCACCACGCGCCGCAGGGGCCCGCCCAGATCGTGCTCGGCAGGGCGGTGGGTGTGTCCGTGGATCAGCACCTGCGCATTCGCATGGCGCAGCCACTGCCGCGCAGCGTCGGGGTCGGCGTCCGCCCACTGGTGGGGGTCGCCTGCGGTGCTTCGCTTGCGCGCCTCGCTCTGTTGCCGCAGTGCGCGGGCGATTGCGGTGCGCTCTTCGAGCGGGCGCGCAAGGAAGTCGCGCTGCCAGTCCGGATGGCGCACCTGGTCGCGAAACCGCATGTAGTCGGTGTCGGCGAGGCACAGGGCGTCGCCGTGGCTGAGCAGCCAGCGCTGGCTCAGGAAATCGAGCACGGTCGGATCGGCCAGGACCTGCATGCCGCAGGCTCGCGCCGCATCGCGGCCAAGCAGGAAGTCCCGGTTGCCCGCCATGAAGTACACCGGCGTGTGCTCGCTGTGGGTGTGCAGCGCCCCGGCGCAGGTGCGCCAGAAATCGTGGTCCGGCGGGCCGGGCTGGCTCAGCACATCGTCGCCCACCCAGACCTCGAACAGGTCGCCCAGGATGAACAGGGCATCGGGCCGCTCCTGCCCGGTGCGCCCGAGGTAGGCGAGCCAGGCCTGGAAGGTCGCGGCCTCGCTGGCCTGCAGGTGCAGGTCGGAAATGAAATCGACCACTTGCCAATGGGCCGGGGCCCGCAACTCGGCAAAGCGGCCTGGGGGGTTATTCATGCCGGATAGGTATGGCCTACGCCACCCTCACCCCAACCCTCTCCCGCCAGCGAGAGAGGGAGCAAAGCCCGCAACGAAAGAAGAGGTGCCCCATCCAGGGGCACCGAAGGTCCGGCTCCGCCGGCCCAAGGGTGCCGTCCCCCCTCCAAGCGCCCTGGGCGCGCCAGAGAGGGGGGAAGCCGTGAAGCGGCGCAGGGGGGAGTCCATCAGAGTGCCACTGCCTTTTCGATCACCACGTCTTCCTTGGGCACATCGTCGTGGAAGCCCTTGCGCCCGGTCGGCACCGCTTCGATCTTCTTGACGATGTCGGCGCCGCCGACGACCTTGCCGAACACGGCGTATCCCCAGCCCTGCGCGCTGGGCGCGGTGTGGTTCAGGAAGCCGTTGTTGGAGACATTGATGAAGAACTGGGCCGTGGCCGAGTGGGGGTCGCTGGTGCGGGCCATGGCCAGGGTGTAGGTGTCGTTCTTGAGGCCGTTGTTGGCTTCGTTGGCGATGGGGGCATCGGTGGGCTTCTGCGTCATGCCCGGCTCGAAGCCGCCGCCTTGCACCATGAAGCCGGGGATCACGCGGTGGAACACGGTGTTGTTGTAGTGGCCCTTGTTCACGTAGGACAGGAAATTCGCGGCGGACAGGGGCGCCTTCTCGGTGTCGAGTTCGATCGTGATGACGCCGTGGTTGGCGATGTGCAGTTCGACTTGGGGGTTGGCCATGTTCATTTCTCCAGAGTGGCTTGGGTGATGGTGATCGGGGTCCTGGGCACGTTTTGATGGCCGCCCTGGTTGCCCACGGGCGCGTTGCGGATCTTGTCGACCGTGTCCATGCCCTGGACCACCTTGCCGAAGACCGTGTAGCCATGACCGTCGGGCATGGGCGCGTTCAGCCCGGCGTTGTCGACCACGTTGATGAAGAACTGGGACGTCGCGGAATTCGGGTGGGCGGTGCGTGCCATGGCGATGGTGCCACGATCGTTCTTGAGGCCATTGCCGGCTTCGAGAGGGATCGGCGAGCGTGTGGGTTTTTGCTGGAGATCGGGCGTGAAGCCGCCGCCCTGGATCATGAAGTTGCCGATGACGCGGTGGAAAACGGTGCCGTCGTAGTGCTTGTCCTTCACGTACTGGAGGAAGTTCTCCACTGTCTTGGGGGCTTTGTCAGGGTACAGCTCCAGCACCACGTCGCCCATCGACGTGCTCAGCCGCACCTTGGGCGCCGCATCCTGCGCCTGGGCCGGCGCGGTCAGAAGGGGGATGGAGAGCAGGGTGGTGGCCACCAGTGCGGCGAAGTGTCTGCGTTGGGTTGGCATGGCGTGTTTCATCCGGTTGGTCCTTCAAAGAATATTTTCCAGCGGCCATTTTCGCGGCCCCAGTATTGGCGCTTGTTCACGCTGCGGGATTGCCCTTGGAGCGCCTCGCCGAAGGTGACGACCATGGTGTCGTCGCTGTCGCGCCAGCGCAGGAGGGAGAGTTCCCTGAGTTCGATGGCGCGGGTTCCCTTGTCGCGGAGTTCTTGATCCATCCGCGACCACCACTGGTCGGCATGTCCGCCCTGGCCGCGAAACTGCTCGGCGTACAGGGTTTTGAGCGTGTCGAGTTCGCCCAGGCTCTTCGCCTCGCGCCAGGCCTGGAGTGCCGCATCGAAATCCGCGCGGTCCTGCTCCTGCGATTCGGGTTCGACCCAGCGCAGCTCGGGGGCGATGACCACCGGGGTGGTGCGGATCGCCACGGTGGCGAGCAGCCGCTTCAGATCCGGGTTGGACAACACCACGCATCCGTCCGATGCCTGGGGCGCCCGCACGAACTGGGCGCGCGGCGTGCCATGCAGCCAGATGCCGTGACCGGTCTTTCCCCGGCGCAGGTCCAGCGCATTCGGGTAGTTGATCGGCAGGGCCCCGACCCCGTAGAGGTCCGGCAGGTTGGCGGGATTGAGGTTGGCGGTGATGTAGTAGACCCCCAGCGGTGTTCGCTGATCGCCTTCGACCACTTTTTCGATGCCGGACAGACCCACCGAGATGTAGAAATCGCCGATCAGGCGCAGTCGCGGCGGTGCCTCCGCGGTCGCGGCGAGATTCTCGAACAGGTAGAGCCGGGAGCGGGACGCATCGACGGCAATGGCGTGGCGGCTTCGCGGAGCCAGTGCCAGGATCTGGTCCGGTATGCGGCCTGGTGGCGGCCGCTCGGTGAGCGCGCGCATCCTGCGCCGGGACTCCTCGCGCAGGGCATCGAGCTGCCCGGCGGCGGCGAGCGCCTGGGTATCGGGAACGTCGCCGAGCCGGCGCACCGGGCGCGCGCGCAGGCTCAGCAGGTCGCCCAGCACCAGTTGGGCGAGCTGGAAGTTGGGGTGCCGGGCCACCAGCGCCTCGGCCAGGCGCGTGGCCTCCCTGTGCTGCCCTCGGCCTATGTGCTGATAGACGTCGATCAGTTGGGCCTCCGCTTCACCCAGCAAAGGCCGCACCTGCTCGAACGCTTCGCCGGCCAGATTCTGGCGCGCCAGCCCGTTGCCGACATGGACCGAGGTGCCGGGCAAGGTGTCCGCCACCCTGGCCTGAGCGCTTTCGATCAGGGAAGGGCTGCTCGCTGGGGAGGCCGTGCGGGAGCTGCCGGATGGCTCGGACACGCGGTCGAGGAAGAGCGCCAGCAGACCCGTCAGCAGCGCGACGCCGATGGCGATCCGGGAGGCGCCGGGCGTTTTCCCTAAAGCCTGCCCGGGTGCCCGATGCGCCGACGCCGGTGCCGGGCCGGGCAGGCCGGCGTCGCCTGCCTGCGCGGAAGGCGGGCTTGCCATCAGGATCCCGTGGATTCCCGCGTGATCAGCCACCGGTTGCCGTTCCTGACCATGGCGAGGGTCTTGAGGCTGGTGACGCTGAGGGCATCCGATGCATAGACCTGCCGGAAACGGGCCGTGGCCCGTTCACCGTCGATGGACACGTCGAGGTCGCTGATATCGACCTGGATGCGCTGCCGGGGAACGATTCTTGCGCGGCGATCGGCCTCCCAGGCGCCGCGGGCCTGGCCGCCCGCCGGCGTGAAGTCGGGCGAGTAGGCGCCGAGGTAGTCGGACATGCGCTTGCTGGACCATGCCTGCGCCCAGGCCTGCACCGCCGCGATCACCTCGCCCTGGGCCGACCCGGGGTCTGCCGCAGCGACCGCCGGCGAGGGCGCGGCGGGGGCGGGGGCTGCTGCCGACGCTGCCGCGGCGGGCGCCGCTGGGGCCGCCGCAGCCTTGCTCTGGCGCGCGGCACCGGTGTCGGCGGAGAACAGGTTGCGGATCAGGCTCAGCTTGGGGGCCACGCCGGTGTTGCCCGCGTCCAGCTGCAGCGCCTTGCTGTAGGCCTGGCTGGCCAGCTTGGCGTAGACGTCGCCCAGGTTCTCGTGCGCGGTGGCGTAACTGGGGTTGGTCCTGATGGCCATCTCGAGCGCGGCGCGGGCCTTGTCGAACTGGCTCTGGCCCGCGTACAGCACGGCCAGGTTGTTGTAGGGTTCGGGCAGCTCCGGGTAGTCCTCGGTCAGCCTGAGAAAGGCCGCGATGGCGTCGCTGGACTTGCCGCTTTCGGTGAGGATGACGCCCTTGAGAAAGCGCATCTGCGGGTCGTTGGGCTTGGTGGCGAGGTGCTGGTCGGTCTTGGCCAGCGCTTCGCTGAGTTGCCCCGCGCGCACGAGCCGGTTGACGTCGGCGTAGGAGTCCGCCTGGGCCATGGCCGCCGTGGCGCCCAGCGCGGCCGACACGGCCATGCGCAGAACCCATGTCCGCATGCGATGGCCCCCGCCGCCACGGCGGGCCCGGCCTGCTTCGATGTGCTGGGGAAGCGTGGATTTCGTCGAGTGAAGCATGAGACCTCGGGGAACGGACTGGAAGGGAACGGACAACGCAACCCGACCCTGGATCGAAGACCCGCGGGCCGGGCCGCACACTGGCACAGCACCGGGCTGGCTATACTGGAACATTGTATCTGAGGGGTATCGGCCGGCGGCCCATGGGCGGGTGGTCCATGCGGGCGGTTCCGGCCGGTCGGCAGCGCGCGAGGCGGCGCCGTCCGCGGGCTGCCCAGGATGCCGCACACCCTCGCCGCGCCTTTTCCGATGACATTGAAGATTTACAACTCGCTTTCCCGCCGGCTGGAAGAATTCCACCCCATCGAGCCCGGACACGTCCGCATGTACGTCTGCGGCATGACGATCTACGACCTCTGCCATGTGGGCCACGCCCGGATGATGATGGCGTTCGACGTGGTGCAGCGCTGGCTCCGGGTGAGCGGTTACCGGGTCACCTACGTCCGCAACATCACCGACATCGACGACAAGATCATCCGGCGAGCCCTGGAGCGGGGCACCACGCTGCGCGCGCTGACGGATGAAATGACGGCAGCCATGCACCAGGACATCGGTGCGCTGGGCATCGAGCCGCCCACCGTCGAGCCGCGAGCCACCGAATACGTGCCGCAGATGCTGAGCCTGATCGCCCGGTTGAAGGACAGAGGGCTGGCGTATCAGTCCGAGGACGGGGACGTCAATTTCGCCGTGCGCAAGTTCGCCGGCTACGGCAAGCTCTCGGGCAAGTCGCTCGACGACCTGCGCGCGGGCGAGCGGGTGGCGGTCGGCCAGGACAAGGCGGACCCGCTGGACTTCGTCCTGTGGAAATCGGCCAAGGCGGACGAGCCCGAAGAGGCCAGATGGGACAGCCCGTTCGGCCAGGGGCGGCCGGGCTGGCACATCGAGTGCTCGGCCATGAGCTGCGCCACGCTGGGCGAGACCTTCGACATCCACGGTGGCGGTGCCGACCTGCAGTTCCCGCACCACGAAAACGAAATCGCCCAGAGCGAAGGTGCCACCGGCAAGCCGCTGGCCCGCTTCTGGGTGCACAACGGCTTCGTGCGCGTGGACAACGAGAAGATGTCCAAGAGCCTGGGCAACTTCTTCACCATCCGCGAGGTGCTGGCGAAGTACGACCCCGAGACGGTGCGCTTCTTCATCCTGCGCGCCCACTACCGCAGCGCCCTGAACTACAGCGACGTGCATCTGGACGATGCCCGGGCTTCGCTCAAGCGCCTGTACACGGCGCTCAGCCTGGTTTCGTTCGAGCGGCTTCCCGGGCGGTCCATCGATTGGCGCCATCCGTTTGCCCAGCGGTTCCGCTCGGCGATGGACGAGGACTTCGGAACGCCCGAGGCGGTGGCGGTGCTGTTCGAGCTGGCCAGCGAGGTCAACCGCGGCAAGGACGCCGCGAACGCGGCCCTGCTGTGCGCCCTGGGCGGCACGCTCGGCCTGCTGCAGGCCGACCCGGCCACCTACCTGCGGTCCGGCGGCGCCGCCGGTCAGGCCGGGCTGCCGGATGCGGAGATCGAATCCCTCGTCGAGCAGCGCGCCGCGGCCAAGCGGGCGAAGGATTTCGCCGAGGCCGATCGCATCCGGCAGGCCCTGGCGGCGCAAGGCATCGTGCTCAAGGACAGCGCATCCGGCACCACCTGGGAGCGTTCCTGATGGCGCCGACGTCCCCTCTGACCGTGGGGCAGGAAGCGCCCGGATACTGGAGCGAAGCCTGCCGCCACCTGATGAAGCGGGATCGGGTGATGAAGAAGCTCATTCCGCAACATCCCGGCGCCAGCCTGCAGTCGAGGGGCGACGCGTTCGTCACGCTGGCGCGCAGCATCGTGGGGCAGCAGATTTCGGTCAAGGCGGCGCAGTCGGTCTGGGACCGCTTCGCCGAACTGCCCAGGAAGATGGCACCGGCCCAGGTGCTCAAGCTCAAGGTGGACGACATGCGCGCGGCCGGCCTGTCCGCCCGCAAGGTCGAATACCTGGTGGACCTGGCGCTGCACTTCGCCGACAACCAGGTGCACGTGGACGCCTGGGCGGACATGGACGACGAGGCCATCATTGCCGAACTGGTGGCCATTCGCGGCATCGGCCGCTGGACGGCCGAAATGTTCCTGATCTTCCATCTGATGCGTCCGAACGTGCTGCCGCTGGACGACGTGGGCTTGCACAACGGCATCAGCCTGCGCTACTTCTCGGGGGAGCCCGTCAGCCGCAGCGAGATCCGCGAGGTCGCGGCCAACTGGGCACCGTTCTGCAGCGTGGCGACTTGGTATATTTGGCGCTCGCTGGATCCGACTCCAGTCGCCTACTGAGCAAAGACAAAGACGTCGTTGAAGCAGCGCCCCGGCGCACCGGGCCCGCGTTGCCTGGTGTCCCGGACGCGGACCACCACAAGACCACAGGAGTGAAACCTTGGCCAAGAAGAACTTTCTCGATTTCGAACAGCCGATCGCCGAGCTCGAAGGCAAAATCGAAGAGCTTCGGTATGTGCAGACCGAGTCCGCCGTGGACATTTCGGCGGAGATCGAGCAGCTCTCCAACAAGAGCCTGCAGCTCACCAAGGACATCTACAGCACCTTGTCGCCCTGGCAGATCACGAAGATCGCGCGCCACGCCGACCGGCCGTACACGCTGGACTACGTGCGGGACATCTTCACGCACTTCGTCGAACTGCATGGCGACCGGCATTTCTCCGACGACCTGAGCATCGTCGGCGGCCTGGCCCGTTTCAACGGGCAGCCCTGCATGGTGCTGGGCCACCAGAAGGGGCGCGACACCAAGGAACGCGGCCTGCGCAACTTCGGCATGACCAAGCCAGAGGGCTACCGCAAGGCGCTTCGATTGATGAAGCTGGCCGAAAAATTCAAGTTGCCCGTGTTCACCTTCGTGGACACCCCCGGGGCCTACCCGGGCATCGATGCCGAGGAGCGGGGCCAGTCCGAGGCCATCGGGCGCAACATCTTCGAGATGGCCCAATTGGAGGTGCCCATCATCTCCACCATCATCGGAGAAGGCGGGTCCGGCGGGGCGCTGGCCATTTCGGTGGCCGATCAGGTGCTCATGCTGCAGTACTCCGTGTACTCGGTGATCAGCCCCGAGGGTTGTGCTTCCATTCTCTGGAAGACCAGCGACCGGGCCAGCGACGCGGCCGACGCGCTGGGCATCACGGCCCACCGCCTCAAGGCGCTCGGGCTGGTGGACAAGATCGTCAACGAGCCCGTGGGCGGGGCTCATCGCGACCACAAGCAGATGGCCGCTTTCCTCAAGCGCGCGCTGGGCGACGCCTGGCGGCAGGTGGCGGACCTCAAGGTCAAGGAACTGCTCGACCGCCGGTACGCGCGGCTCAACAGCTACGGCCGGTACACCGACACCAAGCAGCAGGACAAGCGCTGAAGTGAACGCACGGCCGGCGCCGCTCCACGCCTGCGAAAAGGCGGTGGAGGACTGGTGCAGGCGAACCGCGCGGCCGGCCGGTGCGTTCCCCACGATCGCCGTGGCCTTCAGTGGCGGCGCGGATTCCACCGCCTTGCTGCTGGCCGCGCAGCGGCAATGGACCGGCAAGGTGGTGGCTCTCCATGTGCACCATGGGCTGCAGGCCGCGGCCGATGGCTTCGAGGCCCATGTCCGTGCCTTTTGCGAGGGGCGCGGCATCGAACTGCATGTCCGGCGGGTGGATGCGGCGCCCGTGGCCGGCCAGAGTCCGGAAGACGCTGCCCGGATTGCGCGGTATGGCGCACTGGCCGGGCTCTCTCAGGAGGCGGGCGCGTGGTGCGTGCTGCTGGGGCAGCATGCCGACGACCAGGCCGAAACGGTGTTCCTGGCCTTGAGCCGCGGTGCAGGGCTGCCGGGGCTGGCGGCGATGCCGGAAAACTTCGAGCGCCACGGGGTCCGTTTTGGGCGCCCCTTGCTTGCCTTGCCGGGCGCCGCCTTGCGCGCCTATGCGAGCGAGCAGGGCGCTGGCTTCGTGACCGACCCGAGCAATGCCGACGGGCGCTTCACCCGCAACCGGATCCGGGCACTGTTGATGCCGGCCTGGGAGCGCTGTTTTCCGGGTTTCCGCCCGATGATCCTGCGCAGCGCCCGGCATGCCGCGCAGGCCCAGGATCTGCTGGACGATCTCGCGCGGCTGGACATGGCCGCGACCGGGTCGCCTCCGGCGATCGCGGCGCTCCAGGCCTTGCGCCGCGAACGGCAGGCCAACGTGATCCGCTACTGGCTGCGAAGCAGCGCCTCGGTGGCGCCCAGCACGGCCCAGATCGACGAACTGCTGGACCAGGTGGCCGACTGCACCACGCGCGGCCACGGCATCCGGCTGAAGGTGGCGGATGCCTTCGTCTGCCGCCGCGGCGAGCGGCTGGCCTACGGGCCGCCGATATAATCGCAGGCTTTGTCCGACCGCGTGGAAGACGCGGCCAACCGTCTGGAGCCCAGGCGCAACGGGTTGTGCAACCCGCCCCATCTCGACACATTCACTCAATGGCATTGATCGTTCACAAGTACGGCGGCACCTCCATGGGATCGACCGAACGGATTCGCAATGTGGCCCGCCGCGTGGCCAAGTGGCACCGCGCCGGCCACCAGATGGTGGTGGTGCCCAGCGCCATGAGCGGAGAGACCAACCGCCTGCTGGGGCTCGCCAAGGAACTGGCGCCGGGCAAGCCCGATGCCGCCAGCGACCGCGAGCTGGACATGCTGGCCGCCACCGGCGAACAGGCCTCGTCGGCGCTGCTGGCCATCGCGCTGCAGGCCGAGGGCATCCAGGCCGTCAGCTATGCCGGCTGGCAGGTGCCCATCAAGACCAACAGCGCCTACACCAAGGCACGCATCGAATCGATCGATGACCACCGGGTGCGCGGCGATCTGGACGCCGGCAAGGTGGTGATCGTCACGGGTTTCCAGGGCATCGATCCGGGCGGCAACATCACCACGCTGGGTCGTGGCGGCAGCGACACCTCGGCCGTGGCCGTGGCCGCCGCGCTCAAGGCGGACGAATGCCTGATCTACACCGATGTGGACGGCGTGTACACCACCGATCCCCGTGTCGTGCCCGAGGCGCGCCGACTGGAGCGGGTGAGCTTCGAGGAGATGCTGGAGATGGCCAGCATGGGCTCCAAGGTGCTGCAGATCCGCTCGGTGGAGTTCGCCGGCAAGTACAAGGTGCCGCTGCGCGTGCTCTCCAGTTTCACGCCGTGGGACATCGACCTGAGCGAAGAGGCCGCGTCCGGCACCCTGATCACTTTTGAGGAAGACGAAGACATGGAACAAGCCGTCGTATCCGGCATTGCGTTCAATCGCGACGAAGCCAAGATCTCGGTGCTGGGCGTGCCCGACACGCCCGGCATTGCCTACCAGATCCTCGGCGCGGTGGCCGATGCCAACATCGAAGTGGACGTGATCATCCAGAACCTGAGCAAGGACGGGAAAACCGATTTCAGCTTCACGGTGCACCGCAACGATTTCCAGAAGACGCTGGAGCTGCTCAAGGCGCAGGTCGTGCCCGCGCTGGGCGCTGCCGAGGTGGTGGGCGACACCCGCATCTGCAAGGTCAGCATCGTCGGCATCGGCATGCGCAGCCACGTGGGCGTGGCCAGCCGCATGTTCAAGTGCCTGAGCGAGGAGCGCATCAATATCCAGATGATCTCCACCTCCGAGATCAAGACCTCCGTGGTCATCGACGAAAAGTACATGGAACTGGCGGTGCGCGCGCTGCATCGCGAGTTCGACCTGGACCAGACCGCCGACACGATTTCGGGCTGAGAGGAAGCACCCCCTGCGCCGCTTTGCGGCTTCCCCCTCTCTCGCCTTCGGCGGGAGGAGGACGATACCTTGGGCCGGCGGAGCCGGACCCTCGATATCCCTGGGTTGGGGTTGTTTCATGCGCGGCGGGTCGCGCTCCGGCGCGGTGAAAAACTGAGATGTTCGCTGGCTCATGTCGGCTGACCTGCCTCGCACTTGAGGCATAATAAGCAGCTTCCGGAGCGATGACCGAGTGGCCGAAGGTGCTCCCCTGCTAAGGGAGTATGGGGTGTAGAGCCTCATCGAGGGTTCGAATCCCTCTCGCTCCGCCAGACACACCACACAGCAACGCGCCTCCGGGCGCGTTGCTGTTTCTGCATGTCCATTTCCCGCACACCGACCGCCGCCCTCACCACCACGGCCTTCGCCACCCTGCTGCTCATCGCCTTCATGATGGGCGCCAACCACGTGGCCGCGCGCCTGGCATTCGACCATGGCGTGAGCGTGGCCACGGCGGTGGCGTTTCGCAGTGGCGTCACGGCGCTGGTGGTCGGGTGCATCCTGCTGGCCTACCGCGTGCCGATGCGACTGCAACGGCGCCACCGCAAGGCGCTGCCGGCGATCGGCTTGCTGATCGGCGTGCAGAGCCTGTGCCTTTACGCGTCGGTGGCGCGGCTGCCGGTGGCGCTGGCGTTGCTGGCCTTCAACACCTACCCGCTGTGGACCGCGCTGTGGGCACGCATCGTGTACGGTCAGCGCCCTCAGCCGCGCGTGCTGCGCGCCATGCCTGTGATGCTGCTGGGCCTGGCGCTGGCGCTGGACGTGTTCGGCGCGGCCTCGGGCCTGGGCGCTTCCGGCCATTGGGCGCAGATCGGCGTGGGCGTGGCATTCGCATTGGCCGCCGCCGCCACGTTCGGCCTGGCCCTGGTGCTCACGCAGCACGAGGCGGGCGATCTCGACGGGCGCCTGCGCACGGCCACCACCATGGCCATCGTGGCGGTGATGGCCCTGATCGCCGCGACCGCGCAGGGCGGGCTGGCGCTGCCCACCGCGCCCATGGGCTGGTGGGGCCTGCTGGGCCTGACGTTTCTCTACGGCACGGCCTTCACCATCATGTTCACCGTGCTGCCCAGGCTGGGCGTGGTCGGCAATTCGGCCATCATGAACATCGAGCCCATCTTCGCGCTGGTGCTGGCCTGGGCCATCCTGGGCCAGGCGATCGCGGCCGTGCAGGTGGCCGGCGGCCTGGTGGTGGTGGCCACGGTGATGTGGCTAGGTTTGCGCAAGGGCTGAGGTCGGATCACTCGCTGTCGAGGGACGCGCTCCAGCGGTCGTTCCAGTCGGGTGGTGCGTCGCGCAGGCCGTCGATGCTGCGGCGGTCGCGCTTGGTGGGGCGGCCCAGGGGCTGGCTGTGGGCGGGCTCGGGGGCCAGGCGGCGCTGCTCGGCCGTTTCGCTGCGCCGCCTCAGCGACTCGGCCGTTTCCTCGTAGAGCAGGGCGGCCACGGGCGCCGACCCGCGCACGCCGCTCAAGGCCCGCACGACGACGGTGCGCACCTCCTGACCCGTGCGAAGCTCCAGCGTGTCGCCGGGTTTCACGTCGCGCGAAGGCTTGGCTGGCTGGCCGTTGAGCTTCACGCGGCCCTTGTCGATTTCCTCGCTGCTGAGGCTGCGCGTCTTGTAGAAGCGCGCGGCCCAGAGCCACTTGTCGAGGCGGACCTTGCCGCTGGTGGTGGTGGGGTCGGATGCGGGTTTCATGGGCAGGATGAGTGGCGGGCCAGCGGCAGCCGGACGGTGGCGTCGAGCCCACGCACCTGGCCGTGGTGGATGCGGTTGTCCAGGTCGATGCTGCCGCCGAGCGACTGCACGATCTCGCGGCAGATGGCCAGTCCCAGGCCGGAACTGGACATGCTGGGGCTTTGGCGGTGGTCGGCCGCGAAGGGCTGGAACAGGCGCTCGCGCAGCGCTGGGGAAATGCCGGGGCCGTCGTCGCTGATGGTGAGCGCGGCGGTCTGCCCGTCGGCCACCAGCGCCACGGCCAGGCGCGAGTCCGTCGGGGTGTTCTTGATGGCGTTGTGCAGCAGGTTGCGGCTGAGTTCGCGCAGCGCCCATTCGTGGGCCTGCACCGTGGCCGGCTGGGTGTCGAGCGAGAAGTCGAGCGAACGCTCGGCGATCAGGGCCGAGAGATCGAGCGCGACCGAACGCAGCACGGCCGACCAGTCGAGCACGGGCGCGCTTTTTTCCTGGCGCAACTGCTCCACCTTGGCCAGCGCCAGCATCTGGTTGGCCAGCTCGGTGGCGCGCTCGACCGTGTGGCCGATTTCATCCAGCGCCTGCAGCGGCGCCACGTCGCCGCGCCGGGCCGACTGCACCTGCGTCTTGAGCACCGCCAGTGGCGTGCGCAACTGGTGCGAGGTGTCGCGCACGAAACGCTTCTGGTGTTCCAGCAAGTGGGCCAGGCGCTGCATGTGCTGGTTGGTTGCGTCCAGCAGCGGCAGCAGTTCGCGCGGCGCGCTCTCGGTGGACAGCGGCGAGAGGTCGTTCTCGCTGCGCGCGGCGAGCGCGTGGCTGAGCGCGCGCACCGGGCGCGTGGCGCGCTGCACCACGAACACCACCACCAGCACGATCACGATCACCAGCACGGCCTGGCGCCAGATCGTGTCGATCAGGATCTGGCGCGCCAGCGTCTCGCGCAGCTCCAATGTCTCGGCCACCTGGATGGTGGCCATGCCCTGACCCTGCACGCCGGCCACCGGCTGCAGCAGCACGGCCATGCGCACCGGCACGCCGCGGTACTGGTCGTCGTAGAAGTGCACCAGCGCGGCGTAGATGCTCTGCTGCGGAATGTCGCCGCGCTGCGGTGGCAGGTCGTCGAAGCCCGAGACCATTTCGCCGTTGAACCCGCTCACGCGGTAGAAGATGCGGCTGCGGTTGTCGGCCTCGAAGGCTTCGAGCGCCGAGTAGAGCAGGGTGGACTGCACGCGCGCATCGCTGCCGTTGCCCGCCACCTGCAACTGCTCGCCGAGCGACTTGGCCGTGGCCAGCAGGGTGCGGTCGTAGGCGGTGTCGGCCGCGGCCAGGGCCTGCCGGTACAGCACCACGGTGTTGACGAGCATGAAGACGAACACGGGCAGCAGGATGCCCACCAGCAGGGTGCGGCGCAACGATGGGCGAGCCGAGGGCGCCTCGGCGCGTGGCTTCATCGGTCCGCCTTGAGCAGGTAGCCCAGGCCGCGCAGCGTGACCAGTTGCGCCCCGGTGTGGGCGATCTTCTTGCGCAGGCGGTAGGCCACGACCTCGATGGCTTCGGGTTGCACCTGGCTTTCGCCAGGGAAGACCAGCTCGAACAGACGCTCCTTGGCGATGGCGTGGCCGGGCTTGCCCAGCACCGCGCGCAGCAGCGCCATTTCGCGCGGAGCCAGCTCCAGTAGCTGGCCCTCGAAGTAGACCGCGCCGCTGTCTTTCTCGATGTGCATGCCGCACCAGACCGGACCGCGCGCGGAGGCGGCGGGCGCGCTCTCGCTGCCGGCCGCGCGCCGCGCCAGGGCGCGCAGCCGGGCTTCGAGTTCGTCCAGGTCGAAGGGCTTGGGCAGGTAGTCGTCGGCGCCGGTGTTCAGGCCCAGGATGCGGTCGCCCACGGTGCCGCGCGCGGTGAGGATGATGACCGGCGTGTCCAGCCCGGCCGCGCGCGCCTGGCTGAGCACCTCCAGCCCGTCCAGGCCGGGCAGGCTCAGGTCCAGCAGCACGGCGTCGGGCAGGCTGGCCTGCCACAGGGCCAGGGCGCGGCTGCCGTCGTCGCAGCCCAGCACCTGCATGCCGCGCCGCTCGAACGTGCGCCGCAGCGTGGTCTGCATGGTGGGGTTGTCTTCGATCAGCAGCAGCTTCATGGGCGGAAGAGATTATGAGCCGCTCGCGGCGGCGGAGCGCGAGAAGGACGATCCGGCGCCGGGCCGCCCCAAGCCGGATCAGCCCCCCCTCGGGGGGCAGCGACCCGCGCAGCGGCGGAGCGTGGGGGCCGCGATCCGGCGCCGGGCCGCCCCAAGCCGGATCAGCCCCCTTGGGGGGCAGCGACC
>CAZFOT010000047.1:0-20203 GCA_964520365.1 uncultured Hydrogenophaga sp.
CACGGCGGCGACCATCACCGCGCACCACCTGCTCTACAACCGCAACGCCATCTTCACCGGCGGCATCCGCCCGCACTACTACTGCCTGCCCGTGCTCAAGCGCGAGACCCACCGCCAGGCGCTGGTCGCCGCGGCCACCGGCGGCAACCCGCGTTTCTTCCTGGGCACCGACAGCGCCCCGCACCCGGCGCACCTCAAGGAACACGCCACCGGCTGCGCCGGCTGCTACACCGCGCACGCGGCCATGGAGCTGTACGCCGAAGCCTTCGACAACGCCGGCGCGCTCGACCGGCTCGAAGCCTTCGCCAGCTTCAACGGTCCGGCCTTCTACGGCCTGCCGCGCAACAGCGGCACCATCACGCTCCAGCGCGAAAGCTGGGCCACGCCCGAGTCCTTCCGCTTTGGCGAGGCCGAGCTCAAGCCGCTGCGCGGCGGCGAGGCGCTGCCGTGGAGGCTGGTCGCGCCTGCCGCCTGAACCCGCCCGTCCCACACCGCCTGGAGCCCCCCATGCCATCCGAACGCCAGCCGCGCATCGCCTTGCTCATCGACGCCGACAACGCCCCGGCCGAGAAGATCGACGAGATACTGACGGAGCTGTCCACGCTGGGCGAGATCAACATCCGCCGCGCCTATGGCAACTGGACCAAGTCGGCCCTGAACGGCTGGCAGCAGCGGCTGCTCGAATTCGGCGTGCGCCCGATGCAGCAGTTCGACTACTCGAAGCGCAAGAACGCCACCGACATGGCCATGACCGTGGACGCGATGGAACTGCTCTACACCGAGCACCCGGATGCCTTCGGCATCGTCTCCTCGGACGCCGATTTCACCCCACTGGTCATGCACCTGCGCAGCAAGGGTGCGGCGGTGTATGGCTTTGGCGCGGCGCAGACGCCGCTGCCGTTCGTCAACGCCTGCTCGCGTTTCCTCTACCTGGAGTCGCTCACCGGCGATGGCGAGGCCGAGCCGGTGGACGCCGCCGCGGCGGTGGCGCCCGGGCCGGCCCAGGCGGCATCCGAAGGCGCGGGCGGCCGGGCCACGCTGCGCGTGCCGACGGCGCAACTGCGCCAGGACACCCGGCTGCTGAACCTGTTGCGCGACGCCGTGCAGGCATCGGCGGACGAAGCGGGCTGGGCGCGCGTGGGCGCGGTGGGCACGCAGATCGGCAACAAGACCTCGTTCGACGCGCGCAACTACGGCTACGGCTCGCTCACCAAGCTCATGGCCGCCACGCAGGCCTTCGAGATGCGCGACGAAGGCACTTCCAGGGTCGCCGTGCGCGACAAGCGCGGCGCCCGGCCGGCGGCTCCGCCGGCCCCGGGCCAGGCGTGAGCGCCGCACGGCCGCGCGCTGATGGCTAGGGCCTGTTCACACTATTTTTCCAAGATGCGTTGCGGATCAAAAAGGCCATGCGCAAGGCGCGAAACGCAGACGGGCCGGTGGCCCGGCGAGGCTTCGCAACGCGGCGCATGGCCTTTTTGGCCGCAACCCGAAGGGAACGGGTTGAAAACAGCGCCACTCGTCGTTGCACTCCTAGGCCAGACGTCCAGTCTGGCCGTCGTCGCGCGCCTAGATTGGCGCTGTTTTCAATCCATTCGCACTTGGAAAAATAGTGTGAACAGGCCCTAGTGAACGAATCCCCCGGTTTCTTCGACGATGACGCGCTTTTCCGGGCGCCCCGTGCTTGATTCCGGCGCCGCCGGCCCCATACTGGTTTCTCGGTATCATGCGCCCTCCCGCCGGGTGGGGCGCGCCGCCTGGCCCCGCGAAGGCGGGAATCTGACAGACCCGCAAGAGTCCCATGCGCAGTCCGGCGACCCCGACGCCGCTGCACCACCGGAGAAAACATGAAGCGCATCCTGCTGTTCGTCCTGACCAACCTCGCCGTCATGGCGGTGCTGTTGATCACCACCCGCATCCTGGGCGTGGACCGTTTCCTCACCGCCAATGGCCTGGACATGACCGCGCTGGCCGGCTTCTCGCTGGTCATCGGTTTTGGCGGCGCCATCATCTCGCTGCTGATCAGCAAGCCCATGGCCAAGTTCAGCACCAAGGCGCGGGTGATCAACCAGCCGCAGACCGCCGACGAAGCCTGGATCGTGCAGACGGTGCAGAACTTCGCGAGCAAGGCCGGCATCGGTATGCCCGAAGTGGCCATCTACGACGGCGCGCCCAACGCCTTCGCCACCGGCGCGTTCAAGAACTCTGCCCTGGTGGCGGTGTCCACCGGGCTGCTGCAAAGCATGACCAGGGAAGAGGTCGAGGCCGTGATCGGCCACGAAGTCGCGCACGTGGCCAACGGCGACATGGTCACCATGACCCTGGTCCAGGGCGTGATGAACACCTTCGTGGTGTTCCTCAGCCGCGTGATCGGCTACGCGGTGGACGCCTTCCTGCGCCGGGGCGACAGCAACAGCAGCGGCCCCGGCATCGGCTACTTCGTGACCACCATCGTGATGGACATCGTGCTCGGTTTCCTGGCCGCCATCATCGTGGCCTGGTTCAGCCGCCAGCGCGAGTTCCGCGCCGACGCGGGCGCCGCTCAACTGATGGGCCGCAAGCAGCCGATGATCAACGCGCTGGCCCGGCTGGGCGGCCTCACGCCGGGCGAACTGCCCAAGACCATGCAGGCGCTGGGCATCGCCGGCGGCCTGGGCAAGCTGTTCTCCACCCACCCCCCGATGGAAGAACGCATCGCCGCGCTGCAGAAGCTCTGAGCTTCCCGGCAGCGCCGGCACCCATGATGGAAACGGCCCCGGACAGGGGCCGTTGCCGTTTGCACGTCCGAGCGCGACGGTGTGATGTCATTTCCGCCGCAGTGGAACCGTGACATTCGCACGCATATCCGTTTTCATTGCGCAGCTTTGTGGGCAATCTGCAACGGCTGAAAAAGCGCCATTCCATGCCTGCCGCTGCGCGTCGCCAAGGAAGCCACTGGTTTCCCATGTCCTTCAGATACCGTTCGTCCTGAAAAAAGCGCCGCTTGTCTTGCATTGCCATCTTCTCGTGCCTTCACCTTGACGAAGTCGCTTGACGAGGGTGCTTGACATGTGGCAGCCGAAAGCTTTATCGCGGTTGTCGGCCACTGAATGAAAGTGTGAACTTTGTGGCGGTTTTGCTCGGCAAGCAGGTAGGCCTTTCTCTCTAGAATCTGCCGCTTACCCGGGCCACGGGTGAGATTTCGTCAAGTCGTTCGAGAGAGACAAGGTCACCATGCAAATAGAGAGCAAACTCCGTTTTTGTCCAGCAACCCGTGCCATGGCGCTGGAGCCGCGGCTGCTGTTCGATGGTGCAGGTGCCGTGGCTGCGGCCGATGCACTGCCGGAGCCGGCCAGCGAGCCGCCCCAGGCGCCCGAACCCAGCCAGCCACAGCCGAGCGAGCCCGAGGCCACGGCGCCCGAACCGCAAACCGCCGGCGCCGCCGGGGACGCGAACGAAGATGAAAGTGAAAGCGAAGCCCCGGTGCCGGCTTCGACGACCGGGGCAGCGACCGACAGCGAAGACGAAAGCGAGAGCGAAAGCCCGCAGAGCAGCGCTGCCGACGACGACACCCAGAGCGGCCAGGCCGACCCCGATGCCGATGACGACACCGACCCCGCCACGGTGGAGGCTCCGCAAGAAGCCGCCACCCTCGTGGTGGTGGACGCCCGCGTGGCCGAGCAGGAAGGCTTCGTGCTCGACGTGCCGTCCAACGTCACCGTGCGCGTGGTCGAGCGCGGTGAATCCGGCCTCGACGCCATCAGCAGCGAACTGGCCAACGATGCTGGCCGGCAGTACGACACCATCCACATCATCAGCCACGGCACGCCCGGCAGCCTGACGCTGGGCAACGAAGTCATCGCCGGCGCCACCCTGAGCGATGCCCAGCGCGAAAAGCTCATGGGCTGGGCGCTGT
This sequence comes from uncultured Hydrogenophaga sp., assembly GCA_964520365.1. Classification (GTDB taxonomy): domain Bacteria; phylum Pseudomonadota; class Gammaproteobacteria; order Burkholderiales; family Burkholderiaceae_C; genus Hydrogenophaga. The sequence continues at coordinate 3,893 of CAZFOT010000047.1, forward strand.
ACCTCACGGACGAGGCCGACATCCTGCTCTATGGCTGCGATGTCGCCGAAGGCAGCGCAGGCCAGACGCTGATCACCGAGCTGGCGCACCTCACCGGCGCCGACATCGCCGCCTCCAACGACGCCACCGGCGCCGCCGAGCTGGGCGGCAACTGGGAACTGGAGGTGGCCACCGGCGCCATCGAGGCAACGGCGCTCACGGTGGCGGGCTTCAATGGCCTGCTCGCGGCGGCTCCCACGGTCGCGATCACCGGCCTGCCCGCCGCGGGCGAAGTGCTCATCGGCGAGGACTTCACCTTCTCGCTGAATTTCTCGAATCCGGGCACGAACCCGAACCCCGATGGCTACGGCCCCTACATCGACCTGTTCCTGCCCTTGGGCGCCGATGGCGACGACGGCATCACCATCGCCGCCAGCGGTGCCATCACCTACCTGGGCAGCGCCGTCAACTACCAGTTCGTCACCCTTGATGCCAGCGGCCAGGCCGCGCATCCCTACGCCAGGGATCCGGCCAATCAGCCTGTGATGATCAACCGCGGAGTCAGCTACGCTGGTCAGACGGTTGTCGTCATCGAGCTGCCCTTCGGCAGCTACACCAGCGGCCAGCCCCCGGCCGAGCTCGAGGTGACGGCTTCGCTGTCCAACCACGCCGACCGCGGCGCGCCGCTGGACATCGCGGCCCGCGCCGGTTTCCGCTACGGCCACACGCCCACGGCCGACTACGCGACCGACCCCAGCGTGGTTGGTGCCCTGGTCACGGCCAACGTCACCCCGGTGCTGGTGGAATACACGCACGACTTCGACCACGACGAGGGCGAGACCGCCACCGGCCCGAACTTCCCGCGCGAGATGACCACCACCATCACGGTGGCGCCAGGGCAGACGCTGACCGACTACGTCTTCACCGTCGATGTGCCGGCCAACATCGTGGTCACCGGCGTCAACGGCGTGCCGCTGGGCACCCCCATCACGGGCGGGGGCACGGTGAACCACCCCATGGGCACCATCAGCGGCACCCAGCCGGTCACCATCCAGTACTACGTGCCCGACGTGCTCGATGAAACAACGGGCGCGCCGGGCACGGTGCAGTTCCAGGTCTCCGGCACGGGCGACTGGGACCCGCTGGACGCCCGCGATGCCGAGGAGGTCGTGGCGTACGACCCGGCCGGCGTCGAGTTCGAGCACACCATCCGCTCGCTCGCGGTGCAAAAGGACGTGGAGAACGTCACGGATGGGAACAACAGCCCTGGCGACACGCTGGAATACACCATCAATTTCCAGGTGTCGGATTACCACCGTTTCGATAACGTGGTCATCACCGACACCATCGACGACGGGCACACGCTCATCGGTACGCCGACGCTGCAACTGTGGTACCAGGGCGCCCTGCACACCATCGACCTGGGGGGCTACTACAGCGACGCCACCGACCCTGGCAACCACGACATTGAGCGCACTTTCGACATTTCGGCGGCCGTGCAGGCCTATGCCGTGACCAACAGTCTTTCGGGCGACATCGCGGCCGGCATTTTGCGCGGTGGCCTGTTCGAAGGCGACTCCGGTGGCGCCACGCGTGGCCAGATCGTCTACCAGTCCACCATCGACAACACCTTCGATTCGCCCGTGGCGCCCGGCGACGCCCAGATCAACCACGGCGACCACCTGGCCACCGCCGCCGCGATCACTGGCACGGTGATCCGGCCGGGCGGCATGCAGGGCGACGACGTGGAAGACAACACAGCCACCGAGGTCGAAATCGCCAGCGGCGGGCTGACCCTGGAAATCGTCGGCATCAACGGCGCCCCGGGAGATGGCTCCGGCGGCATCAGCCCGGGCAACACCGTCACCTACGAGCTGACTTACGACCTGGGCACGGGCGACTTCGAGAACCTCCAGCTCGACGCCTTCCTGCCCAAGCCGGTGTTCGACGTGGGCAACTCGGCTGACTGGACCCACGGCGCCGTGGGAGGCTCGGGCACGTATCCGGGCGTGGGGAACTGGGTGCTGGTCGGTGGGGTCGGAAACCTCACCGACATCGATGGCAATATTGACCTGATCACCAACCCGGCCACCAACGGCCTGAGCTTCGACCTGGGCAGCCGCGAGGACGATGACAACCTGCCTACCCGGGTGGTGATCCGCTTCACCGTGGAGGTGAACAACGAACCCTTCGCCGACGGCCTTCACCTCACCACCCAGGCCCAGGCATCGGAAAACAACACCCCGGGCGTGCCGGCTACCCACCAGGACATCATCCAGATCCAGCTCAACGAGCCACACCTGGAAATTCGGCACGGCGTGGTGTCACGCACCGAGGGCGGCATCATCACGGGCGGCGACACCCATGACTGGATCGCCGCCGACCCATTTCCCGGCACCATCACCGACATCAGCGGGATCGACGGCAACATCACCAACGTGGACGCGGGCGACCTCGTGCGCTTTGGGGTCGGCATCATCAACACCGGCGGCCATGGCGCTTTCGATATCAGCACCAGCGCTATTGCGCCGCCGCCCGGTTTCGAACTGGTCGGCCCCAGCCTGGCGGGCAGCAATCTCCAGGTGCGCCTGGGCAACGGTACGCTGCTGACGGAAAGCATCGACTACGAAATCGTCGGCAACCAGATCACCCTGCTCGACAACGGCGGCCCCGGGCTCGCCGCCGGCCGTTCGGGCGACGTGCCCACCGCCGATGGCTCCAACGTGCTCGTCATCACCTACGACACCCGGGCCATCCAGACCATCGCGGCTGGCCTGGACACCACCTCCACCGTGTCCGTGGTGGACTATTCCAACCGCGACGGCGGTGACGACTTCCTGCCCGGCGCCAACGTGATCTCCGACGACGCCACCGCCAGCGCCGCCGCGCCCACGGTGGAAATCGTGTTCAAGGACGGCGGCATCACGAACGATGACTCCAGCGCCGGTCACACCGATGGCGCCGACATGGTCATTGGGGAGCGGATGGTGTACGACATCGTCGTCACCCTGCCCGAAGGCACCACGCACGACCTGAAAGTGGACGCGCTCGTGCCTGCCGGCATGCGAATCGATCCCGATTTCGGCTATCAGATCATCACGACGGCCGCAGGCAGCGGTGCGCTGACGGCGGACTTCAATGGCACCGTTGGTGCGCCGGCCGTGAGCGGCATGGGCGGCGCCGTCGATCAAGACCCGCGCTTCAGCTTCGGCAACGTCACCACCACGGGCGACAACGCCACGGGCAATAACCAGTTCGTCATCCGGGTCCAGGCGATCGTGGCCAACACCATGGACAACCAGGAAGGCACCGAGCGCACCATGGGCACCGGTCTGGTCTACGACGAGGGTGGCGCCGATACCAACACCCCGGTCGCAGGCACCGGGGCGCCGACCATCACCGTGCGCGAACCGCAGCTGACCGTGGTCAAGGAGGTGGACACCGATCTGGACGGCGACTACGGCGACGCGGAACCCGCGATCGACGCGGGCGACACCGTGCGCTATCGCACGACCATCTCCAACCCCGCTGCCGGCGACGGCGGCGTGGACGCCTTCGACCTGAAGTTCACCGATCCCTATACGGGCTATGTGGACCTGACTCACGCCAGCCTGACAGTGACCCACCAGACACTACTGGGCGGCCCCGTCGACGTGTCCGGCCTGTTTGAATGGAACGGCGATGAACTGAGGATCATCGACGGCGTCGACTTCGATCTGGCTGCTGGTGAAAGCATCGTCATCACGGTGACAGGCGTGGCCAATTCCGGGGTGGCGGGTGTCTCCTCCTTCGACGAAGGCGAGGCCTATGTGTACTGGAGCAGCATCGACAGCGCCAGCAATGATGACGATAGCCATCGCGATCCAGACGAGCGCGACGGCGGAGACGGGGAAGGCGATGGAGCCTTGCTCAACAACTATGTGAGCCACGATCGCGCGCGGGTGAACGTGAATGGCGGATACGTCCTCAGCCGCGTGGGTGGCCTGGCGGACACGGCGGCGCCCGGCGACACGGCCGCCGATGAACAGGACGTGGCCGTGGGCGAGATCGTTCGCTTCCGCCTGGTGATGCGCGTGCCCGAGGGCACCATCCCCGACCTGAACATCATGCCCAACCTTCCCTCGGGCTACGAACTGCTGGACACTGGTGCCACCTGGGCGCTGGTGGGAAGTACCCCCGGTAGCTTCGGGCCGGCCGCCAATGTATTGATCGGCAACTCGGCGGACAACATCGAGAACACGCTCAACAGCGGCAACACGGCTGGCACAGGCACGCGCCCCGGTATCGGCATCATTCCCAACGGCAGCGGCGTGTTTGAACTCGGCGACATCGAGAACCTCGACGACGACCCCGACGGCGAGTACCTCATCCTCGAATTCAACGCGGTGGTGAGCAACACCGGCATCAACACGGCCGGCCACGACCTCGAGACCACGGTCACGGTGCGCAGCGGCGGCACCGAACTGGGCGAGAGCAACAGCACCACCGACAACGTGGTCGAGCCTCAGATCAGCCCCATCACCAAGGACGTGGTGGACACCGCGCCGGGCGCGCAGGGCGCGACCTCCACCATCACGGTGCGCAACGCCTTCGAGACCGGCAGCACGGATGCGGCTCCGGCCTACGACGTGCGGCTGGTGGACAGCTTCCCGGATGGCGCGAACTACACCTTCGAGAGCGTGACCATCGGCGGCACGACGTACTCGACCGTGGGCAGCCTGCCCGCGGGCGTGACGTTCAATGCAACACCCGGCGGCATCGAACTCGTCTTCGACCAGCTCGATCCCGGCACCAGCGTGGTCGTGCGCTACACCACCGACGTGCCGACCGGCGGCGAACAGGCTGCCACCGCGCCAACCAATGCGACGGTGACCTGGAGCAGCCTGCCCGATGGCGCGGGCACCATTTCGGCCACCGGTTTTGCGGGTTCGACGGTCGGTGCGGATGCTTCGGCCTCCGGCGAGCGCGACGGCAGCGGCGCCGGCCCGAACACCTACACCCGCAGCGATCCGGCCGGCTACGGCACCATCAGCGGCGTGCTGTGGGACGACACCAACGACCGCGACGGCAACATCGACGCTGGCGAAACCCGCCTGGCCGGCCAGACCGTGACCCTGACCTGGGCAGGTGAAGATGGTGATTTCGCCACCGCTGGCGACAACCGCGTGCTGACCACCACCACCAACGCGAACGGCGAATACCATTTCGGCGCGCTGCCCGGTACCGGGCTGGTGTCCGGCAGCTACCGCATCACCGCGCCGGCCACGGTCACGCTGACGACCGCCGGCGACGAGGACGACCTGACGCCGCGCCACGACGCCGATGGCAGTGGCAATGGCCTGGGCACCATCGAGGTGACGCTGGCCGAAGGTGCCACCTCGGTCGAGCGCAACGTGGGCTACCTGCAGGTCAACGACGCGCCGACGGTGGCCATCACCAACCCCTCGGTCACCTTCGTCGAAGGCATCGACCGCACCGCCGATCATGTGGACGGCGAAGACCGCGACGTGCTGGGCACGCCGGTCGATCTGGGCGAGGTTGCCATCACCGACCCGGAACTGCACCGCGACCCCGGCCAGCTGGACGATTTCGCTGGCACCACGCTGACCATCGGCCGCAGCGACGGCGCCGGCGACTTTGCCGCCGACGCCGAGGACGTGCTCGGCTTCAACGGTTCGGTCACGCTCGATGGCAACGACATCGAGGTGGGCGGCACCACGGTGGGCAGCTTCACCAACGTGGGCGGCCAACTGGTGATCACCTTCAACGGCGATGCCGACGCCGACGCGGTCAACACCGTGGCCAGCGCCATCACCTACGCCAACAGCTCCGACACGCCGCCGGCCAATGTCACGCTGCGCTTGCGCTTCGACGACGCGAACGACAACGACAGGCAAGGCAGCGGCGGCCCGCTGAGCGACGACGACACCATCGTCGTGAACATCACCGCGCAGAACGACCCGCCGGTGGCCATCGACAACTTCAACAGCGTGAACGAATCGGATGGCCAGCCCGACCCCGGCGACAGCACCTCGGGCAACGTCCTCTCGGACAATGATGGCGACGGCGTGGACAACGATCCGGAAACCGCCCTGGCCGACCTGCGCATCACCGAGATCAAGCCCGCCGGCGAGCCCGGTTGGGACGGCATTGGCGCCGGCAGCACCAGCGGCGCGGGCGGCACCGTGGTCGAGGGCCTCTACGGCACCCTCACCATCGGCGAGGATGGCAGCTATACCTACGTGCTCAACGAAAGCCACCCGGCCGTCAACAGCCTGGGCGATGGCGACACGCTCACCGACGTGTTCGACTACACCCTGGCCGACGAGGACGGCCTGACCGACCGCGCCCAGCTCACCATCACCATCAACGGCACCTCGGACGCCGGCGGCGCGCCGCCCAGCATCGAGCCCGACGACGAGAACGGTGCGGACGTCCCGGGCGACCCGTCGACCGAGGGCCACAACACGGTGTACGAAACGGGCCTGGACGACGCTGACGACGACAGTGAAATCACCACCGGCGACATCGTGGTGCGCGCGCCCGATGGCATCGCCTCGGTGACGATCGGCGGCACCACGCTCACCTATGACCAACTGCAGGACATCCAGGACGAAGTCCTGCTCCCGGTGAGCATCGACACGGGTGAGGGCACCCTGGTCATCACGGGCATTCGCGGCGTCGTGGGCCCGTCCGGCGCGCCGACGGAGTTCGTGATCGAGTACGAGTACACGCTCAACGGCCCGGTGACGCACGTCGGCACCTACACCGACGACATCGCTCTGTTGGTGACGGACAACAAGCCCACGCCCGACACGGGCTCGGGTACGTTGAGCATCGCCATCATCAACGACGTGCCGCAAGCCGTGGACGACACCCACCCCGACGTGGTGACCGAGGGTGACACCGTGACCGGCGACGTGCTGGTCAACGATCACTCCGGCGCGGACGGCTGGCCCGCCGGCGGCACGACGGTTGTCGGTGTGGAGGACGGTACCGGCAGTGCGCCGATCACGGGCGGAACGGGCGTCGGTATCCCGATCCGGGGCGAGTACGGAACGCTCACACTCCATGCCGACGGCAGCTACACCTACGAGGCCGACCCCGGCATCACCGACCCCAACCCGGTGGACGTGTTCACCTACACGGTCGAAGATGCCGACGGCGACACCTCATTCGCCACCCTGACCATCGAGCTCAACAACATCCCGGACCTGGACGCTGCGCTGCCGCCGCAGGTGGGCGTGGATGGCGATGGTGGCATCAACATCCCCACCGCCGGTGGTTTTGTGGACATCGACGGCGACCCGCTCACCTACGACGCGACCGACCTGCCGCCGGGCCTGTCGATCGACCCCAACACCGGCGTGATCACCGGCACGCTGGACAACAGCGCTTCGCAGGGCGGCAACACAGGCACGCCGGGGGTGTACGAAGTGACGGTGACGGTGACCGATCCGCACGGCCAGACCACCTCGCAGACCTTCACCTACACCGTGACCAACCCGCCGCCGGTGGCCAACGACGACACCCGCACCACGGGCTATGGCACGCCGGTGCGCGGCAACGTGATCGGTGGCGGCGGGCGCGGCGACGTGCCCGACCGCGACCCCGATGGCGACGACCTGACGGTCACGCAGATCGTGGTCAACGGCGTGACCTACACCTTCGATCCCGCCACCCCCACGCACACCGTGACGACCCGCGAGGGCCGCCTGGTGTTCAACAGGGACGGCAGCTACACCTTCACGCCGCGCCCCGGCTTCCATGGCCGGGTGCCCACGGTGGCCTACACCATCACCGACGGCGAGGGCGGTTTCGCCACCGCCAACCTGAACATCACCGTGGCCCCGCCCGTGCCCATCCCGGTGGAGCCGGTGCCGCCCGCGCCGCAGCCCCCGCAGCCGCCGCAGGGCGACGACCGCTACCGCCACGAGCCGATCCGGTATTTCGACGACCCGCGCGGCCCGCTGCTGCCGCACGTGAGCGTCTCGTTCGATCCGGTGCTCTACGTGCACAACGCCGTGGTGGCCGCCCAGAACGAGCGCGCGCTCACGGGCGATGCGCGCGCCAGCAGCCGGACCGATCTGGCGCGGCCCTACGAAACCGGCGTGCGCGTGCCAGGCATCGACCTGGGCATGGACCCGACCCTGTTCGTGCAGCATGCGGTGCGCGACTCGCAGAAGCTGTCGGATTTCATGAGCAGTCTGGTGGACGGGCGCCTGAGCCGGGTGTCGCTGGGCAATGACCGCGCGCTGGCAACGCCCGAGCTGCTGCAGACCGACCCCGGGCAGTTGCTGCCCAAGCCACCGGCCGATGAGGCGAAGAATGACGCGGAAAAGGGCGCCGAGAAGCCGGCAGGCAGCGCGGCGAAGGCCGGCGATGGCGGCGGCGTGGATGCCCGGGCCGCGATACCGGCTGGCATGGCGCCTTCCTTCGCCGAACAGCTTCGCGGGGGTGCCGCCCGCCTGCCGCTGAGCGCGGCCCGTGTTTGATCCAACTCCAACCTTCAGACGACAACCCGACATGACCATGCAACACACTGTCCTCCAGAACCCCCGTGCCCGTTTCCTTGCCCGCCCGCGCCTGCTGGCGTTGTCGGCCGCCATGTTCCTGGCCGGTTGTGGCTCGATCGCGCCCGTGGCCTACGAGGCCGGGGAAATCCGCGAGCGCGCCGGGCAGGACCGCGTGCAGATGTACGCCAGCCAGGAGCCGATCGCCGCGCCCCTGACCTTCCACGACGCGGCCGCGCGCGCCCTCAAGTACAACCTCGACTACCGCCTCAAGCTGATGGAAAGCGCGCTCTCGCGCAGCCTGCACGACGTGTCCTCGCACGACATGCTGCCGCGCCTGGTGGCCGGCGCCGGCTACGTGCACCGCAACAACGATTCCGGCGGCCGCTCCATCGGCATCGAGGACCGCGAGGAAACCCTGCGCCCCTCCACCTCGCAGGAACGCGAGCGCACGCTGGCCAACCTGACCTTCTCCTGGAACGCGCTGGACTTCGGCGTGTCCTACTACCGCGCCCAGCAGAAGGCCGACCAGGTGCTGATGGCCGAGGAACGCCGCCGCAAGGTGGTGCAGAACGTGCTGCAGGACGTGCGCAACAGCTACTGGCGCGCGCTCGGCGCGCAAAAGCTCATCGGCCGCGTGGACAGCCTGCTCGAGCGCGTGAACACGGCGCTGGCCAATGCCAAGGAAGTCGAGCAGAAGGGCCTGATGCCCCGCGCCCAGGTGCTGTCGTACCAGCGCGCCCTGCTGGACGCCGTCAGCCTGCTGACCCTGCGCCGCCAGGACCTGGAACTGGCCCGCGCCGAGCTCAACGCCCTGATGTCGGTCGCGCCGGGCACGTCCTACGCCCTGGCCGACCAGAAGGAACTGGACCTGCCGGCGGTGCCGGGCAACATCGACGCGCTGGAAACCATGGCGATGGAAAAGCGCCCCGAGATCATGGAGGAGTGGTACCGCAAGCGCGTGACCGAGACCGACATCAAGGCCGCCAAGGCCATGATGTGGCCCAACCTGAGCATCGACATCAGACCGCAGTACGACTCCAACCGCTTCAACTACAACAGCTCCTGGGTGGACGCGGGCGTGCGCCTGTCGTGGAACGTGCTGCGCCTGGCCCAGTGGCCCGCGCTCAAGCGCGCGCACGAGCACCAGAACCAGACCGACGACATGCGCCGCATGGCATTGTCCATGGCGGTTCTCACGCAGGTGCGGGTGGGCGTGCAGCGCTACGGCCTGTCGCTGGCCGAGCTCAAGTTCGCCGAGGAAAGCCTGCGCGTGGACCAGAGCCTGCTCGACTACGCCAAGGCGGCGTCCCAGAGCAAGTTCGAGTCGGAGCTGGAGGTGATCCGTTCGGAAGCGCGCGCGCTGCTGGCCGAGTACCAGCGCTATGCGGCCTATTCCAACGCCCAGGCGGCCTGGGGCCGGGTGTACAACTCGGTGGGTCTGGACGTGTTGCCCGAGGCCATTGACAGCCACGATGTCAAAACCCTGGCCACGGCCCTGGAAAACACCATGTCCCAGTGGCAGGGCCAGGTGTTCCAGACGGCCTCGGCCAAGTGAGGCGGGGTGCCGCGATGGGCATGAAGGTGGCCTCATCGGCTCGCTGGCCGGCGCTGGTTCTGTGTTCCCTGATGGCGTCGGCCGCGGCGCAGGCGCAGTCGCCCGTGCCGCCCGCGGGCGGTATGCCGCGGCCCGCGCCGGTGGGGCAGCCGCCATCGCCGGCGCCGGCCATGCCCGCGCCCGCCGCGACGGCCGAGGATCCCAACGCCATCCGGGTGCTGTTGAGCCCGGACGTCGAGACCACGCTGGTGGCCCAGATGGTGGGCCAGATATCGCACCTGCAGGCGCAACTGGGCGCGCGGGTGCCCAAGGGCCGGACCATCGTCCGCTTCGACTGCGGCGAGGCGCAAGCCCGCCTGCGCATGGCGCAGGCCGAGAACACCTCGGCACAGGAGACCCTGACCGTCAAGCAGGATCTGCGCAAGCTCAACGCGGCGGGCGACATGGAGGTCTCGCTCGCGGCGTCGGAGGTCGAGAAAACCCATGCCGCGATCGAAGTCTCGCGCGCCCAACTGGCCCATTGCACGGTGGCCGCGCCGTTCACGGGCCGCATTGTCCGGGTGCACGTCAAGCCGTTCCAGGGCGTGAGCGTGGGCGCGCCGCTGCTGGAGATGGTGAGCGACGGCCCGCTCAAGATCCGCCTGAACGTGCCTTCGCGCTGGCTGCGCCAGCTCAAGCAGGGCACGCCTTTCGAGGTCGCCATCAACGAGACCGGCCAGACCTACCTGGCCAAGGTGACGGCGATCAATGCGCGGGTCGATTCGGTGGCGCAGACCATCGAACTGGAGGCGCGCATGGACAAGGCGCATCCGGAACTGCTGGCGGGCATGAGCGGCGTGGCGCGGTTCGAGATGCAATGAAACACCCCCCTGCGCCGCTGACGCGGCTTCCCCCCTCCCTGGCGCGCCGCTGCGCGGCGCTGGGAGGGGGGACGGCATCTCGGGCCGGCAAAGCCGGACCCTCGATGCCTCTGGATCTGGCGCTGCCTCACTCGTTGCGGGTTTTACTCCCTCTCCCTCTGGGAGAGGGTTGGGGTGAGGGCCGCGGACGAGTCACTGCCCCTTCTTGTGTTTCATGCCCCGCAGGTGGCGCGCAGCGCCGTGAAAAACTGAGATGGCGTTGAATCCGGCGATGTCGGCCCTGGCCGAAGGCCTGGAGGCTCGCGCTCGCGCGGCCGAAAGCGTGGCCGAACTGGGCATCAGCATCGCGAACGACAGTTTTTCCGCGCTGCCTTACCGTCAGGCCCTGGTGTTCGACGCGAACGACCGCCTGCTGACGGTGTCCGGGCTGGCCCGGCCCAGCGAGGACAGCCCGTACCTGATCTGGCTGCGCCAGGCCTGGCCCTGGGTGCGCCAGCGCGTCGGCGGCGAAGCCGCGTGGTTCGCTCCCGGCGCCGATGACCTGGCGGGTGCACCGCCGGCCCTGGCCGACGGCTGGCGCGAGTGGTGGCCCGAGGGGGCCTATGTGGTGCCGCTGGCGCGCCGCGGCGGCCAGCCGCTGGGCACGGTCTGTTTCCTGCTGGATCAGCCCCCGGCGCCGGAGGTGGCGCAAATGCTGGCCCGGGTGGCCAGGACCTGGGCCTATGCCTGGGAGATGATGGCCGGCAAGGCCCGCCCGGGCCTGCGCGGCCGCTGGCGGGGTCTGGGCAAGACCTGGCGGCGCCTGCTGGCCGTGGCGCTGTGCCTGCTGCTGCTGATGCCGGTGCGCCAGACCGTGCTGGCGCCGGCCGAGGTGGTGCCGGTGGATGCCATGGAGATCACCGCCGCCATCGACGGCGTGGTGCGCGCCATCCACGTGCGACCCAACCAGGCGGTCAGGGCGGGCGAGCGCCTGTTCTCGCTGGACGACACCACGCTGCGCAACCGGCTGGAGGTGGCGCGCCAGTCGATGGCGGTGGCCGACGCGGAACTGGAGTCCGCCAGCCAGCTGGCGTTCAACGATAGCCGCAGCAAGGCCGAGCTGGCCATCCTGACCGGCCGCGCCCAGGAGCGGCGGGCCGAACTGGCGGCCGTGCAGGCCCAACTGGCCCGGGTGGATGTCGCAGCGCCCTATGACGGCATCGCCGTGTTCGCCGACCCCGACCAGTGGCGGGGCCGCCCGGTGGCCACGGGCGAGCGCATCATGCTGCTGGCCAACCCGGAAAAGCCGGGCATGCTGATCCATCTGCCGGTCTCGGACGCGATCGCGCTGGACGAAGGCGCGCCGGTCAAGCTGTTCCTGACGGTCAAGCCCCTATCGCCCCTGTCGGGCCAGATCACCGAGACCAGCTACCAGGCCGTGCTGTCGCCCGAGGGGGTGGCCAGCTACCGGCTGCGGGCCGACATCGCCGCCGCCGACATCGACCAGGCCCGGCTCGGCCTTCGGGGAACGGCCAAGCTCCATGGCGAGCGGGTGGTGCTGGGCTACTACCTGTTCCGCCGCCCGCTGGCCACCTTGCGCGAGTGGAGCGGCTGGTGATGCAGGCCGCTTCCGCCGCGACGCAGGCCCTGCGGCAGGACCTGCGCCTGTTCGATTCCGGCCCGGCCCAGGATGGCGCGCCGTCCTGGGCCATCCAGGACCCGGTGCTCAACCGCTTCTACCGCATCGGCTGGCTGGAGTATGAGTGCCTGCTGCGCTGGCCCGGCGATCCCGCCAGGATCGCCGCCGACATCGCATCGACCACGCCGCTGGCGGTGGATGCGGCCCAGGTGGAGGATTTCGCCCGCTTCCTGGACCAGCACCAGTTGCTCATGCCCTCGGGCGCCGGCCTGCAGCGCATGGTGCAGAAGGCGCGCGAACCCGGCTGGCGGGACTGGCGCTGGTGGCTGCACCACTACCTGTTCATCCGGGTGCCGCTGGTGCGCCCGGAGCGTTTCCTGGTGCGGCTGGCGCGCGCGCTCGACCCGCTGTTCTCGATGCCGGCCCTGCTGGCGCTGCTGCTGGCCAGCCTGCTGGGCGTGGTGCTGGTGGCGCGCCAGTGGGACAGCTTCGCGCACAGCGTGATGGACATCCTGACGCCCAACGGCATCACCGGTTTCCTGATCGCGCTGGTCGTCTCCAAGACCTTGCACGAACTGGGGCATGCGCTGGTGGCGACCCGGCTGGGCGTGCGCGTGGCCCACATGGGCGTGGCCTTTCTCGTGATGTGGCCCATGCTCTACACGGACACGGGCGAATCCTGGCGGCTGCGCTCGAACCGGCAGCGCCTGGCGATCTCGGTGGCCGGCGTCAGCGTGGAAATGGCGCTGGCGGGCCTGGCCACATTGGCCTGGGCGCTGCTCGACGACGGCTCCCTGCGGCAGGCCGCGCTCTACCTGGCGACCACCGGCTGGGTGCTGTCGCTGGCGCTCAACGTCAGCCCGTTCATGCGCTTCGACGGCTACTTCATCCTGTCGGACCTGCTGGATTTCCCCAACCTGCACGAGCGTGCCGGCGCGCACGCCCGAACCTGGCTGCGCCGCCAGGTGCTGGGGGTTGACGACGCGTATCCCGAGCCGCTGCCGAGCGCGACGCGGCGGGCGCTGGTGGCGTTCGCTCTGACCACCTGGCTCTACCGGGCGGTGGTGTTCCTGGGGATCGCCTGGGCGGTGTACGCGTTCTTCTTCAAGGCGCTGGGCATCTTCCTCATGCTGGTGGAACTGGCCTGGTTCCTGGCCAAGCCGGTGTGGTCCGAGGTGAAGGTCTGGCGGCAACGATGGCAGGAGGTCCGGCGGGCGCGCCGATGGGGGCTGCTGGCGCTGCTTCTGCTGGTCGGCGGCCTGCTGGTGTTTCCCTGGCGCTTCGACGTGAGCGCCAGCGGCGTGGCGCACGCGCAGCGCCAGCAGTTCGTCTTCGCGCCGTTCCCGGCCCAGTTGGCCGAACTGCATCCGGCCGGACCGGTGGAGGCGGGCGCCGTGCTGGCGCGTTTCGAGTCGCCGGATCTGTTGGCCCGCGAACGGCTCGCGCAGGCCTCGGCCGACGCGCTGGAGCGGCGCCTGGCCGGCCTCCTGGAGGTCAGTGGCGGGCGCGAGCAGGCGCTGGCCACCGAGCAGCGCCTGCAGGAACAGATGGCCGAGCTGCGGGCCGTGCGCGACGAGGTCGGGCGCCTGCGCATCACCGCGGAGTTCAGCGGCCAGTGGCGGGACGTGGACCGGCTGTTGCGTCCCGGCGCGTGGCTGGGCGTCAAGGTCCCGGCGGGCGTGCTCACCGATACCGATGGCTGGGTGGTGGATGCCTACGTGGGGGAGCGCCAGGTGCACCGCATCGCGCCTGGCGCGCGTGCGAGCTTTCTGCCCGAAGGCGGCTTGCGGGCGTTCGACGCCGAGGTGCTTTCGGTCGATTCGACCCGGGCGCGGCGGCTGGCCCACCCGATGCTGGACAGCCGCCACGGTGGCGAATTCACCACCCTGGCGGACGAGCAGCAGGGCGCAACCCCCAGCGACGCGCTGTACCGCGTGCGCCTGCGGCTGCACGAGGTGCCCGCGCAAGACAAGGAACTGCGAGGGCAGGCGCGGATCGAGGGCGGGGCGCGAAGCCTGGTCTGGGATGCCGCCCGCAGCGCGCTGGCCGTGCTGGTGCGCGAAAGCGGGTTCTAGAGACACCCCCCTGCGCCGCTTCGCGTCTCGGTGCCGCCGCCAGAGGCGGCGGCTCTTCGGGCACGTCCAAGCCTGCGCAGGCAGGCTTGGAGCCGCGGCCCTCAGCCCCCTCTCTGGCGCGCCGCTTTGCGGCGCATGGAGGGGGGACGGCATCTCGGGCCGGCGGAGCCGTCCCTCGATGCCCCTGGATGGGGCACCTCTTCTCTCGTTGCGGGTCTTGCTCCCTCGCCCCTCTGGGGAGAGGGTTGGGGTGAGGGGCTCGCAGCCGAGCAGACCCACAACCCCTCAGCGGTAGTGGCCCACGGGCTGGGCGTGGATGACCTGGCCGCGATGCACGACCTGGGTGACGGCTGCGGCCGGCACCGCGTGGCCGCGGTGCGAGCCGTTTTGCCAGCCGGAGTGCGTACGGGCAGGCGTCGCGGGCGTGACGTTCACATTCACGTAGCGGCCCGGGTCCTGCGGCATCTGCACGTTGTACTTCACACCGGCGTACTGGTAGACCACGTCGTAGCCCACGGTGCGGCTCTCGAAGTGGGTTTCGGTGGTGCACTGGCGCACCACCTGGGTGGTGGCGTGGCGCGGGCCTTCGATGTGGTTGCCGACCACGGCACCGCCCACCAGGCCGATCATCGTGGCCAGTGCCCGGCCGCTGCCGCCGCCAACCGCATTGCCCATGGCGCCGCCGGCAATGCCGCCGATGATCGCGCCCGCGCCGGTCTTGCGCCCGGGCACGGCGACTGTTTCGTCGTAGCAGACGTCGCGGGGAACGGCGATCTTCTGCACGATGGGGGTGCTGCTGATGACGCGGGCCTGCTCCTGCCTGGCCTGCGCCAGACCGCTGGCGCTCAGACCGATCAGGCCGGCAAGGACGGGGATCAGAACGGGTTTGAACGAGGTTTTCATGAGAAGGCTCCTGGGTGGTTGGAGCCTCTATCGTGATCACCGCGTGTCAAGCCCGGTTGCCGCTTCTGTAAAGCTGCCAGGCGACTTGTAAGAACCTGTTCAGTGTCTTATGGCGGTTTCAGAATGTCGCGCGCCACGGCCTCGGCCACCTTGATGCCGTCCACCCCGGCCGACAGGATGCCGCCCGCATAGCCCGCCCCTTCGCCGGCCGGGTAGAGCCCGCGCGTGTTCAGGCTCTGGCCGTCTTCGCCGCGGGTGATGCGCAGCGGCGACGAGGTGCGGGTCTCGACGCCGGTGAGCACCGCGTCGGGCATGTCGTAGCCCTTGAGCTTGCGCCCGAACACGGGCAGGGCCTCGCGCATCGCCTCGATGGCGTAGGCGGGCAGGGCAGGGGCCAGGTCGCCCAGCGTCACGCCCGGCTTGTACGAAGGCGCCACCGCACCGAGGGCGGTGGACGGCCGGGGCTTCAGAAAGTCGCCGACCAGTTGGCCCGGCGCGTCGTAGGTGGCGCCGCCGAGCCGGTAGGCGCGGGCTTCGAGTTCGCGCTGCAGCACGATGCCGGCCAGCGGGTGGGCCTGGCCTTTCTCCGCCAGGGCGCGGGCCTGCTCGGCGTAGCGCGGACCGTCGGTGTCACCGAAGGCGGCGGTCCACAGCGGCGCGTCCTGCGGAAACGTCTGCGGGAAATCGGCGGGCTCGATGCCGACCACCAGGCCCGCATTGGCATTGCGTTCGTTGCGCGAATACTGGCTCATGCCGTTGGTGACCACGCGGCCGGGCTCCGAGGTGGCGGCCACCACGGTGCCAC
>CAZFOT010000048.1:0-20174 GCA_964520365.1 uncultured Hydrogenophaga sp.
CTCAAAGGCCGCGATCCTCGCCACGCCTGGGCCTTCGTGGAACGCATCTGCGGCGTGTGCACCGGCTGCCACGCGCTCCCCTCGGTGCGCGCGGTGGAAGACGCGCTGGACATTCGCATTCCGCTGAACGCGCACCTGATCCGCGAGATGATGGCCAAGACGCTGCAAGTGCACGACCACGCGGTGCACTTCTACCACCTGCACGCGCTGGACTGGGTGGACGTGGTCTCGTGCCTGCAAGCCGACCCGAAGAAGACCAGCGAGTTGCAGCAGATGGTCTCGCCCTCGCACCCGCTGTCCTCGCCGGGCTATTTCCGCGACGTGCAGAACCGCCTGAAGAAGTTCGTCGAGAGCGGCCAGCTCGGGCCGTTCGCCAACGGCTACTGGGGCTCCAAGGCCTACGTGCTGCCGCCCGAGGCCAACCTGATGGCGGTGACGCACTACCTGGAAGCGCTGGACCTGCAGAAGGAATGGGTGAAGGTGCACACCATCTTCGGTGGCAAGAACCCGCACCCCAACTACCTGGTGGGCGGTGTGCCCTGCGCGATCAACATCGACGGCGACGGCGCCGCCGGCGCGCCGATCAACATGGAGCGGCTGAACTTCGTGCAGTCCCGTATCCAGGAGATGATCGACTTCAACAACAACGTCTACGTGCCCGACGTGCTCGCCATCGGCACCATCTACAAGCAGGCAGGCTGGCTCTACGGCGGCGGCCTCTCGGCCACCAACGTGGCCGACTACGGCACCTACGAGAAGGTGCCCTACGACCACAGCACGCACCAGTTGCCCGGCGGCGTGATCCTGAACGGCGACTGGAACAAGATCCACGCCATCGACCCGCGCGACCCCGAGCAGGTGCAGGAGTTCGTCACCCACAGCTGGTACAAGTACGGCGACAACAACCAGGGCCTGCACCCCTGGGACGGCGTGACCGAGGCCGATTACCGCCCTGAAGGCCCGAACTTCAAGGGCACGCGAACGAAGATCGAGCAGCTCGACGAATCGGCCAAGTACTCGTGGATCAAGTCGCCGCGCTGGCGCGGCCACGCGGTCGAGGTCGGCCCGCTCTCGCGCTACATCCTGGGCTACGCGCACGCCTTGAAGGGCAACAAGTGGTGCCAGCGCGTCAAGCAGCAGGTGGACGAATCCGCGGCGGCGATCAACAGCGGCATCCCCAAGGCGCTCGGCCTGCCCGAGACGCGCTACACGCCCAAGCAGCTGCTGCCCACCACCATCGGCCGCACCCTGGCGCGCGCGCTGGAGAGTCAGTACGCCGCCGAGATGATGATGGACGACTTCAAGCAGATGGTCGCCAACATCAAGGCCGGCGACAGCAGCACCGCCAACATCGAGAAATGGGACCCGGCCACCTGGCCCAAGGAAGCCAAGGGCGTGGGCACCGTGGCCGCGCCGCGCGGCATGCTGGGCCACTGGATCCGCATCAAGGACGGCCGCATCGAGAACTACCAGTGCGTGGTGCCCACCACCTGGAACGGTTCGCCGCGCGACCACAAGGGCCAGATCGGCGCCTTCGAGGCCTCGCTCATGAACACGCCCATGGTCAATCCCGAGCAGCCGCTGGAGATCCTGCGCACCATCCACAGTTTCGATCCCTGCCTGGCCTGCTCCACCCACGTGATGAGCGAGGACGGCCAGGAAATGGCCCGCGTGACTGTGAGGTGAGATGTCCCCCCTGCGCCGCTTCGCGTCTTCCCCCCGAAGGGGGGACGCACCCTGTGGCCCGGCAGAGCCGGTTCCACGGGTGCCCTGGAGCGGGCATGCGGGGCGTGGCCTCCATCCTGGCAATGACATGACCACACAACGAGGAGAACAACGATGAAGAAACAAACGACGCGCGGCCTGATCGCCGCCACTCTGTTCGCCGGCCTGGCCACCGCCGCGCAGGCGCACACCGGCCACGGCACCAGCAGCCTGTTCGAGGGCCTGGTGCACCCCTTCGGCCCCGACCACCTGCTGGCCATGGTGGCCGTGGGCGTGTGGTCGGTCTCGGCACTGCCGGCGAACAAGGCCTGGCAGGGGCCGGCCACCTTCCTGCTCGCGCTGATCGCCAGCGCCACGCTGGGCACGCTCGGCGTGACGCTGCCCTACCTGGAACACGGCGTCTCGCTTTCGGTGGTGCTGTTCGGCGCCATGCTGGTGCTGGCGCGCCAGCCCATGCCCCGGGTTGCGGGCCTGGGGCTGATCGCCGCGGCCGCCTCGCTGCACGGCCTGGCGCACGGGTCCGAAACGCCCGAGAGCGGTTTCGCCGGCTACGCGATCGGCTTCCTGCTCACCACCGCCGTGCTGCATGCCGGCGGCATCGGCATCGGCCTGGCCATCCGGCGCTGGCTCGCCGAGCGCAGCGGCTGGGCGCTGGGCGGCCTGGGCGCCGCGCTCGGCGCCGCGGGCATCCACCTGTTCGGGCAGCTCGCGGCCTGAGCGCGGGCGTCGATTCGATCAACGGCTCACACCCAGGAGGCCACCGCCATGTCCACCACGTCCCATCCCCTGAGCACCGGCACCACGGCCAGCGACGACCGCGAGGTGCAGCACGGCCAGAGCATCCAGTCGGTCTACGTGTACGAAGCACCCGTGCGCATCTGGCACTGGATCAACGCGCTGGCCATCACCGTGCTGTGCGTCACCGGCTACTTCATCGGCCAACCGCTGCCGACCATGCCTGGCGAGGCCAGCGCCAACTACCTCATGGGCTACATCCGCTTCGCCCACTTCGCCGCCGGTTACCTGCTGGCCGTGGGCATCGCCGGGCGCGCCTACTGGGCGCTGGTGGGCAACCACCATGCGCGCGAGCTGTTCTGGGTGCCCATCTTCCAGAAGGCCTACTGGGCCGAACTGTTCGGCATGCTCAAGTGGTACGCCTTCATCTCGGCGCGCCCGGGCCGCTACGTGGGCCACAACCCGCTGGCGCGGCTGGCGATGTTCAGCGGCTTTCTGATGATCACGCTGTTCATGATCGTCACCGGTTTCGCGCTGTACGGTGAAGGCGCGCAGATGGGTTCGTGGCAGGAGCGCCTGTTCGGCTGGGTGATCCCGCTGTTCGGCCAGAGCCAGGACGTGCACACCTGGCACCGCATGGGCATGTGGGCCATGATCCTCTTCGTCATCCTGCACGTCTACGCCGCCATCCGCGAGGACATCATGGGCCGCCAGAGCATCGTGAGCACGATGATTTCCGGCCACAGGACATTCAAGGACTGACCCCCCTCCGCCTGGCACCATGAACACCTTGCATCCTCCTTCCATCTGCGTGCTGGGCATCGGCAACCTGCTGTGGGCCGACGAAGGTTTCGGCGTGCGCTGCGTCGAAGCGCTGCAACAGCGCCACGAGTTCGCGCCGCAGGTGTCGCTGGTGGACGGCGGCACCCAGGGCCTGTACCTGATCCAGCACGTGCAGTCGGCCGATCGGCTGCTGATCTTCGACGCCATCGACTACGGCCTGGCGCCCGGCACCTTGAAGCTCGTGCGCGACGACGCCGTGCCGCGCTTCATGGGCGCGAAGAAGATGAGCCTGCACCAGACCGGCTTCCAGGAAGTGCTCTCGCTCGCCCAGCTCACCGGCCAGTACCCGTCGCAGGTGCTGCTCATCGGCTGCCAGCCGCAGGAGCTCGAAGACTACGGCGGCAGCCTGCGCCCGGTGGTCAAGGCCGCGATGGAAGAGGCGCTGGCGCTGGGCGTGGCACAGATCGCGCGCTGGGGCGGCCAGCCGGTGCCGCGCCTCAGGCCCTTGAGCGGGCGCGAGACCGTCACCATGGACGAGCTTGCGCTCGCCGCCTATGAAACGCAGCGCCCTGCGCCCGAAGTCGCCTGCCGCGAAGGCGATTCGAGATTCTTTCCCACGGACCATTGACATGTGCATCGGCATCCCCATGCAGGTCAGCACCGTCGAACCCGGCCATGCGGTGTGCGAGGGCCGGGGCGAGCGCCGGCGGATCAACACCGCGCTGGTCGGCGCCGTGGCGCCCGGCGATTGGCTGCTCGTGTTCCTCGGCGACGCGCGCGAGCGCATCGATGCCGAACGTGCCAGCGAGGTCAACGCCACGCTCGACCTCGTGTTCGGCGCCATGCTGGGCGCCGGCGCGCAAGGCGACGCCGGCTTCGAGCTGCCTTCCGGCATGAGCGCCGACCAGCTTCGCCAGATCGCCAACGGCGGATCGCCCATTTCCCAGGAGACCCCATGACCACGACCGACACCCCGATCCGCCCGCTGGCCGTCACCCTGCCCAGCACCGAACCCGCCGCCCCGCTGGTGATGCGCCTGGTGCGCGACTTCGGTGCCGCGCTG
This sequence comes from uncultured Hydrogenophaga sp., assembly GCA_964520365.1. Classification (GTDB taxonomy): domain Bacteria; phylum Pseudomonadota; class Gammaproteobacteria; order Burkholderiales; family Burkholderiaceae_C; genus Hydrogenophaga. The sequence continues at coordinate 4,307 of CAZFOT010000048.1, forward strand.
CTGGACGAGGCCGGCGTGGCCGACTGGACCGCGCTGCCGGGCGACCGCGTGCTGCTGCTCGCCGGCGACGCGGTGCGCTTTCCCGAGGGACAGGACGTGGCCGCCGTGCTGCCCGAGTTGATGAAGGTGTTCCCCGGCCGCTTTCAGGTGGCCGTGCTGCCGCGCGAGATCGAGGACGCCGTGGCGCGCCGCTACGGCTCGCAGCGCTGGCCTTCGCTGCTGTTCTTCCGTGGTGGCCAGTACGTCACCGCGATCGCCGGCATGCAGGACTGGGACGTCTACCTCCAGGGCGTGGCCGCCGCGCTGGCCATGCCGCCCTCGCGCCCGCCCACCGTCGGCATCCCGGTCGTGAGCGCCAGCCGGTCTGCCGACGGCGGCAGCGGCTGCCACTGAAGACACCGCACAAGGACACCCCATGAAAGAGTTCCCCATTCCGCTCGTGGCCCTGGGCCCAGGCACGCACACCGAAGACGAGTCGCTCGACTACCTGCCCCTGCCCAAGGACATGGACACCTACCGCCCGCCGGTGCTGCCCGAGCCCGAGGAACTGGCGGGGCTGGACCAGGCGCGCGGCGCGCTGCAGCAGGTGCTCGCGCTGCTCGAACGCGGCGCGCAGGGCGGCGCGCCCGGCATGGTGCCGCTGGGCGAACTCGCGCCGCGCGACCTGCGCATCGTCAATCAGGTGCTGGGCGAAGGCGAGGCCAGCGCCATCGTGCAACTCGGCGGCGGCGATCTGGAAGTGCGCGTGCAGGAATCCGTGTTCGCCGGCGTCTGGCGCCTCCTGACCTGGCGCAGGGAAGACGGCCACGACGCGGTGCTGGTGGACGACGCGATCGAGGTCGGCCCGGTGCCCTCGCTGTTCGCCGCCACCGCCGCCGAGGACGTGTGGCCGGCGTACCCTGTGTGGCATGGCGCGCTGCCGCCCAACGTGCAGAACGCGCCGCTGCTGGTGGAGGAACTGCGCGACCAGGTGGCGCGCTGGCGGCCCGGCCAGGTGCCGCACGTGGTCAACCTCACGCTGCTGCCGGTCTCGCCCGAGGACATCGGCTTCCTCGACCACCAGCTCGGCACCGGCCGCGTGCTCATGCTCTCGCGCGGTTATGGCAACTGCCGCATCTCCAACACGCGCCTGCCGAACTGCTGGCGCGTGGTGTACTACAACTCCATGGACAAGGTCATCCTCAACACGGTCGAGGTGGTGGACATGCCCGAAGTGGCCAAGGCCGCGCCCGAAGACCTGCGCGATTCGCACGATCGCCTGCGCGAGGTGATGACCTGGCTGGAGGCTGTATGAGCCCCCACGCTCCACCGCTGCGCGGGTCGATGCCCCCCGAGGGGGCTGATCCCGCCTTGGGGCGGCCCGGCGGCGGGATCGTCGGCCCCCACGCTCCACCGCTGCGCGAGGGGGCTGATCCGGCTTGGGGTGGCCCGGCGCCGGATCGAGCGCACCCTCAGGGTTTCGAAGGCTTCGAAGGCTCCTACCTCGGCAACCGCGAGGTGCTGCGGCCGGACTCGCGCCTCGAATGCAAGATTTGCTGGTGGGTCTACGACCCCGTGCTCGGCGACCCGCAGTGGCAGGTTCCTGCCGGCACGCCGTTCGCCGATCTGCCGCCGCACTGGCGCTGCCCGAGCTGCGATGGCGATGCCGAGCAGTTCCTGCTGTTGCCGCAAGAGGGCGCCGAATGAACCTGCTCTCAAGCCGGGTCGGCGCGCTGGTGGCGCACTTCGAGCGCGTGCAGCACGAGCGCATGCAGGGCATCCCGCTGCTCAACCCGGGGCTGCGGGTCGAAGCGGTGGGTTTCGCCTGGGCTGCGTCGAACGAAGAAGAAAACGAGGAGGGCGGTGACGCGGTGGCCGAGGGCGTGCTCGTCACGCCGTGGTTCATGAGCCTGTTGCGCCTGCCCGCGCAGCCGCTGCCGCACGGCGGCCGGGTGGGCCGCAGCTTCGTGCGCGGCTTCGGCAGCGAGCGCTTCGACTTCATCGGCGCGCACGATCCCGCCATCGGCTACCACGAGACCTGCGCGCTGTTCTCGCCCATGGAAGGCTTCACCACGCAGGCGCTGGCGCGCGAAACCGCGCTGGCGGCGCTGGCCCTCACGCGGCCGGAGCCTGCCGGTGCGCCGGAGCCCGTGCCCGCGCGCCGTGCCTTCCTGATGGGCCGCCGCGCCGCCGCGCCAACCGGGGAGGCCGGGCCGTGAGTGCCGTTGCCCTGCCCGGCCTGCAAGGCCTTGCGGGCACCCTGCGCATCACGCCGGGCGCGCCGCCGCCGCACGCCCTGCAGAGCTCGCGCCAGGACTGGGCCGCGCGCATGGGCCATGGGGTCGAGGCGGCGAGGCTGCCCGGGCTCATGGCCAGCCTGTTCAACCTGTGCGACCACGCGCACCGCCTGTGCAGCCAGCTCGCCATCGGCGCGGTCGCGCCCGGCCTGCTGCCCGCGCCCACCGGCGTGGCCGAGCGCCTGCGCCGAGAGACCGCGCTCGAACACATCCGCCGCATCGGCCTGGACTGGCCGCGCCTGCTCGCGTCCGATGCCGGCCCGGATGCCGCGGCCGCATTGCGCGCCTGCCCACCGCTGGCCCAGGACGCCGGCGACCCCTGGCCCGCGCTGCGCGAGTGGCTGCGGCTCGAACTGCTGCACGGGCCACCGGCCGACTGGCTCTCGGCCTGGTGCGGCGATGGCGCCGGCTGGCTCGGCGCCTGGAGCCAGCGCCATGCCGGCTGGCTGCCCGCGCTGCTGCGCTCGGCGCATGCGGCCGACGGCGGGCCACCGCTGCCGTCCGAGGCCGCGCTGCGGCCCCATGCCGACGAGGCCGGCCTGCGCATGCTCGACGCCACACTGGCACTGAAACCCGGCTTCGCGCTGGGCCCGAAATGGAACGGCGCCTGCGCGCACACCGGCCCCTGGAGCCGCCTGCGCGGCGCGGCGGACGGCGTGCCGCTGGCGCCCTGGGCGCTGCTGGGCGCGCGGCTGGCCGAGCTGTGCCGCCTGTCCCTGGACGAAGGCGGTGCCACGCTGGGCTGGGGTGCCATGGCCACCGGAGCGCGCCGCGGCCTGGCCTGGGTGGAGATGGCGCGCGGCCTGCTGGTACACCAGGTCGAAGTGGACCCGGCGTTGCAGCGCGTGCAGGCCTGCCGCGTGGTCGCGCCCACCGAATGGAACTTCCATCCGCACGGCGAGGTGGCGCAGCGCCTGGCCCGGCTCGATCCCGGCCTGCCCGAGGCCGGGCTGGCCCGCCGCGTGCACCTGCTGGTGGCGGCGTTCGACCCCTGTGTGCCGTTTCGCATCGAGCGCATCCGGCCGGCGCGTGCCCGGCTTCAGGAGATGGGCCATGCATGAAGCCAGCCTGGCTGGAGGCGTGCTGCAACTGGTGGAAGACACCGCCGCGCGCGAAGGTTTCAAACGGCTGCTGGCGCTGCGGCTGGAGGCCGGCCAGCTCGCCGGGGTGGACGTGCGCGCGCTGCGTTTCGCGCTCGAAAGCCTCGCGCCCGGCACCCTGCTCGAAGGCGTGGCGATCGAGATCGAGGAACCCTCCGGCCAGGCCTGGTGCCTCGGCTGCGGCCAGACCGTGGCCCTGGCGCAGCGCGGCGACGCCTGCCCGTCGTGCGGTGGCTTCCAGCTCCAACCGACGAGCGGCGCCGAGCTGCGTGTGCTGGACATGCAGGTGACCGATGATTGAACCCCCACGAGAAAAAAAGGAGACGGACCATGTGTGTCGTATGCGGATGCAGTGACAACACCCCGGCCGTGCAGGCGGACCCCGCCAGCGGCGACCTGCACTTCGGCGCGGGCGCGGCGCGTGTTTCGGTGCCCGGCATGAGCCAGGCGCGCGCGATCAAGCTGGAGGCCGACATCCTCGGCGCCAACAACCGCGTGGCGGCGCAGAACCGCGCGCATTTCGCGGCCCATGGCGTGACCGCGCTCAACCTCGTCTCCAGCCCCGGCTCGGGCAAGACCACGCTGCTGTGCGCCACTGTTCGAGCACTCAAGGCGCGATCGCCGGGCCTGCATGTCGCGGTGATCGAAGGCGACCAGCAGACCAGCTTCGACGCCGAGCGCATCCGCGCCACCGGCGCGCCCGCGATCCAGGTCAACACCGGCAAGGGCTGCCACCTCGACGCGCCCATGGTGGCCGAGGCCTTCGCGCGGCTGCACGGCCACGATGACCACCCTCATCACCATCACGATGACGGCGAGCGCAGCCTGCTCTTCATCGAGAACGTCGGCAACCTGGTGTGCCCCGCCGTGTGGGACCTCGGCGAAGCCGCGAAGGTGGCCATTCTCTCGGTGACCGAAGGCGAGGACAAGCCGCTGAAATACCCCGACATGTTCGCCGCCGCCTCGCTCATGGTGCTCAACAAGACCGACCTGTTGCCGCACCTGCGCTTCGACGTGGCGCGCTGCATCGAACTGGCGCGGCGCGTGAACCCGGGCATCGAAGTGATCCAGCTCTCGGCCACCACCGGCGAAGGCATGGACGCCTGGCTGCACTGGCTCGACCACCGCATCGGCCACGAGCACCACCACCATCACCACCACGATGACCCCGCCGCCGAAGCCGCGCTGCGCGAACGCGTGCGCCAACTCGAAGCCGAGCTGGCGAGCGCCCGCGAGGCCCTGGGCGGCGCCGTCGTGGGCTGAGGCCGCCATGTCGCGCCCCCATTCCCCGGCCGTGCTGGCCTGCGGCGCGTGGCTGAAGAACGCCGCCTGCCTGCTCGACCGGCGCGGGCTGGCCCACTGGTCGGCGGTGCATGGCGACCTGAGCGACCCGGCCGCCTGCGACGCGCTGGAGGCCTCGGCCCATGCGCTGCTGCGCCAGCACGCCGGGCGCGGCCATGCGCCGGTGCGGGCGGTGGCGCACGATCTGCATCCCGATTTCTTCAGCACCCGCTTCGCCGCCGATCTGGCGCGCGCGCTGGACGTGCCCGCCATCGGCGTGCAACACCACCACGCGCACATCGCCGCCGTGGTGGCCGAGCACCGCATCGACGGCCCGGTGATCGGCCTCGCGCTCGACGGCGTGGGTCTGGGCACCGACGGCACCGCCTGGGGCGGCGAGCTGCTGTGGCTGGACGGCGCGCGCTGGCAGCGCCTGGGCCACCTGCATCCGTTGGCCTTGCCCGGCGGCGACCGCGCCGCGCGCGAACCCTGGCGCATGGCCGCCAGCGCGCTGCACGCGCTGGGCCGGGGTGCCGAGATCGTGCCGCGCTTCGCGCCGGTGGTGGGCGAGGACATGGCGCGCGGCGTGCGGCAGATGCTCGAACGCGGACTGAACTGCCCGACCACGAGCAGCGCCGGCCGCTGGTTCGACGCCGCCGCCGCCGCGCTGGCCCTGAGCGTGCGCCAGACCGACGAAGCCCAGGCGGCCATCGCGCTCGAAGCCGCCGCCAGCCGCTGGCTCGCGGCGCACCCCGACACCGGGCCCCTGGCCGGCGCCGCCATCGACCGGCGCAACGGCCTGGACCTGGGCGGCCTGTTCGCCGCGCTGCTCGACGTGCCCGGCGAGCGCGTGGACGCGGCCGCGGCGGGTTTTCACCTCGCGCTGGCCGACGCGCTGGCGCACTGGGCGGCCCGGGCCGCGCGCGAGCACGGCACGCGCACCGTATGCCTGGGCGGCGGCTGCTTCCTCAACCGCGTGCTGCGCGAGCGCGTGAGCGAGCGCTTGCAGGCCTCTGGTTTCGCGGTCCGCCTGCCGGGCGGCCACGGTTGCGGCGACGCCGGCCTCGCCCTGGGCCAGGCCTGGGTGGCCGCGCAGCAACTCGCGTACGGCGCGCCGGCCATCACGAACACCCCCCACGAAAAGGAAACCGAACCATGTGCCTAGCCATACCCGCGCGCCTGGTGGAACTGCGGCCCGACGACCAGGCCGTGGTGGACCTCGGCGGCATCCGCAAGGAAATCTCCATCGCCCTGGTGGACGGCGTGCGGGTGGGCGACTACGTCGTCGTGCACGTCGGCCACGCCATCGGCACCATCGACCCGGAAGAAGCCGAGCGCACGCTGGCGCTGTTCGCCGAGATGGCGCGCATGAACATGGAGGTTCCGTCTTGAAATACATCGACGAGTTCCGCGACGGCGAGCTGGCGCGGCAGATCGGCGCGCGCATCGCCGCCGAGGCCAACCCAGCGCGCAGCTACAGCTTCATGGAGTTCTGCGGCGGCCACACGCACGCGATCTCGCGCTACGGCGTGATGGAGCTGCTGCCGCCGAACGTGAAGATGGTGCATGGCCCGGGCTGCCCGGTGTGCGTGCTGCCCATCGGCCGCATCGACCAGGCCATCGGCCTCGCGCTCGCGCAGGGTGCCATCGTCTGCACCTACGGCGACACCATGCGCGTGCCCGCTTCGGACAGCCTCTCGCTCATCCGCGCCAAGGCGCGCGGCGGCGACATCCGCATGGTGTATTCCGCCGCCGACGCGCTCACCATCGCTCGGCAGAACCCGCAGCGCGAGGTGGTGTTCTTCGCCATCGGCTTCGAGACCACCACGCCGCCCACGGCGCTGGCCATCCGCGATGCGCGGCGCGAGGGCCTGACCAACTTCAGCGTGCTGTGCTGCCACGTGCTCACGCCCTCGGCCATCACGCACATCCTCGAATCGCCCGAGGTGCGCGAGTACGGCACCGTGCCCATCGACGGCTTCGTCGGCCCGGCGCACGTGAGCATCGTCATCGGCTCCGGCCCCTACGAACACTTCGCCGAGGAATACCGCAAGCCGGTGGTGATCGCCGGCTTCGAGCCGCTGGACGTGATGCAGGCCATCCTGATGCTGGTGCGCCAGGTCAACGAAGGCCGCGCGCACGTGGAGAACCAGTTCAAGCGCGCCGTCACGTCCGAGGGCAACCTCAAGGCGCAGGCCGTGGTGTCCGAAGTGTTCGAGCTGCGCGCCAGCTTCGAGTGGCGCGGCCTGGGCGAGGTGCCCTACAGCGCGCTCAAGATCCGCGAGGCCTTCGCCGGCTTCGACGCCGAACGCCGCTTCGCGCTGGACTACCGGCCCGTGGCGGACAACAAGGCCTGCGAGTGCGGCGCCATTCTGCGCGGCGTGAAGAAGCCCGCCGACTGCAAGATCTTCGGCACCGTCTGCACGCCCGAGAACCCGGTGGGCTCGTGCATGGTCTCCAGCGAAGGCGCATGCGCCGCGCACTACACCTACGGGCGCTTCCGCGACATTCCCGTGGTCGCCCCGCCCACACCGGAGCTCGTCCCATGAGAACCGACCAGGACCAGTTGCCCTCGGGCGAGCCACCACGCCCGGCCTCGCCGGTGAAGAAGAACTACACCCGCCCGCTGGACATCAAGCACGGCCGCATCGACATGGGCCACGGCGCCGGCGGCAAGGCGGCGGCCCAGCTCATCGAGGAGCTCTTCGTCGCCACATTCGACAACCCCTGGTTGCGCCAGGGCGACGACGGCGCGGTGCTGCCGCTGCCTGGCTTCGCGCCCGGTGCGGGCCGCATCGTGGTGGCCACCGATGGCCACGTGGTCTCGCCGCTGTTCTTCCCCGGCGGCGACGTGGGCTGTCTTTCGGTGCACGGCACCATCAACGACGTGGCCATGTCCGGCGCGACGCCGCTGTACCTGAGCGCGAGCTTCATCCTCGAAGAAGGCTTCCCGCTGGCCGACCTGCAGCGCATCGTGAGCTCCATGGCCGCGGCCGCGCGAGAGGCCGGCGTGCCCGTGGTCACCGGCGACACCAAGGTGGTGGAGAAGGGCAAGGGCGACGGCGTGTTCATCAGCACCACCGGCATCGGCGTGGTGGCGCCGGGCTTGGACATCGGCGGGCGCCAGGCGCGCGCGGGCGACGCGGTGCTGCTCTCGGGCACCATCGGCGACCACGGCGTGGCCGTGCTCTCGCAGCGCGAGTCGCTGTCGTTCGAGACCACCATCGAGAGCGACACCGCCGCGCTGCACACGCTGGTGGCGGCCATGCTCGACAGCGTGAAGCAGGCGCCGGGTGCGCTGCGCGTGCTGCGCGACCCCACGCGCGGCGGCCTGGCCACCACGCTCAACGAAATCGCGCGCCAGTCCGGCGTGGGCATGCTGCTGCGGGAAGCGGCGATTCCGGTCAAGCCGCAGGTGGACGCGGCCTGCGAACTGCTCGGCCTGGACCCGCTCTACGTGGCCAACGAAGGCAAGCTGGTCGCGGTGGTGGCGCCCGAGGCGGCCGACGCGGTGCTCGCCGCGATGCGCGCGCACCCGCTGGGCCAGGATGCCGCGCGCATCGGCGAAGTGGCCGCCGATCCGCACCACTTCGTGCAGATGGCCACGCGCTTCGGCGGCCGGCGGGTGGTGGACTGGCTCAGCGGGGAGCAGCTTCCGAGGATTTGTTGACCCCATGCCGCACACCGTGTTCCGGAAGACCGAAAGCGGCAAGGCCGAGATCGCCCGGCGCTCGGCCAGTCTGAACCCCGCCGCCCGCTCGGTGCTGATCATGGTCAACGGCAGCGACACGGCGGCGGCCCTGGCCGCGCGGGGTCTGCCAGGCGTGCAAAGCCATCTGGATGCGCTGCTGGCGCTGCGCCTGATCGAGCCCGTTCCGCCGCCCCCGCCGCCGGCACCACCACTTCCGCCGCCACCTCCGCCTCCCGCGCCCCCACCCCCGCCAGCGCCCGACCTGGGCGCGCTGCGCCAGCAGGTGCTGGCCCGTCTGGCGCCGCACTTCGGCCCCGACACCCCGACGGTGGCGCAGGCCTTGCTGGCGGCGCGCACGGCAGCCGAGTTCCACACCGCGCTCGACGGCATCGAATCCAGGCTGGCGATCTACCTCGGCCGCAAGCAGGCGGCGCGCGAACTGCAGGGATTGCGGCCACCGCCATGAACCCATCCCCGGGCCTTCGCATCCTGCTGCTGTGCCACAGCTTCAACAGCCTCACGCAGCGGCTGTTCGCCGAGTTGCGCGCGCTGGGCCACACGGTGAGCGTGGAGCTCGACATCAACGACCGCGTGACCGAGGAGGCGGTGGAGATGTTCCAGCCCGACCTGCTGCTGGCTCCGTTCCTCAAGCGCCGCATTCCGCAGTCGGTGTGGCAGCGCCTGGTGTGCCTCGTGGTGCACCCCGGCCCGCCCGGCGACCAGGGACCCTCGGCGCTGGACTGGGCGGTGCTGCGCGGCGAGCGCACCTGGGGCGTGACGGTGCTGCAGGCCAACGGCGACTTCGACGCCGGCCCGGTCTGGGCGCACGCGACCTTCGCCATGCGCGCGGCCAGCAAGGGCAGCCTGTACCGGCGCGAAACCACCCAGGCCGCGCTGCAGGCCACATTGGCGGCGGTGCGGCGCTTCGAGAACGGCGAGCGCGAAGGCGATCCGCCGCCGCCCGGGCAATGGCGGCCCGCCATGCGCCAGGCCGACCGCGCCATCGATTGGGTGACCCACACCACCGCCGAAGTGCTGGCCCGGCTGCGCTGCGCCGACGGTCAGCCCGGCGTGCTCGATGCGCTCTGGGGCCAGCCCTGCCACCTGTCGGACGGCCATGCCGCGTCCGAAGCGGTGATGGCCGAATTCGCCACCGCCGAGCCCGGCGCCGTGCTGGCCGTGCGCGACGGCGCGCTGCTGCGCCGCACGCGCGACGGCGGCGTGTGGATCGGCCAGGCACGCCGTGCCGGGGCGCCAGGCTTCAAGCAGGCGGCGGCGCAGGCGTTCGCCGCCGAGGCCGCCGCCCTGCCGGCGCGGCCAGCGCCGCTGCAGCGGCCCGGGGAAGAGTGGGGCGAGCTGCGCTACACCGAACACGGCCCCGAGGGCGCGCGCGTGGGCTGCCTGCGCTTCGATTTCCCCAACGGCGCCATGTCCACCGACCGCTGCGAACGCCTGCGCGCCGCGCTGCTGGCGCTGCGCGAGCGGCCCATGCGGGTGTTGCTGCTGCTCGGTGGCGAAGACTTCTTCAGCAACGGCATCGACCTCAACAGCATCGAGGCCGCGGCCCACCAGCCGGGCGACAGCGCGGCCGACGCCTCGTGGCGCAACATCCACGCCATGGACGATGCCGCGCTGGCCGTGATCGAGACCATCGACCGGCTCACGGTCAGCGTGCTGCGCGGCAACGCCGGCGCGGGCGGCGCCTTCCTCGCGCTCGCGGCCGACGAAGTCTGGGCGCACGGCGGCGTGGTGCTCAACCCGCACTACAAGAGCATGGGCAACCTCTACGGCTCCGAGTACTGGACCTACCTGCTGCCGCGCCGCCTGGGCGAAGCCGGCGCGAAGGACCTGATGGCGCGGCGCCTGCCCTTGCTGGCCCGCGAAGCCGCGCACATGGGGCTGATCGACCATTGCGACGAAGGCCCGCGCGACGACTTTGAGGAACGCTGCCTGCAGCGCGCGCTGGCGCTCGCGGCCTCCTACAATCTGCCGCAGAGGCTGGCGGCCAAGCAGGCCACGCGCGAACGCGACGAAGCCCGCCGCCCGCTGGCCCACCACCGCGAACAGGAACTGGCGCGCATGCACCGCAACTTCTACGGCTTCGATCCCAGCTACCACGTGGCGCGCCACCATTTCGTGCACAAGCAGCCGCACGCGTGGACGCCCCGCCACCTCGCGCTGCACCGATGACCGCGCCTTTCCCCGCCGACGTCCTGCCCACCGTGCTCGTGGTCGACGACGAAGTGCGCTCGCAGGACGCGATGCGCCGCACGCTCGACGAAGACTTCACCGTGTTCACCGCCAGCAGCGCCGACGAGGCGCGCGGCCTGCTGGAGCGCCAGCCGGTGAGTGTGATCCTGTGCGACCAGCGCATGCCCGGCATGACCGGCGTGAGCTTCCTCAAGGAAGTGCGCGAGCGCTGGCCCGACGCGGTGCGCATCGTGATCTCGGGCTACACCGACAGCGAGGACATCATCGCCGGCATCAACGAGGCCGGCATCTACCAGTACATCCTCAAGCCCTGGGCGCCCGACCACCTGCTCGACTCGGTGCGCAATGCGGTCGAGGCGCAGGCCCTGCAGCGCCAGACCAGCCGGCTCGACCTCGAACTTCGCACCAGCACCGGCGTGCTGCGCCAGCGCACCACCCGGCAGATCGAGCGCGTGCGCGCCAGCTTCGGTTTCGACCGCATCGTGCGCGCCGGCGGCAGCCCGCTCGACGCCGTCTGCGCGATGGCCGAGCGCGTGGCGCGCTACGACATCCCGGTGCTCGTGCTGGGCGAATCGGGCACCGGCAAGGAACTGCTGGCGCGCGCCGTCCACTACGCCTCGCCGCGCCTGGCAGGCCCCTTCGTGGTGGAGAACTGCGCGGCCATTCCCGACACGCTGCTCGAATCCGAGCTGTTCGGCCACAAGCGCGGCGCCTTCACCGGCGCCTACGAAGACCACCCAGGCCTGTTCCAGCGCGCCAACGGCGGCACGGTCTTCCTCGACGAGATCGGCGAGACCTCGCCCGCCTTCCAGGTCAAGCTGTTGCGCGTGCTGCAGGAAGGCGAGGTGCGGCCCGTGGGCGGCGCGCGTCCGGTGCCGGTGGACGTGCGCGTGATCGCCGCCACCCACCGCGACCTGGAGCAGCGCGTGCGCGAGGGCCTGTTCCGCGAAGACCTCTACTACCGCATCGCCGGCGTCACGGTCACCGTGCCGCCGCTGCGCGAGCGCGTGGCCGACATCGCGCCGATCGCGCGCCAGCTCGTGCAGGACGTGGCTGCCGAGCTCGGCCACCCGGGCGCGGCGCTGCCCGACGCCGCGCTCGCCTGTCTGATGGCCTACCCGTGGCCGGGCAACATCCGCGAGCTGCGCAACGAAATCGCCCGCGCCCTGGCCTTGCAGGACGGCCGCGAACTCGAGGCATCCGCGTTTTCCGGCCGCGTGCTGCAGGGCCATGGCAAAGGCGGCGAGGACCTGCAGGCTGCGCTGCCCACCAGCGGCACACTGGCCGAGCGGCTGGACGTGATCGAGGCCATGGTGCTGCGCGAGACGCTGCAGCGCCACCGCTGGAACAAGACCCGCGTGGCGCAGGAACTGGGCTTGTCGCGCGTGGGCCTTCGCGGCAAGATGCAACGCTTGGGTCTGGAGAAATGACATGCCCCTGAACGTGCTTTGGCTTCAGAGCGGCGGTTGCGGCGGCTGCAGCATGTCGCTGCTGTGCGCCGACACCACCGACTTTCAGGGCCATCTGCGCGACGCCGGCATCCACCTGCTGTGGCACCCCTCGCTCTCGATGGAGAGCGGCGACGAACTGCTGGACCTGCTCGGCGCCGTGCTCGACGGCCGCGCGCGGCTGGACGCGCTGTGCGTGGAAGGTTCGCTGCTACGCGGGCCGCACGGTACCGGCCGCTTTCACATGCTGGCCGGCACCGGCCTGCCCATGATCGAGTGGGTGCGGCGCCTGAGCGCGCGCGCCCGGCACGTGGTGGCCGTGGGCAGTTGCGCGGCCTGGGGCGGCATCACCGCCGGCGGCGACAACCCCACCGATGCCTGCGGCCTGCAGTTCGAGGACGACGAGCCCGGCGGCCTGCTGGGCGCGGCGTTCCGCTCGGCCAGCGGCTTGCCGGTGATCAACGTGGCCGGCTGCCCCACGCACCCGAGCTGGGTCATCGACACCCTCATGGCGCTGGCCGCCGACAGTTTCACGGTCGAAGACCTCGACCCGCTGAACCGGCCGCGTTTCTACGCCGACCAGCTCGTGCACCACGGCTGCACGCGCAACGAGTACTACGAGTTCAAGGCCAGCGCGGAGAAGCCGTCCGACCTGGGCTGCATGATGGAGCACATGGGCTGCAAGGGCACCCAGGTGCACGCGGACTGCAACACGCGGCTGTGGAACGGCGAGGGCTCGTGCACGCGCGGCGGCTACGCCTGCATCGCCTGCACCGAGCCCGGCTTCCAGGAACCGGGCCACCCGTTCCACGAAACCCCCAAGCTCGCGGGCATTCCCATCGGCCTGCCGACCGACATGCCCAAGGCCTGGTTCGTCGCGCTGGCCTCGCTGTCCAAGAGCGCCACGCCCAAGCGCGTGAAGCACAACGCGGTGGCCGACCACCTGGTGGTGAAGCCCGCGATCCGGAAAACCCGCTTGAAGTGACCGGATGAACACGCGCCTGCTGGTCGGACCTTTCAACCGCGTCGAGGGCGACCTCGAAGTCCAGCTCGACGTGCAGGGCGACCGCGTGGCCTCGGCGCAGGTCAACGCCACCATGTACCGCGGCTTCGAGCAGATCCTGCAGGGCAAGGCGCCGCACGACGCGCTGGTCTACGTGCCGCGCATCTGCGGCATCTGCTCGGTGTCGCAGTCGGTGGCGTCGGCGCGTGCGCTGGCGCACCTGGGCGGCATCGCCATGCCGGCCAACGGCCAGCACGCGACCAACGTGATCCTGGCGACCGAGAACCTGGCCGACCACCTCACGCACTTCTACCTGTTCTTCATGCCCGACTTCACGCGCCCGGTGTATGCCCCGCACGCCTGGCACGCCGAGGCCGTGCGCCGCTTCGCGCCGAACCACGGCGAGCAGGTGCGCGCGGCCACCGCGGCGCGCCAGCGCTGGCTCACGCTCATGGGCACGCTGGGCGGCAAGTGGCCGCACACGCAATCCATCGAACCCGGCGGCTCCACGCGGCCCATCGACGCGGCCGAGCGCGTGCGCCTGCTCGCGCGCGTGCGCGAGTTCCGCGCCTTCCTGGAGCGTCAGATGTTTGCCGCGCCGCTGGAGGCCATGGCCGAGTTGCGGACCGAAGACGCGCTGTGGGACTGGCACGCGCAGGCCCCGCAAGGCGGCGACCTGCGCTTCTTCCTCACGCTGGTGCGCGACCTGCAACTCGGCGCGCTCGGCCCCGGGCCGGGCCGCTACCTGAGCTACGGCGCCTATGCGCAGCCCGATGGCGGCTTTGCGCTGCCCGGCGGCGTGTGGCGCGCCGAGTTCGCTCGGCTCGACGCGGTGGACGCCGCGGCCATCACCGAGGATGCCACCCACGCCTGGCTGGCCGACGGCGCCGGGCCGCTGCATCCGCTGGTGGGGCAGACCCAGCCCGACCCCGGCAAGGCGCGCGGCTACACCTGGAACAAGGCGCCGCGCCTGGGCGGCGAAGTGATCGAGACCGGCGCCATCGCGCGCCAGCTCGCGGCCGGCCATCCGCTGGTGCGCGACGCGGTGGCGCGCCATGGCGGCACGGTCTACACCCGCGTGCTCGCGCGCGCGCTCGAACTCGCGCGCGTGGTGCCGCTGATGGAAGACTGGCTGCGCGCGCTGCGGCCTACAGAATCTTTTTGCGTGCCGGCCGATCTGCCCGACGAGGGCAGCGGCATGGGCCTGTCGGAGGCCGCGCGCGGCAGTCTGGGGCACTGGGTGGTGGCGCGGCGCGGGCGCATCGCCAACTACCAGATCGTCGCCCCCACGAGCTGGAACTTCTCGCCGCGCGACGCCGCCGGCACGCCCGGCGCGCTCGAACAGGCGCTGGTGGGCGCGCCGGTGCGCGAAGGCGAGAAGACGCCCGTGGCGGTGCAGCACATCGTCAGATCCTTCGACCCCTGCATGGTCTGCACCGTGCATTGACGCCATGAGCAAGTCGCGCTCCAGGAGTCCGCTGCCCACCGTGCCGATGGACGGCGTGGACGAATCCACCTGGATGGACGTGATCCAGAAGATGGACGAGGTCTACACCCGGCTGATCGACGACGAGGTGGAGCTGGAGAAGAAGAACGCCGAGCTGGAGCAGTCGCAGCAGTTCATCTTCAGCGTGCTGACCTCGATGTCGGACGTGCTGGTGGTCTGCGATGCGAACGGCGTGATCGAGCAGGCCAACGCCGCGCTGTGCGAACTGGTCGGACGGCCCGAGGAACAGTTGCGCGGCACGCCGCTGTACGCGTTGCTGGCCGATGCCCAGAGCGTGGAACTGGCGCGTGCGGCCATGGAAAAGGCCGACGCGCCGCGCGCGGGGGAGGGCATCGAGCTCAACCTGCTGGACCGCCAGGGCCAGGCCGTGTCGGTGGACGCCAACTGCACGCCGCGCATCGGCGGCAACGGCCGGCGCATGGGCACCGTGTGGGTGGGCCGCCCCACGGCCGAAATCAAGCGCGCCTACCACGAGATGCGCGCCGCCCACGAGGCCTTGAAGCGCACGCAGCAGCAGTTGCTGCATTCGGAAAAAATGGCTTCGCTGGGCCAGCTCGTGGCCGGCGTGGCGCACGAACTCAACAACCCGATCAGCTTCGTGCTCGGCAACGTGCACGCGCTGCGCAAGTACAGCGACCGGCTGCGCACCTACCTGGCGGCCATGCACGCGCACGAAACCGAACCGGTGCTGCAGGCCATGCGGGAGAAGCTGCGCATCGAACACCTGCTGGCCGACCTGCCCTCGCTGATCGAAGGCACGCTCGAAGGCGCGCAGCGCACCGCCGACATCGTGCACGGGCTCAAGCGCTTTTCGGCCATGGACCCGGAGGAACGCGCGCCGGTGAACCTGGTGGAGGTGATCGACCTCGCGATCCACTGGGTGCAGAAGGGCCGTGCCCAGCCGGCCGACGTGCACTGGCAGCCGGACGGACCCTGCATGGTCATGGGCAGCGCGGGCCAGTTGCAGCAAGTGATGATGAACCTGCTGCAAAACGGATTCGACGCGGTGGGGCCAGGCCAGCAGCCCTGCGTGTGGCTGTCGGTTGGCCGCACGCCGCAGGGCATGGCTCGCGTCAGCCTGCGCGACAACGGTCCGGGCATCCCGCCCGAACACCTGCTGCGCATCTTCGACCCCTTCTTCACCACCAAGCCGGTGGGCAAGGGCACGGGCCTGGGGCTGTCGATCAGCTACGGCATCGTCGAGCAGCACGGCGGGCGCCTGAGCGCGGGCAATGCCGCCGAAGGCGGCGCCGAGTTCGTGCTGGAGCTTCCGTAGGGGACACCCCCCTGCGCCGCTTTGCGGCTTCCCCCCTCCCTTGCGCGCCCTTGGGGCGCTTGGAGGGGGGACGGC
>CAZFOT010000049.1:0-19990 GCA_964520365.1 uncultured Hydrogenophaga sp.
CCATGGGATATCTCCAGAGAGGTTCAAGAAAAAGTGTTCAAGCCTTGGCCTTGACGTAGCGGCCCGGCGCGGGTTCGATCACCGCGTAGGTCTTGCCTTTGCCGTAGTTCCTGGGCGCGGCGATCTGTTTGCCGGCCTGTGGCTTGAGCCAGTTGGACCAGTCGGTCCACCAACTGCCCGGGTGCTCGGTGGCGCTGTCGATCCAGTCGCTGACATCCGCCGGGAACTTGCCCGCCGGGCCGATCCAGTGGCTGCGCTTGTTCTTGCTGGCCGGGTTGATCACGCCGGCGATGTGGCCGGAAGCCCCCATCACGAAACGCTTCTTGCCAGGGAACACCTGCGTGCTCGCGTAGGCGCCGCCAATGGGCACGATGTGGTCTTCGCGGGAACCGTAGACGTAGACCGGCAGCTTGACCTTGCGGAAGTCGACCTTCTCGCCGCACACCGTCATGACGCCCGGCTTCACCAGGTTGTTCTCCAGGTACATCTGGCGCAGATAGCGCGCGTAGTACGGTCCCGGCAGGTTCGTGCTGTCGGAGTTCCAGTACAGCAGGTCGAACGGCGGCGGCGCCTCGCCCTTCAGGTAGTTGCCCACCACGTAGTTCCACACCAGGTCATTGGGGCGAAGAAAGCTGAAGGTGGTGGCCAGGTCGCGCCCCGGCATGAGACCGCCCTGGGCGAACTGCGCTTCGCGGTACTTGACGAAGTTCTCGTCGATGAACACGTCGAGGATGCCGGTGTCGGTGAAATCCAGCAGCGTGGTGAGGAAGGTGGCGCTGTGCACCGGCTCTTCACCGTGCGCAGCCAGCACGGCCAGCGCCGTGCCCAGCATGGTGCCGCCCACGCAGAAGCCCAGGGCATTGATGGTCTTGGCGCCGGTGATGTCCTGCGTGACGGCAATCGCCTTGATCACCGCGTCCTCGATGTAGTCGTCCCAGGTCCTGTTCGCCAGTGACTCGTCCGGGTTGCGCCAGCTCACCACGAAGGTGCGATGGCCTTGCTCCACGCAATAGCGGATCAGCGAGTTCTCGGGCTGCAGGTCAAGGATGTAGAACTTGTTGATGCACGGCGGCACCAGCAGAAAAGGCCTCTCGTAGACCTTGGTGGTGAGCGGCTTGTATTCGATGAGCTGAAACAGTTCGTTCTCGAACACCACCGCGCCTTCGGTGGTGGCCACGTTCTTGCCGACCTCGAACACGCTCTCGTCGGTCATCGACACATGGCCCTGTTTCATGTCGTGCAACAGGTTGGCCATGCCCTTGGCGATGCTCTCGCCCTGCGTTTCGATGGCCTTTTTCTGGGCCTCGGCATTGAAGGCCAGGAAATTGCTGGGCGCGCTGGCGTCGATCCACTGCTGCACCGCGAAGCGAACGCGGCTGCGGGCCTTGGCATCGCCCTGCACCGCATCGGCCATGGCCATCAGCGTGCGCGCATTGAGCAGGTAGGACGCGGCGGCGAACGCCGCCACCGGATTGCCGGCCCAGGCCTCCGAGGCGAAGCGCCGATCGCCCTCGGGCTTGACGTGGGGGCCCTGGTTCCACAGGCCCGCCACTTCCTTCATGTAGTTGGTCTGGATCTCGAGCAGCTTCGCCGGATCGAAGCTCACCGCGTGGCCCGCGGCCTGGCTGAACATGTCGCCGACACCGGCGATGCCCGGCATCGCCGAGGGCATGGGCATGGCCGTCGGCACGGGCATCCCGAAGGGATTGGCCGCTGCGGCGGCGCCAGGCATGGCCTGCGCCAGTTGGGTCCATTGGGCAACGAGGTTTTGCTGGAACTGCTGGGCGGCCTCCAGCCAAGCTTGCTGGGGATTGTTCCCTGATGTCATGTTCGTCTCCAATGATTGTGACCTGCGGCTTATTATCGAACCGTCTAGGGCAGTTTCCCGGGTTTTCCCTAGTATCGACCGGCTGACTTCCAGCTGGCTGACAAGCTTTCCCGGGGCGCAGGTGGAATGTGTATCTGGTTGTGATCGGCTGGTTGTATGTGGTGTTGATGATGGCGGCGGCGGAAGCATCCAACACCACCGGCACCGTCCTTGGAGCCATTGTGACCTTTTTTCTTTACGGTTTGCTGCCGGTGGCACTGGTGGTTTACCTGATGCGCACGCCCCAGCGCCGCAAGGCAATCAAGACCCGCGAAGCCGCCGAGGACCGCGAGCGCCTCGCGGCACAGACCGCCGCGTCAGTCGATCCAGACGCAAGCGGCCATGCGGCCGGTGCTGCCGAGACGGACGGCGTCGCGCCGGTGCGAAAAGAACCTTGACGATTCGGTGACGGTGCACCAGGCGGGCGATCCATCGTTGCCGTGCAGCGATGCCACGCCCAGGGCACGCAGGCGCCGCCTGGCGAGTTCGGGCAGATCGGCCAGGAACTTGCCCCCGTCCTGAAGCCGGAAGCAGGCTGCGGCGCCCGGGTCCTGCGACACGAAAGCGTCCACCACCTCGGCACCCACCTCGAACGCAGCCGGACCAATGCAGGGGCCGAGCCATGCCATCACGCCGTCGGCTTCCTTCTCCGGCCCCCCGGCATCCCGCAGGGCTTGTACCGTGGCCTCGAGCACGCCACCGGCCAGCCCCCGCCAGCCCGCGTGCGCGGCGGCCACCGCGCGTCCGGATGCAAGGGCGAGCAGGACCGGCAGGCAGTCCGCCACCATGATGGTGGCGGCCGCGCCGCTGCCGGCCCGTGCCACGCAGCCATCGGCCTCGGCGGCGTCGGGCGTGGCGGCGTCGAGCTGGACGACGCCGGCGCCATGCACCTGCCGCAGGAACACGGGCCTGGAGGGCGACACCATGCGCCGCAGGCGTTCGCGGTTGGCAGCCACCGAAGCGGCGGCGTCGCGCACGTGTTCGCCCAGGTTGAAGCTGTCGAACGGGGGCGCGGACACGCCTCCGGCGCGGGTGGTGAAGATCGCCCTCACGCCCGCGGGCGCGGGCCACTCGGGGACGACGTGGCCTTCAGACCAGGGCATCAGACCGGGCGTCAGGCCTCGGCGTCGGGACAGGCCGAAGGCTGGGCTTGCTGGAACGCCTCGTGCGCCATGCAGGCGTCGAAGACCGCCATGGTGCGTGGGAGCCCGTCGAGCGGGGTGTTGAACCGCTGCGCGTTGAAGATCTGCGGCACCAGGCAGCAGTCGGCCAGGGTCGGTGTGTCACCGTGGCAGAAAACCGATGTCGGCGCGGCCGCCAACTGGCGCTCGAACGCTTCCAGGCCCTCGCGCACCCAGTGGCGGTACCAGGTGTTCTTGGCCTCCTCGTCCACCTTCAACTGCTTCGTGAGGTACTTGAGCACACGCAGGTTGTTGACCGGATGGATCTCGCAGGCCACGATCTGGGACAGCGCGCGCACGCGCGCTCGGCCCAGCGGGTCGGATGGCAGCAGCGCGGGCGCGGGGTGCGCTTCGTCCAGGTATTCGATGATGGCCATCGACTGGGTCAGTCGCGTGCCGTTGTCCAGTTCCAGCATCGGCACCAGGCCCTCGACGGCCACGTCGGCAAACGCCGGCAGCCTGTGTTCACCCCGTGCCAGATGAACCGGCAGGTACTCGTAGGGCAGGCCCTTGATCGCCAGCGCAATGCGCACGCGGAACGAGGCGGAGGATCGGAAGTAGTTGTAGAGCTTCATGGAGCGCAAGGATAAACCGAGGTGCCGTCTTTGTGCCCGCCGACCCTGGCTCGCTGCCGGCACCCATCCGAAACGCGGACAATCGAGGTCATGACATCCGCCCCGCCCCCCGATCCCGCCGGCGCGCCGCCCAGCCAGCCACGCAACCCGCTGCACGGCGTCACCCTCGAACGCATGGTGACCGAACTGGCCGACTGCTACGGATGGGAAGGACTGGCTCAGCGCATTCCGGTGCGCTGTTTCGCGCTCGATCCCAGCGTGGGATCGAGCCTGAAGTTCCTGCGCCGCACCCCGTGGGCACGCGAGAAAACGGAAAGCCTCTACCTCTTCATGCAACGCGAGCAGCGGCGCGCCCAGGGCTTGCGCGGCCCTGCGCAAAACTGAACCGTCTGCCTCGGTCTCAAGCAGCCAGTGGGGGATAGTCGGTATACCCCTCCGACCCGCCGCCATAGAACGTGGCGCGCTCGGGCGTGTTGAACGGGCCACCCTGGCGCAGACGGGCCACGAGATCCGGGTTGGCGATGTAGGAGCGGCCAAACGCCACCAGATCCGCGCCCGCTTCCAGCGCCTGCCCGGCCAGTGTCAGGTCGTAGCCGTTGTTGACCATCCAGGCGCCCTGCCCGCCCGCGTTGCGGTAGCTCGCGCGCAGCGCCGCGTAGTCGAACGGACGATCGGGCACTTCGCGCGGGCCACCCGTGGCCCCTTCGATGACGTGCACATAGGCCAGGCCCAGGGGTGCGAGCTGGCGCACCACGTGATCGAACAAAGGCTGGGGATCGGCGTCGATCACGTCGTTGGCCGGCGTCACGGGCGAGAGGCGGATGCCGGTGCGACCGCCGCCGATGGCATCGGCCACGGCCTTCACGACTTCCAGCAGCAGGCGCGCGCGGTTCTCGATGCCGCCGCCGTAGGCGTCGTCGCGGTGGTTGCTCCCGGTCTTGAGGAATTGGTCGATCAGATAGCCATTGGCGGCGTGGATCTCGACGCCGTCGAACCCGGCCTCGATGGCGTTGAGGGCCGCCTGGCGGAAGTCCTGCACGATGCCGGGCAGTTCGTCCAACGCCAGCGCCCGGGGCTCGGAGGTTTCCACGAAGGTGGGCACGCCGTCGATCATCAGCACGGTCTTGGTTTTGGCGCGGATGGCCGAGGGCGCCACGGGCGCGCCGCCACCGGGCTGCAGGTCGTTGTGGGACACCCGCCCCACGTGCCAGAGCTGCACCACGATCTTGCCGCCGGCGGCGTGCACGGCGCGGGTGACGTCCTGCCACCCGGCGATCTGACCGGGCGCGTACAGCCCCGGCACGTCGGCATAGCCCTGCCCCTGGTGGCTCACGGGCGTGGCTTCGGTGATGAGCAGGCCGGCCGTGGCGCGCTGGCTGTAGTAGGTGGCCATCAGCGGCGTGGGCACGGCGCCGGGCGCGCGGTTGCGGGTGAGGGGCGCCATGACGACGCGGTTGGCCAGCTTCAGGTCGCCGGCGGCGACGGGATCGAACAAGGTGGGCATGGTCAGGCGGTCCGACAAGTGAAAAACCGCGATTGTGGGCAATTCATCCGCGCCGGGCATGCAGCTCGCGCAATGCCCCTGCCACCGCCGGGACGATGCTGACCGCGTTGGTCGGGTGGGCGATGCAGTCGGTGCTCCAGACCTCGCCCACGCCGGCCGCGCACACGCGCTGCAGCGCGTCGGCGGCGAACAGGGCGTGGGTCACGGCCACGTCCACCGACGCGGCCCCCGCGGCCAGCAGGCCTTGCGCGGCCTGCACCAGGGTCTGGCCCGAACTCGCCACATCGTCGATCAGCACCACGCGGCGCCCGGCCACCGGTGCGTCCGGCAGTGCGATGTCCACCTGCCGGTCGCCGTGGCGCGTCTTGCGGCACACGGCGTGATCCCAGCCATGGCGCGCGGCGGCCTGCGCCACCCATTGCAGGGCTTCTTCATCGGGACCGATGAGCAGGACCTCGCCGCGGTGCCGGGCGATGTGATCGGCCAGCAGCGGCGCGCCGCTGAGCACGATCGCGTCGGGCACCGGAATGGCCTCTTCCAGCGTGGCCACGCGGTGCAGGTGCGGGTCCACCGTGATCACCGCGTCGAACAGCCCGGCCAGGAACGCGCCCACGATGCGCTGGCTGACGGCCTCGCCGGGGCGGAACGCCATGTCCTGGCGCATGTAGGCCAGGTAGGGCGCCACCAGCGTGAGGTGGCGAGCGCCCAGGCCGCGCGCGGCCTGCGACACGATCATGGCCTCCACCAGCTTCTCGTTGGGCTGATGCAGGCTGCGCCAGAACACCACCCGGCCAGGCAGCGCCTCCGGCAGGCGCAGGCGCAACTCGCCATCGGGAAAACGGTGCCGCTCCACCACCGCGCAGCCCAGGCCGGCCGCATCGGCCGCCGCGCGCGCCAGCGCCGCCTCATCCTCGAAGCACAGCAGGACACCCGCTTGCGAGACTGCGGACCCGCCCATCAGTCGACCTCCTCGCCAGAGCGCGACCCGCAACGCACGAAGCAGCGCAAGACCCAGGGGCACCGAAGGTCCGGCTCCGCCGGCCCAAGGGTGCCGTCCCCCCTCCAAGCGCCAAGGGCGCGCCAGAGAGGGGGGAAGCCGCAAAGCGGCGCAGGGGGGTGTCCCATGTCAAAACTCCACGAAAACGTGCGGCACCTGCTCCTCCGTGCCGATGCTGAAGCCGCTCGCGCGCAGGCTGGCCAGGCGGGCGAACTCCAGGTCGGCCGGGTAGCTGGCGTGTATGCGGTAGAGCGGCTCGCCCGCCGAGACGGCGTCGCCGAGCTTGTGCAACAGATCGACCCCGGCGCCTTGAACCTTCGGCGCACCGGCCAGGCGCGCGACCTGCGCGATCTGCAGGTTGTCGATGCCCGTGACCACGCCAGAGGCGGG
Organism: uncultured Hydrogenophaga sp.; assembly: GCA_964520365.1. Taxonomy (GTDB): domain Bacteria; phylum Pseudomonadota; class Gammaproteobacteria; order Burkholderiales; family Burkholderiaceae_C; genus Hydrogenophaga. The sequence goes on from CAZFOT010000049.1 coordinate 6,515, forward strand.
CGCCACCACCTCCAGCGTCAGCAGGCCCAGCGGGGGATGGTGGTGATCGAAGCCGCGCGCGCCCTGGGCGCGAATGAGGTCGTGCATGCGCGCCAGGGCACGGCCGGAGTCCAGGATGTCGCGCGCGATGCGGAATCCGTCGCCGCCGCGCACGTCCGGGCTGCACTCGATCAGGCGCCCGGCCAGGCGCAGCGACTTCTGGCGCAGGTCGTCCGGCGCCTGGGGATCGTTCTCCAGCACCTGCATCACGTCGCGCGCCTCCAGCACCGGGCCTACGCCACGGCCGATGGGCTGGCGCCCATCGGTGATGACCACGTCCAGCGACAGGTGCATGCGCTGCGCCACATACTCGAACAGGCGGCGCAGCCGCTGCGCTTCCGGCATGGAGCACACCTTGGCGGTGGGACCGATCGGCACGTCGAGCACCAGATGGGTAGCGCCGGCCGCGACCTTCTTGGACAGGATGGACGCCACCATCTGCCCCGGGGAGTCGATGCTCAGGGGGCGCTCGACCGAGATCAGCACGTCGTCGGCGGGCGAGAGGTCGGCGGTGCCGCCCCAGGCCAGGCAACCCCGGTGCTCGCGCACGATGCCGGTCATCTGGTCGAACGGCAGTTCGACGTTGGCCAGCACCTCCATGGTGTCGGCCGTGCCCGCCGGCGACGTGATGGCCCGGGACGAGGTCTTGGGAAACACCAGGCCGTAGGCGGCGACGATGGGCACCACCAGCATGGAGGTGCGGTTGCCCGGAATGCCGCCGATGCAGTGCTTGTCGACCACCAGCGGTTCGTGCCAGTCCAGCCGGCGCCCGCTGGCCACCATGGCTTCGGCCAGGAAGTAGACCTCCTCGCGGTCGAGCTCGCTGCGATTGCTGGCCACCACGAAGGCGGTCAGCTCGATCTTGGAGTACCGCAGGTCGGCGATGTCGCGAACGATGGCGCGGAAGTCCTCGCGCCCCAGGCGCTCGCCGTTGATCTTGCGGAACAGCGCGGGAATGGACTCCGGCGGCTCGGCCTGCGACACCGATGCCGGGTGCCCGTGCGGCACGTCCAGCCGGGCGAACGCGTCTTCGGACACGCCCAGTTCGTTGCAGCCGACGATGGCCGTGTCGTCCACCACGTTGAGGGTGGCGAGAATGCGCCGGCCGTTGGCCCGGACCTCCACCTTGGACAGCGCCTGGAAGCCTTCGGCCCGATAGACCGCGCAGTCCCGGTGCAGGTAGGCCACGTTCTCGTGGTAGGTGTCGATCGCCACCCGCCGCAGCGAGAGGCCGGTGCCCGCTTCGGGCAGGTCGTTGGTCTCCATGCCCGCACGATACACCGACCGCAGAAGCTCAACCCACCACCAGCCGCATCACCGGCATCACGCGCTCGGACTCGGCGCGGCGCTCCAGCGCCAGGCGCATGTTCATCTGCGCCACCTCGGTGTGCTCCACCGACAGCGCCTGCGCGCGCGCGCCTTCGCCGCGCCGCAGGGCGTCGAACAGCATGTGGTGCTGCCGGTGGGCGTACAGCATCCAGTCGCGGTCCATCGCCACCGTGCCCTGCATCGGCAGCATGGCCGACGCGGGCGCGAACGGCAGCTTGTCGTTGAGCGCCACGGCGCGCTGCAGGGCGCGGTTGCCGCAGGCGTCCAGCAGCAGCGCGTGAAAGCGGTCGTTCATGGCGGCGTAGGCGGCATAGCTTTCCAGGGTGAGCGGGTTGTCGGCCAGCAGCCGGTCGCCCTCGTCCAGGCAGGCCTGCAAATCGCCCTGCAACTGGCGCGACAGGCCGTGCTCGGCCACCAGCCGCGAGGCCATGCCTTCCAGGTGGCCGCGCACGGCAATCGCGTCGATCACCTCCTGCGCGGTGAACTGGCGCACCAGGTACTTGCCCGTTTCATTGGCTTCGACCAGGCCCTCCTGCTCCAGCGTCACCAGGGCGGCACGCACGGGCGTGCGCGAGGCACCCAGGCGCTCGGCGAGCTGCTGTTCGGCCAGGCGCTGGCCCGGCTCGAACTGCCCGCTGAGGATCAGGTCGCGCAGTTGCATCAAAACGGTGTCTTGCAGGTTCATGGCACAAACTGTACACTGAATCACGAAAACGGTATACCGTTTAAACCAACCACACAGGACCACGATGAAAGCCGAACTCAATCAACGCCTCACCCAGGTCGGACCGGGCACGCCCGGCGGCGAACTGCTGCGCCGCTACTGGCAGCCGGTCGCCCTGCTGGACGAGTTCGACCCCGCGCTGGACCCGCGCATGGCGGTGCGCCCGGTCAAGCCGGTGCGCGTGCTGGGGCAGGATTTCGTGCTGTTCCGCGACGCCCAGGGCACCTTCGGCCTACTCGACCGCGACTGCCCGCACCGCGGGGCCGACCTGGCCTACGGCCGCAACGAAGGCGACGGCCTGCGCTGCCCGTTTCACGGCTGGAAGTTCGACACCACCGGCCAGTGCATCGAAACCCCGGCCGAACCGACCGGCAGCACCTTGTGCACGCGCATCCGCCAGCGCAGCTACCCGTTGGTGGAAAAGAGCGGCGTGCTCTTCGCCTGGTTCGGCCCCGAAGGCCAGACCCCACCGCCCTTCCCCGACCTCGACTGCTTCATTGCGCCCGGCACCCACACCTTCGCCTTCAAGGGCCTGTGGCACTGCAACTGGCTGCAGGCCTTCGAAGTGGGCATCGACCCGGCGCACGCCTCGTACCTGCACCGCTTCTTCAGCGACGGCTCGCTCGAAGACAGCTACGGCAAGCAGTTCCGCGGCGCCAGCGCGGGCGACGTGGGCGGCGAACGCTGGCCCATGACCCGGGTGATGCGCGAGTTCGGCCAGCCGCAGATCTCGTTCACGGCCCAGCCCTACGGCCTGCAGCTCACGGCACTGCGCCCCATGACCGAGGCATTGACCCACGTGCGCATCACCAACGCCGTGTTCCCGCAGACCTTCGTCATTCCCCTGTCGGAGACCATGACCATCACGCAGATGCACGTGCCGGTCGACGACACGCACAACTACTGGTTCGCCTTCTTCACCAGCTTCGCTGGCCCGGTGGACAAGGCCGCCATGCGCCAGCAGCGTCTGGACGCCGTCACCCTGCCCGACTACATCCCGAAATCGGGGCGCCACAACCAATGGGGCTTCAACGCCGAGGAGCAGATGAGCCGCACCTACCTGGGCATGGGCGAGGACGACATCAACGTGCACGACCAGTGGGCCTGCGAAAGCATGGGCGCCATCCAGGACCGCACCCGCGAACACCTGGGCACGACCGACAAGGTCATCATGGCCAACCGCCGCCTGCTGCAACAGGCCATCGACGCGGTCGAACAGGGTGGAACGGCGCCGGGCATGGCCGACCCCGCCCTGCACGCAGCCATCGCTGGACCGGACACCGTGGACGGCATCGCCCCCGCGCAAGACTGGCAGGCCTGGTGGCAGGACAGCGTGCACGCGAAGCGCAGCAACGCCCCCTGGACACCAGCTCCCGAAGTCGAACAGGCCGCAGCCTCCACGGGCGTATCCGAATGAGCTTCGCGCACAACTGCGGCATCCACACCCCCGAACGCGAAGCCGCCTGTCTGCACCTGGCCAGGCTCATCGAGGCCAGCGGCGTCGAGCGGGTGCGCATGGGCTGGTGCGACACCCACGGCATGCTGCGCGGCAAGACGCTGACGGCCTGTGCGGCCGTGCGCGCGCTGCGCGACGGCGTGGGCATGGTCGGCACCCTCATGCTCAAGGACACCGCCGACCGCACCGCCTGGAAGGTGTTCGAGCCCGGCGGCGCGGCCGACCTGCCCGCCTTCGCCGGCGCGGCCAACCTGATGCTGCTGCCCGACCCCGACAGCTTCACCGTCCTGCCCTGGCTCGAACGCACGGGCTGGCTGCGCTGCCAGCCCTGGTTCGCCGACGGCACGCCGGTGCCGCTGGACACCCGCCGCGTGCTGCAGGACGCGCTGGCGCGGCTGGCGCAGGCGGGCCTTGGCCTGAAGACCGGGCTGGAAGTCGAATTCCACATCTACCGCATCACCAGCGAGCGCCCTCAGCTCGATCCCGAACTGGCCGCCTGGCCGGGCCTGCCGCCCGAGGTGGAGATGATCCACCCGGGCTACAACCTGCAGTCCGAAGCCATGATGGACATGGCCGAGGCGCCACTGCGCATCGTGATGCAGACCGCCCAATCGCTGGGCCTGCCGCTGCAGTCGCTGGAGATCGAACTCGGCCCCAGCCAAGTGGAAGCCGTCTTCGACGCCACCGACGCCCTGACCGCCGCCGACCAGATGGTGCTCTTCCGCAACGGCGTGCGCCAGGCGCTGCGCCGCGCGGGCTACCACGCCACCTTCATGTGCCGCCCGCCGTTCCCGAACATCATGTCCAGCGGCTGGCACCTGCACCAGTCGCTCACCGACCTGGCCACGGGTCGCAACGCCTGCGTGCGCGAAACGCCGGCGCCAGGCACCACCCCGCTGGACGCCACCCACACCCTGTCGGACGCGGGCATGCAGTGGCTGGGCGGGCTGCTGGACCACGCGCGCGGCATGACCGTGCTGTGCACCCCCACCGTGAACGGCTTCGCCCGGTTCCGCCCCAACGCACTGGCGCCCCAGGCCGTGCTGTGGGGACGCGACAACCGCGGCGCCATGCTGCGCGTGGTGGGTGCGGCGGGCGACCCGGCCACGCGCATCGAGAACCGCGTGGGTGAGCCAGCCGCCAACCCCTACCTGTACATGGCCGCGCAGATCCACGCCGGGCTCGACGGCCTGGCGCGCGGCCTGACGCCGCCGCCAGGCAGCGAAACGCCCTACGCAGACGGTGGCGAAAAGATCCCGACCACGCTGGCCGAAGGCCTCGCCGCCCTGCAGGCCGATACCGCGCTGTGCAATGGCCTGGGCGACGGCTTCGTGCGCTACTACAGCCGCATCAAACAAAGCGAGATCGACCGCTGCGCGCAGGCCGAGGACCGCACCGACTTCGAGCGCCGCGAATACTTCTCCCGCATCTGAACCCGACCTCGCCCGACCCCATGATCCACATCCGATTCATCAGCGCCGACCACACGGTGCAAACCATCGAAGCCCAGCCCGACCAGAGCCTCATGAAGGCCGCGGTAGACGCCAACGTGCGCGGCATCGAGGCCGACTGCGGCGGCACCCTCACCTGCGCCACCTGCCACGTCATGGTGTCGCCGGCCTGGCTGGACAAGCTGCCACCGGCCAGCCCCGACGAACTGGACATGCTGGACTTCGCCGCCAGCCCGGTGCAGCCCGAGAGCCGCCTGAGCTGCCAGATCCGGTTGACGCCCGAACTCGACGGCCTCGAGGTGCACCTGCCGGCTTCGCAGCATTGACAATGGATGGGTACGCACCCTCCCTCAACCCCCTCCATCCTGAAATAGACCCCCTATGGACTACCTGTTCCCCCCCACCCCCGTGGTCTCCGTGCCTGTTGTCGGCCGTGCCGAGCGCTTCCCCGTTCACCGCGTGTACTGCGTGGGCCGGAACTACGAAGAACATGCCAAGGAAATGGGCTTCACCGGCCGCGAGCCCCCATTCTTCTTCCTCAAACCGGCCGATACCGTCGTGGTGGCCGAGGATGGGCAGACCGCCGAGATCCCCTATCCCAGCCTCACCAGCAACCTGCACCACGAAATCGAGCTCGTGGTGGCCATTGGCGTCGGCGGGCGCGACATCCCGGCCCAGGATGCGCACCGCCACATCTTCGGATATGCGGTCGGGCTGGACATGACCCGCCGCGACCTGCAATCCGACATGAAGAAACAGGGGCGCCCCTGGTGCATCGGCAAAGCCTACGACCACTCGGCGCCCATCGGCCCGATCACGCCGACCGCCGATGCCGCAGACATCGGCCAGGCCGGCATCTGGCTCCAGGTCAACGGCACCGACCGCCAACGCAGTTCGATCGACAAGCTGATCTGGAACATCGCGGAAACCATCGAACACCTCTCGAAGGCCTGGGAACTGCAACCGGGTGACCTGATCTACACCGGCACGCCCGAAGGTGTGGCCGCCGTGGTGCGCGGCGACACCCTCACCGGAGGCGTCGATCGACTGACCGGCATCTCGGTCAAGGTGGCCTGATACAGCGACCATGGCACGGGTTTACCCTGAACCGCAACTTCTTATAATTTCACAGGGGTAAATTCATTTCGCAAAAGTAAACCGCCAAACGCCAAGAAGTCCGGGCTTCGGGTTTGACCTCTGCCCCTTTGCGCGGCGATGCCCTTAACGTGGGCAGCAGCCGCATCCCTCTTCCAATTTTTGAACGCCCCAGGAGATCCCTACCATGATCCAGCGCAGAACCCTGCTCCAGTCCGGTGCCGCCATCGCATTGGGCGCCCCCGCCCTTGTGGGCTTTGCCCAGCAAAGCGTCACGCTCAAGTTCCACACCTTCATGTCGCCGCAGTCCAACGTGTGGCTCAACATGCACAAGGCCTGGATGGACAAGGTCGAGAAAGATTCGGGCGGGCGCATCAAGTTCGAGGCCTATCCCGCCATGCAGCTCGGCGGCTCGCCGGTGCAGTTGTTCGACCAGGCGCGCGACGGCATCGTTGACGTGGTCTGGACCCTGCCCGGCAACACCCCCGGGCGCTTCCCCCGCATCGAAGTGTTCGAGCTGCCGTTCATGATGAACAACGCGGAGGCCACCTCCAAGGCGTACTGGGAATACGTGCAGACCGTCGCCCAGGACGAATTCAAGGACGTCCAGCCCATCGCCCTGCAAGTCCACGGCCCCGGCATGTTCCACATGCGCAGCAAGCTGATCAAGACCGCCGAGGATCTGCGCGGCTCCAAGGTGCGCGGCCCGACCCGCCAGATCACCAAGATGCTCGGCTACCTGGGTGCCACGCCCGTGGGCATGCCCCTGCCGCAAATCCCCGACTCGCTCTCCAAGGGCGTGATCGACGGCTGCGTCATCCCCTGGGAAGTGGTGCCATCGGTCAAGGTGCACGAACTCACCAAGTTCCACAGCGAATTCGACCCCGCGGGCGGCGCGCTGTACACCACCACGTTCGTGATGGCCATGAACAAGAACAAGTACCACGGGCTCGCTCCCGACCTCAAGGCCATCATCGACAAGAACTCCGGCCTGGAGACCTCCGGCTGGCTGGGCAAGGTCCAGCAAGGCGGCGACCCGGCGGGCCGCAAGGCCGCCGTGGACCAGGGCAACACCATCCACACCATCGCCACCAACGAAGCGCACGAGTTCCAGAGCAAGGCGCGCCAGGTCGAGGTGGAGTGGACGCAGGACATGGACAAGCGCGGCTTCAACGGCAAACAGTTGCTCGAAACCGCCAAGGCCTTGATCGCGAAGCACGGCAAGAAAGCCTGATCGCCACCCACTTGGCGTGGTGCATGCAGAAGAACCGGGCAAGTGCCCGGTTTTTTTGCTGCCGGGCCGCCCCAAGGCAAAAAGCGCCCCCTCGGGGGGCTGAGGACCGCGAAGCGGCGGAGCGTGGGGACTTTTTTTGTCCTGCAGCGCCGGCGGCTAAACTGGCTTCATGATCCGCCCTCCCGCCAGATATTGCCGCAACTGCGGCACCGCCGTGGAACTGCGACTGCCCGACGACGGCGACACCAAGCCCCGCGCCGTGTGTCCCGCCTGCCACACGGTCCACTACGACAATCCGCTCAACGTGGTGGGCACCGTGCCCGTGTGGGGTGAAACCGGCGAGCTCGTGCTGCTCTGCAAGCGAAACATCGAGCCCCGGCGCGGCAAGTGGACCTTGCCTGCCGGCTTCATGGAACTGGGCGAAACCACTGCCGAAGGTGCCGCGCGCGAAACCGACGAAGAAGCCGGCGCCCGCTTCGAAATGGGCGAGATCTTCACCCTGATGAACGTGGCCCGGGTCGGCCAGGTGCACATCTACTACCGCGCGCGCCTGCTCAGCGACCAGTTCAAGCCCGGCTTCGAAACCCTGGAAGCCCGCCTGTTCAGCGAAGCGGAAATCCCCTGGGACGAAATCGCATTTCGCACCGTCCGCGAAACGCTTGAACACTACTTTGCGGACAGGCGCCAGGGGCGCTTCGGCTTTCACGCCTTCGACATCGCCTGATCCCCGTGGCATGGCCGAAAAAAACGGGCTACGGCATCGCTGCTGTAGCCCGTTGATCTCTGAAGAAAATGGTCGGCGTGGCGGGATTCGAACTCGCTACCCCTTGCACCCCATGGAATTAATTGATGGAAATCCTTGGACACCATTAGACCAAAAAAGTCAGAAATATCATTCAAAATCAATATCTTAAGAGGTCATATTAATCTAACCATGTCCAACGGTGTACACTGGAAACTACGGATTTTTAGGACACCGCTAGGACACGGAGGCTTTTATGGCAGTTACGGTGCGCACCCTGGAGTCAGCCAAGCCACAGGCCAGCGCCTACAAGATCACGGTGGAGCGAGGGCTCTACCTGCGCGTTGCCATCGATGGCACCAAAACCTGGCTGATCCGTTACGTGGTCGATGGCAAGCAGCGCCAAGCCCGCCTTCCCAAGCTATATGGCCAAGGTCCGGGGCTCATGACCCTGGCGCAAGCCCGCACCGAGAATGCCCGCATTCAGGCCATGGCCCGCGATGACATCGACTTTCAAGAAAAGGCCGAAATCGAACGCAAGGCGCAAGCCGCAGCCAAGGCCCGCGAACATGCCGCTGACTTGCCCCTGTCCGCGATGTTCACCGCCTGGGTGACAGATGGCGTGACCCGGGCTAACAACAACGCCGAACTGAAACGAGCCTTTGACAAAGACATCCTCCCAACCATCGGCAGCAAGCCTGTCCGCAACATCACCGAAGGCGATCTGCGCGAGATCCTGCGCAAGGTGGGCCAAGGACGAGGCCGGGGGCGCACAGCCGAAGCGCTGCTGGCTAACCTGCGTCAGCTATTTCACTGGGCCGAGCAACGCCAGCCATGGCGAGGCCTTCTGGTGGAATGCAACCCAGCCGAACTGGTGGAACTCGATCAGGTTGTCAATGACGACTTCGACTCTGACCCCCGCGACCGCGTGTTATTGCCTGCAGAAATCCACGAGCTGCGTGACATCTTCTCCAAGATGGAGGCCGACTACAAAGCCTCCCAGAACCGCCGCAGTGCCCCCCGCCCCGTCCAGAAGGAAACCCAGCTTGCACTTTGGATTTGCTTGTTCACGCTCTGCCGCATCGGTGAATTGCTGATGGCCCGCTGGGAACACGTCAACCTTGATACCGGCGTGTGGTTCATCCCCAAGGAGAACGTCAAAGGCCGTCGCGGCAAAAAAGTCGAGCACCGCATCTATCTGTCCGATGGCGCCAAGCGGCAGTTTGAGGCATTGCGGGAGCTGACCGGCAAATCAGCATGGTGCTTTCCAGCGAGGAACAAGATCGACAAGGCAGTGTGTCCGAAATCGGTGTCCAAACAGGTGGGTGACCGGCAAGAGCAGTTCAAAGAGCGCACCAAGAAGCTCAAAAACCGCCGTCAGGACAATACGATGGTACTGGCCAAGGGCCAACGTGGTGAATGGACGCCGCATGACCTTCGCCGTACGGGCGCCACAATGATGCAGGCTCTGGGTGTGAATCTGGACATCATCGACCGTTGTCAGAACCACGTCCTGCCCGGCTCCAAGGTTCGCCGCCACTACATGCACCACGAATACGCTGATGAAACCCGCGGCGCTTGGGAAAAGCTGGGCAAGAGAATTGACACCATCTTGAGCGGCGAGGTCACCCCATATCCCTCCGATCAAAGAAGACCTGAGTAGCAACTTCATGGCCTTGAACATCGATGCGAAAGAGTGTCAAAGTCAACTCCACTCCACTGCATGATGAGGTCGATCAACATGGTGTCGGCTCTCCGCAGGGATAGCGCCCATCAGAGTTTTAGAGATAATTCGATATTTGTTGTATTATCGAAATAATGAAAGAAGAAGATGCCATTCACGCTTTGTCTGGGCTTGCACACTCCCTGCGACTGCGCCTGTTCCGTGCGCTCGTGGTCGCGGGGCCTGCGGGTCTAACGCCATCGGTCTTGATCGAACAGATGGGCGGGTCAGCGAGCACGCTGTCTTTCCACCTCAAGGAACTGACGCATTCCGGCCTGGTAACCCAGGAGCGCCAGGGTCGCAACCTGATCTATCGCGCCTCGTTCACCACGATGAACGAGCTGCTGGGCTACCTCACCGAGAACTGCTGCGAGGGCGCAGCGTGTTCGACCACCGACGCGGTGGCCGACTGCCGCTGTTGAGCGTTTCTGCTGACCGACTCCCCTTGTCCCAACCACACCCATGACCTCGACCACCAAGCCGCTGAACGTCCTGTTCCTGTGCACCCACAACTCGGCCCGCAGCATCCTGGCCGAAGCCCTGCTGAACGGCATGGCCGGCGACCGCTTCCGCGCCTTTTCGGCCGGCAGCAGCCCGCGCGACAACCAGCAGCCCAACCCGCTCGCTCTGGAGGCGCTGCAACGGGTCGGCATGTCCATTGAAGGTCTGCGCAGCAAGAGTTGGGACGAGTTCGCCAAGTCCGACGCACCGCACATGGACCTCATCATCACCGTGTGCGACAACGCGGCCGGCGAGATGTGCCCGATCTGGCCAGGCCATCCCGCAACGGCACATTGGGGCTTCGCCGACCCGTCCGAGGTGCAGGGCAGCGTGGAAGAGAGGCAGGCCGCGTTCCGCAAGACGCTGCACGCCATCCGACAGCGCGTCGAGCTGTTCATCAACCTGCCCGCTGCCGCTATCGACAAGCTGTCGCTCCAGCAGTCCGCACGCGACCTGGCCAAGCGCTGATCGCGCGGCTGCTCCCCTCCTGCGGCCAGCCGGGCCGCATCCCCCGCCTCCCCTTTGAATGCTCCCGCCATGCTCGCGGCCATCCTGATTTTTCTGTTCACGCTCGTGCTGGTCATCTGGCAACCCCGAGGCCTGGGCATCGGCTGGAGCGCATCGCTGGGCGCCGTGCTGGCCCTGGCCTTCGGCGTGGTTCACCTGGCCGACATTGCAGTGGTGTGGGGCATCGTCTGGAACGCGACGGCCACGTTCGTGGCGGTCATCATCATCAGCCTGCTGCTGGACGAAGCCGGATTCTTCGAATGGGCAGCACTGCACGTGGCACGCTGGGGCGGCGGCAGCGGCCGCCGGCTGTTCGCCTTCATCGTGCTGCTGGGCGCGGCCGTGGCCGCGCTGTTCGCCAACGACGGCGCGGCGCTGATCCTCACGCCCATCGTCATGGCGATGCTGGTCGCGCTGGGCATCTCGCCGGCCGCGACTTTGGCATTCGTCATGGCTGCAGGCTTCATCGCCGACACGGCCAGCTTGCCGCTGATCGTGTCCAACCTGGTCAACATCGTGTCGGCCGACTTCTTCGGCATCGGCTTCAACCAGTACGCCGCCGTGATGGCTCCGGTGAACATCGCCGCCGTGTTGGCCAGCCTGCTGGTGCTGCTGCTGTACTTCGGCCGGGGCGTGCCGGCGCGCTACGACCTGGCCCAGCTCAAGATGCCGGCGCAAGCCATCCGCGACCCGGCCACCTTCCGGGCCGGCTGGGTGGTGATGATCCTGCTGCTGGTGGGCTTCTTTGGCCTGGAGCCGCTGGGCGTTCCGGTCAGCGCGGTCGCGGCGGTGGCCGCAGTGGTGCTGCTGACAGTCGCGGCCCGCGGCCACGTCATCAGCACGCGCAAGGTGCTGCACGGCGCACCCTGGCAGATCGTGGTCTTCTCGCTGGGCATGTACCTGGTGGTCTACGGCCTGCGCAATGCCGGCCTGACCGACCGCATCGCCGCGCTGCTCGATGTGTTCGCGCAGGGCGGCATCTGGGGGGCGGCCATCGGCACGGGCGTGCTCACGGCGCTGCTGTCCTCGGTCATGAACAACATGCCCACGGTGCTCATCGGCGCGCTGTCGATCGACGCATCACAGGCCAGCGGTGTGGTGAAGGAAGCCATGATTTACGCCAACGTGATCGGCTGCGACCTCGGCCCCAAGATCACGCCCATCGGTAGCCTGGCCACGCTGCTGTGGCTGCACGTGCTGCAGAAGAAGGGCACCACCATTGCCTGGGGCTACTACTTCCGAGTGGGCATCGTGCTCACGCTGCCTGTGCTGCTGGTCACGCTGGCGGCCTTGGCGCTGCGCCTGAGCCTGGTCTGAGCGCGTCCACTGTCTAACTAGGAACCGACCATGCCCAACAACAGGACTGCGCAATAACGCCCCGAGGGAGGTCGCGCAGGCCGGGTTTGTCACCGCACCAAGGGTATCCCAGGAATATGCAAGTCCCCTTGGCGCGTGGTAAATCCAAGCCGATCGAACATTTCGAGGATCTGGATGCCTCGTCGCCGACTTATCTTTGATGCGTCGCAAAACTCACGAGCCTGAACACCCACGAGCCGGGATTCGTCGCCTTGTGTGCGGCCTTGAGCGCTGGCTATTTCGTGGATGAGGCAGACAAGTGCCGCAACGCTCTTGGCTGATAAGAAAAGATCCTTTGCGACCTGGTATACCTCATTTCGCAAAGCCAGCTTGTTGAGAACCCTCCGCACGCTCTCTTCGCGTGCGGGGACTGCCAACGCCAGATCTCGGACCCAACTGGCCTCGTTGCCCGCTTGTTGCAACAGCGGCAACAGACGTTCAGCCAACACCTGTTCCGACTTGTGCAAGCCCAGTCTGTCTAGCGGCAAACGCAGCTGCGCACCCGTAATATGGTCGCGCACCGTTACGGTGGAAGAGTCAATGTCTGCCATGGCGTTTAATGGCCTGCGCCGCGCCGGGTGCCCTACGGCACTTCAACGCCAACCGAGTTCACCCCTTAGAAACTGAGCTGCCTCAGCAGGCAGAGACTCCCCATCGAAGAATGTCGCGACATCACATTGCACAATCACACGCCCCCCTTGCAGATAAGCGACACGCGTTGCCAAGCGTTTGGCTTGACCAAGGTTGTGCGTGCTCATCACGACGGTGACACCGCTCGCCGCCACTTCTTCGATCAGAGCTTCAATCTCACCTTTGGCACCAGGATCTAAACTGGCGGTGGGTTCATCAAGAAACAGGATGTCTGGCTGCAAGGCCCATGCACGCGCAAGACCCAAACGTTGCTCCTGTCCCCCCGATAAGGCACGAGCAGGTCGCGATGCTTGAGCTAGAAGGCCCACGCGACTCAAGGCGATCAGGCAACGCCCCTTGCGCTCGCGTGCGGGAACTCCGGCCAGCCACAACCCTACCCATACGTTGCGCCAAACCGAGAGATTGAGGAGGAACGGGCGTTGAAATAGCATGGCTGCCCGGGGCAGTCGAGCTTCGGGCTGTAGCTGCAAACGCACCAACCTGCCGTCGCATGAAAGCAGCCCGTGCAGCAGTCGCAGCAACGTCGTTTTTCCGGAGCCATTAGCCCCTACTAGCGCAAGACGATCACCACGCTGCAAAGTCAACGACGCTTCTTTTAGCGCCACCACATGTCCCAGACGCACCGTCACCTGTTCCGCGACTATCAAAGGTGCTGCCTCTACAGGATT
>CAZFOT010000050.1:0-9883 GCA_964520365.1 uncultured Hydrogenophaga sp.
GTGCCGGTGGGCTCCAAGGGTGGTTTCGTGCTGAAGAACCCGCCGCCGGCGTCGGACCGCGAGGCCTGGCTGGCCGAGGGCGTGGCCTGCTACAAGACCTTCCTGCGCGGCCTGCTCGACGTCACCGACAACCTGGTCAAGGGCGCCGTGGTGCCGCCGGCCGACGTGGTGCGCCACGACGAGGACGACCCCTACCTGGTGGTCGCGGCCGACAAGGGCACGGCCACTTTCAGCGACATCGCCAACGGCGTGAGCGCGGACTACGGCTTCTGGCTGGGCGACGCCTTCGCCTCCGGCGGCTCGGTGGGCTACGACCACAAGAAAATGGGCATCACCGCGCGCGGCGCCTGGGAGTCGGTCAAACGCCACTTCCGCGGCCTGGGCGTGGACACGCAGACCCAGCCGTTCACCGTGGCCGGCATCGGCGACATGTCGGGCGACGTGTTCGGCAACGGCATGCTGCTGTCGACGCAGATCAAACTGGTGCTGGCGTTCGACCACCGGCACATCTTCATCGACCCGGACCCGGACGTGGCGCTCAGCTTCGCGGAGCGCGAGCGCCTGTTCAAGCTGCCCCGTTCCAGCTGGAACGACTACGACAAGTCGCTCATCAGCGAAGGCGGCGGCGTGTTCCCGCGCAGCGCCAAGTCCATCCGCCTGAGCCCGCAGGCCCAGGCCGTGATCGGCACCACCGCCACCGACATGGCGCCCAACGACCTGCTCAACGCCATCCTCAAGGCGCCGGTGGACCTGGTCTACAACGGCGGCATCGGCACCTACGTGAAGGCCAGCTTCGAGAGCCACGCCCAGGTGGGCGACAAGGCCGGCGATGCGTTCCGTGTCAACGGCAACGAGTTGCGCTGCAAGGTGTTCGGCGAAGGCGGCAACCTCGGCTGCACGCAGAACGGTCGCATCGAGTTCGCGCAGGCGGGCGGCCTGATCTACACCGACGCGATCGACAACTCGGCAGGCGTGGACTGCTCCGACCACGAGGTCAACATCAAGATCCTGGTGGGCGCGGTGCAGGAAGCCGGCGGCCTGACACTGGAAAGCCGCAACGAGTTGCTGGCCAGCATGACCGACGAAGTCGGCCTGCTGGTGCTGCGGGACAACTACTACCAGACCCAGCAGATCGAGCTGGCGGCGGCGCGTCCGGTCTATCTGCTCGACGGGCAGCAGAACCTCATGCGCTGGCTCGAAGGCACGGGCCTGCTCAACCGCGCCATCGAGTTCCTGCCCGGCGACGAGGAGCTGGCCCGGCGCAAGCGCGAAGGCAAGGGCCTGACGCGCCCCGAGAACGCGGTGCTGATGGCCTACGCCAAGATGAACCTGTTCGAGGAGCTGTGCGCCAGCACCCTGCCCGACGACCCGTTCTATGCGCGCGTGCTCAAGATCTACTTTCCCAGGGTGCTGGGCGAGCGCTACGGCGATCACATCGCCCGGCACGCGCTGCGCCGCGAGATCATCGCCACCTACATGACCAACGCGGTGGTCAACCGGGTCGGGGCCACCTTCGTCAACTTCCTGGCCAACGAAGCCTCGTGCACCGCCAGCGACGTGGTCAGCGCCTACACGCTGGCGCGCGAGGTGTTCGCCCTGGAGCCGATCTGGGACCGCATCGACGCGCTGGACAACCGGATCGGCGCAAACCTGCAACTGGACCTGCTCGCCCAGTTGGCCGCGGTCGCCCAGCGCGCCAGCCGCTGGATGCTGCGCCACCGCGGCCAGGGCGACCTGCCCACCATGATCGCCCACTACCGGCCCGCGGCCGAAACCTTGCGGCAGCACGTGGACCAGTGGCTGCCCGAGAACGCCGTGGCGCAGTGGAAGGCCGACAGCGCCCGGCTCGCCCAGGCCGGCGTGGACGCCCAACTGGCCGACGACCTCACGGTGCTGGACTACCTGTACCCGGTGCTGGACCTGGTGGACGTGGCGGCCAAGGCCGGCAGCACGCTGGAGCAGGCCGCCCGCACCTATTTCGCCATCGAGAACACCCTGGGCCTGGGGCCGTGGCGCCGCCAGATCGGCAAGCTGCCCACCGATTCGCTGTGGCAGACGCAGGCCCGCGCCAGCGCCCGCGACGACGTGTACTCGATCGCCAGCCAGATGGCCCTGTCGCTGCTGACCCACCGGCAGACGCCCGCCCAGTGGGAGCAGCAGCACGCCGTGGCCATCCAGCGGCTCAATGCCATGCGCGAGAGCGTCGCGGGGCAGGCGCCCGACCTGGCGCCGGTGTCGGTGGCCCTGCGCGAACTCCGGCAGTTGGGGTGACTGCCCGCGCCGCGCGGGAAGTCACCCACTGAACTGCAAGGTCGCGAGGCCGGCGTACAGGCCTCCGGCCGCGACCAGTTCGGCGTGCGTGCCCTGTTCCACCAGGTGGCCGTGGTCCAGCACCACGATGTGGTCGGCTTGCTGCACGGTGGCCAGCCGGTGCGCGATGACCAGCGTGGTGCGGTCCTTCATGGCCGACGCCAGCGCCGCCTGCACCATGCGCTCGCTCTGCGCGTCCAGCGCGCTGGTGGCTTCGTCGAGCAGCAGCAGCGGCGGGTTCTTCAGCATGGCGCGCGCGATCGCGATGCGCTGGCGCTGCCCGCCCGAGAGGCGCACGCCGCGTTCGCCCAGGAAGGTGCCGTAGCCCTCGGGCAGCCGGTCGATGAACTCGTCGGCGAAGGCCGCGCGGGCGGCGGCACGCACTTCGTCGTCGCTGGCCTCGGGGCGGCCGTAGCGGATGTTCTCCATCGCGCTGCTGGAGAAGATCACCGGGTCCTGCGGCACGATGCCGATGCGCTCGCGCAGCGCCTGCAGACCGAGCCGGTCGATCGGCACGCCGTCGAGCCGGATGCTGCCCAGCAGCGGGTCGTAGTAGCGCAGCAGCAGCGCGAACACGGTGCTCTTGCCCGCGCCGCTGGGACCGACCAGCGCCACCGTCTGCCCCGGCTGCACCGACAGGCTGAACTGCGAGAGTGCGGGCTGCTCGGGGCGCGACGGGTAGTGGAAGCTGATTTCGTCGAACGCCACCGCGCTGCCGCCCTGGGGCGCGCGCGGCGCCAGGGGGGTGGCGGGTGACTGCACCGGCGATTCGCTGGCCAGCAGTTCCATCAGGCGCTCGCTCGCGCCGGCCGCGCGCAGCAGGTCGCCGTACACCTCGCCCAGCACGGCCACCGCGCCCACGAAGATGATGGTGTAGAGCACCGCCTGGCCCAGTTGGCCCGCGCTCAGGTTGCCCGCGATGACCGCCTGCGTGCCCTGGTACAGGCCCCAGAGCACCAGCGCCGCGTTGGCGATGATGATGAAGGCCACCAGCCCGGCGCGCGCGCGGCTGCGGCGCACGGCGGTGTCGAAGGCGTGCTCGGTGGAGACGCCGAAGCGCTTCGACTCGCGGTCTTCCGCGGTGTAGCTCTGCACGATGGGAATGGCGTTGAGCACCTCGGCCGCGATGGCGCTGGAGTCGGCCACGCGGTCCTGGCTGGCGCGCGAGAGTCTGCGCACGCGGCGTCCGAACCACATGGTCGGCAGCACCACGAGTGCGATCACCAGCAGCACCTGGACCATCACGTAGGGGTGCGACCACACCAGCATGATGAGCGCGCCCACGCCCATGAAGGTGTTGCGCAGGCCCATGGACAGCGACGAGCCCACCACGGTCTGCACCAGCGTGGTGTCGGTGGTGAGCCGGCTGAGCACCTCGCCGGTCTGCGTGGTCTCGAAGAACTGCGGACTCTGGCGCAGCACGTGGCCGTACACCGCGTTGCGCAGGTCGGCGGTGATGCGCTCGCCGAGCCAGCTCACTACGTAGAAGCGCGCCGCCGAGAACAGACCCAGCGCCACGGCCACGCCGAACAGTTCCAGGAAGTGTCCGCGCAAGGCCATGGCCTGCGCGCCGCGGCCGTCGGGCACCAGGCCGGTGTCGATCAGGTGGCGCAGCGCCACCGGGAACAACAGCGTGGCCACGGCGGCCAGCGTGAGGAACAGCACGGCCAGGGCGATCTGCACCTTGTAGGGTCGCATGAAGGGCAACAGGCCGCTGAGCGAGGTGGGGGAAGCGGCTTTCGGGCGTTCGGAGGCGGAGATCATGGACGGCGTGTGGCGGGTTCAGACGAGTGGGCGGATCGGGTGTTTCTTCCAGATGCCGTAGAAGTAGGCGGCCTGCAGCAGCAGCGCGCAGCCGAAAGTCACCGGGTAGGTCAGCCAGACAAATGGTAGGCCCAGCAAGTGCTCGAATGCGCGGCCCAGCGGGAACAGCAGGAACGCCAGGCAGCCCAGCGAGATGGCGGTGGGCACCCGGACCGTGCCCGCCGCGCGCATGACGCCGCTGAACACGCTGGCCAAACCGAAGATGATGCCGCCCCAGACGCAGATGCGCAGGACGGTGGCGACGAGCTCGATCACGGCGGTGTCCTTCACGAACAGGGCGGCGATCCACGGCGCGGCCAGGGCCACCAGCACCGCCAGCCCCCCGGTGAGCACCAGGTTCATGGCCAGTCCGACGCGCGTGACGCGGTCCAGTTGGCCGGGCTGCCCGGCGCCGATGGCCTGCGCGGCGAACACCGAGGCGGCGATGGCGATGGACATGGCGGGAAACTGCACGTAGGCGATGGTCTGGCTCACCGCGCCCCAGGCGGCCGTGGCATGCACGCCGTGCGTGTTCACCAGTGCGAGCAGGGCCACGTCGGCCGAGGAACTGGTGACGAAGAACAGGCCGGTGGGAATGCCCAGCCGGGCAACGGTGAGCAGCCTGCGGGAAAGCCGGAGGTGCGGCACCAGCGCCGACAGCGCCAGCGCATGCTGGCTGCGGGCCAGGCGCCACGCCAGCCAGCACAGCGACGCCAGCGATGCCACCAGCGCCCCCCAGGCCGCGCTGGCCACCCCCAGCCGGGGAAGACCCAGCCAGCCCTGGATCAGGGCCGGCGTGAGCAGGGCCGAGACGGCGCACGACACCATCAGCATGCGCAGCGGCGTGACCGAATCGCCCATGCCGCGCAGCACGGCAGCGGCCAGCATGCTCGTGAAGAACACGGGCAGGCCCAGCATCATCACCCGCGCATAGCCGACGGCGTCTCCCAGAATCTCCGGCGGGGTGCCCAGCCCGCGCATCAAGGGCGGCGCCACGGCCACGCCGGCCAGGGCCACGGCGCAGCCCAGCAAAGCACCGCCCAGCAGCACGGCACCGGCCACCTCGCGCACCGCGCCGGTGTTTTTCGCGCCATGGGCCTGTCCCACCAGGATGGAAGCGCCCGTGCCCAGGCCGATGACGAACGCGATCAGGAACATGAAGGCCGGCAGGAATCCCACCGCCGCCGCCATCGCCGGCGCGCCCAGCAACCGCCCCAGGTAGATGGTGTTGAGCGTGCCGGACAGGGCCTGCAGCACGTTCGTCAGCACCAGCGGGCCGAGGAAGCGCAGAAAGCGTCCGGTGAGAGGGCGTTCGTGGGGAGGGTAGGTCATGAGGGTTCGCGCGGGCCAGGCCCCAATGTAGCCGCAGCGCCAGCCCCCCCGGCAGCGCTGGCGAACGGACTCGCCTCGCGCCTGGCGGTGTCCCATGCCGATGTTAGGATCGGCCCGTTTTTAAAAACCGGAGGAAGAGGGATGGAGCCATCAGGCGATTTCGCGCCCACGCAGGTGCTGACGGACGACAGCCGCACGCTCGACGTGCGCTTCACGGGTTCGGGCAGCGAGTATTTCCGCATCTGGATCGTCAACCTGCTGCTGACCCTGGTCACGCTGACCCTGTACTGGCCGTTCGCCCGGGCGCGGCGCATGGCCTACTTCCAGAACAACACCCTGGTCGGCGGCGATCCGCTGGGTTTCCACGCCGACCCCTGGAAGATGTTCCGCGGCTATCTCGTCATGCTGGCCCTGGGCGGGACCTATTGGGCGGTGTCGAACTTCGTGCCGTCCCTGTCTTGGCTGCCCTTCCTGGTGCTCATGGCCCTCTGGCCGGCGCTGTGGCGCGCCTCGCTGCAGTTCCGCCTGCGCAACACCAGCTGGCGCGGCGTGCGCCTGTCGTTTGAAGGCGACCTGAAGTCGGCCTACCTGGCCATGCTGCCGTTCTTCGTGCCTGGCCTGGTGTTCGTGCTCCTGCTGCCGCCAATGGATGCCGATACCGAGCTCGACCACGGAACCGCGCAGTTCGTGGGAATGACGGTGGGTGCGGTGATGCTCGCGTCCATCCTGCTGCTGCCCTGGATATGGACGCGCCTGAAGCGCTACCAGCATGGCGGCTATGCCTTCGCGCAGGAGCGCACGGCGTTGACGCTGGGCGCCGGGCATTTCTACCTGCTGTTCCTCAAGCTGATCGGCCTGGCCCTGCTGGTGATGCTGGCGTCGTTCGCGCTGCTCCTGGCTGGAGCGGCACTCACCGTGGGGGTCGGCGCGGTGTTGTCGAATCTCGGCAGTCAGGGCGCCGGGCCGGGCTCCGCCATTTTCGTGCTCCTGATGGCCGCGTTTTTTGCGATCTTCTACCTCGCCATTCCGCTGGTGCTGGTGCCGTTTGCCGCCTCGCGCATGCAGAACCTGCTGTGGAACCACACGCGCAGCACCCACATGGACTTCATCAGCCGCCTGCGCTTTCGCGACCTGTTCCGGGTCACGCTGGTGAACTGGCTGTTGATCGCGGTCACGCTGGGCCTGTTCTGGCCATTCGCCAAGGTGCGCGCCGCGCG
This sequence comes from uncultured Hydrogenophaga sp., assembly GCA_964520365.1. Taxonomy (GTDB): domain Bacteria; phylum Pseudomonadota; class Gammaproteobacteria; order Burkholderiales; family Burkholderiaceae_C; genus Hydrogenophaga. The sequence continues at coordinate 6,663 of CAZFOT010000050.1, forward strand.
CGTCAGGCTCGAAGCCATGGCGGTCGATGTACAGGGCGACGTGGACCAGTGGGTGGCGCGGGCGCAGCAGCGCGGCAAGGGCGTGCTGGGCGACGCGGCCGGCGACTTCTTCGGCATGGACATGGGCCTGTGATGCAGCCCGGCGGGCCGATCGCCACCCGCTGGTTCGACGGCCAGAGCCCGCGCGCGCGAGAGGTGCGGCTGCGCATCGAGGGCGATGAACTGCTCATGCACACCGGCGACGAGGTCCGCCGCTATCCCCTGGGCCAGGTGCGCTGGCCCGAGCGCCGCTCCCACGGCCAGCGCCAGACCGACCTGCCCGATGGCGGCATGATCCAGCACGCCGACGCCGCCGAGTGGGACGCGTGGTGGCAGGCCAACCACCAGGTCGAGAGCCCGATCGTGGGCTGGATGCAGAGCTGGCGCGCCACCCTCGCGGCCATGGCGGGCACGGTGGCATTTCTGGCCGCGGCCTGGGTGTGGGGCGTGCCCTGGCTGAGCCAGACCCTGGCCCACGCCATTCCCGACACGCTGGAAGCCCGCATCGGCCAGCAGAGCCTGCAGCAACTCGACCGGATCTTCCTCAAGCCCAGCCAGTTGCCACAGGCACGGCAGGCCGACCTGCGCAACCGCTTCGAGGCCGTGGTGGAGCGCGCCTACCCGGCGGGCGACGCGCCGCCGTGGCAACTCTCGTTCCACGCCTCCGAGATCCTGGGTGCCAACGCGTTCGCCCTGCCGGGCGGCTACATCGTCATGACCGACAAGCTGGTCGAATTGCTGCACGACCAGCCCGACGCCATCGTGGGCGTGCTCGCGCACGAGCTCGGCCACGTGCAGCACCGCGACGGCCTGGACTTGATGGTGCGCGCCAGCCTGGTCAGCGCGCTGGTGGGCGTGGTGCTGGGCGATGCCAGCGGCTTCATCGCCACCGTGCCCGCCACGTTGGCTACGCAGGCCTATTCGCGCGATGCCGAGCGCCGCGCCGACGCTCACGCCGCGCGCATGCTGCACGCCGGTGGATTGCGGCCTGCGGCCATGGCCGTGTTCTTCGAACGCATGCTGAAGGAAGACCGGGGCGGCGAGGCCGAGGGCCATGCGGACAAAGGCCGCGAGGGCGCGTCATTGCCCATCGCCATCTCCAGCCACCCGGATCACGAGGAGCGCATCCGGTTCTTCAAGGAGTGGGCGCCGGAGTGAAGCACACCCTTGCGCCTGCCCTCACCCCGACCCTCTCCCGCCAGCGGGAGAGGGAGCCAACGCGCAACGAGTGAGGCAACGCAAAGCCAGGGGCAGCAAGGGTCCGGCTCCGCCGGCCCGAGATGCCGTCCCCCCTCCAAGCGCCGCGCAGCGGCGCGCAAGAGAGGGGGGAAGCCGCAAAGCGGCGCAGGGGGGTGTTCCTTACAACACCAGCCGCCGCGCATACCCCGTCATCTCCAGGTAGCCGCGCCCGACGCGCCGGCTCTGGTGGTCGAACAGGTCGGACAGGCCTTCCCAGTAAATGGTGCCGGTGCTCTGGCGGCTGTCGAGTTCCTGCGGATCGGTGACGGCTTCGACGGTGAACAGGCCGGCCGGGGTGTTGACGGTCCATGCCACCGGGTAGGTGGCGCGGGTGAGCGGACTGGTCCATGTGCGGCGCGCCTCGAAGCGCACGGCCTCGGGCGCGAAGCGCTGGCCGCCGTGGAGGTCGCTGCCCGCGGCGGCGGCGCGGAACGAACCGCCGGCCCACAGGGCGCTGCCGTCCTGGCGGCGCAGCTGGAAGGCGGTGAGGCTGTCGCCGTTGAACAGGTTCATGCCGATCCAGTCCCAGCCCACGGCATCCGGCGCCAGCACGGCCTCGCTCCATTCGTGGTCCAGCCAGGCCAAGCCTTGCACGTCGAAGCGCTGGCCGCGTACCGTGAGCGCCGCCTGCACGGCCAACTGGGGGTGGGTGACGTAGAAGCTGGACTGGGCCGGTTCAGGCCCCTTGCGCGAGAAGCCCCGGTCGCCCTGCAGCAGCAGGCCTTGCGCGGGGGTGGCGGTGAGGTCGATGGCGAGGTCGCTGCCTTCGGTGCGCGCGCGGTAGCGGCCGTCGGGCAGGCGCTGGAACGACCAGTCGCGCAGCGCCACGTGGGTGTCCTGCTCGCTGGCGAACACGCCGCGTTCGGGGCGTTCGGGCGGGTGGCCGTTCCAGCGCGCGATGCGGTCGCCGTGCCACAGCCTGGCCTGCTGCACGTCGGTGACGGCGGCGTGGGCGAACAGCAACTGGCGTGCGGCCAGGCGGCTTTGCAGTGCCTGGGCGGCGTCCACCCGGCTGCGGAAGAAGGTGACCTGGTAGCCGAAGGCGCGGCCTTGCGCGTCCTGCCCATGACCGGTCAGGTACCACCACTCGGTGCGGGTCTGATTGTGGCTGCCGTGGTCGCGCGGGAACACCAGCGGGCGCGGCTGCAGCACGTCGCCGGGTTGGTGGGCAGGGGGTTGCGCCCGAAGGGACGGGAGTGCCAGCGCGGCCACCGTGCCCAGCAGCAGGCGCCGCCGGCCGGGCAACGCCGCGGGTTGGGACTCGGCGGGCGTGGCCATGACGGGTGTCAGCCCTGCAGCGCAGCGGCGATGCGCGCCTGCGCCGCGCTGCAGTCGCCGAACTGGGCCTGGGCCCAGTCGGCGTCGAAGTAGGTGGGCCGGTAGCGTTCGCCGCTGTCGCACAGCAGCGAGAGGATGGCACCGGTCTCGCCCTGCGCTTTCATTTCCTGCGCCAGGGCCAGCATGGCCACCAGGTTGGTGCCGGTGGACGGACCCACGCGGCGGCCCAGCAGCGCGGAGAGCGCGTGCATGGCGGCCAGCGAGTCGGCGTTGGGCACTTCGATCATGCGGTCGACCAGGCTGGGAATGAAGCTGGGTTCCACGCGCGGGCGGCCAATGCCTTCGATGCGCGAGCCCGGTGCGGTGAGCGTCGCGTCGCCGCTGCGGTGGTAGGCGGCGAACACCGAGCCTTCGGGGTCGGCCACGCAGAGCTGGCTGGCATGGCGCCGGTAGCGCAGGTAGCGGCCGACGGTGGCGCTGGTGCCGCCGGTGCCGGCGCCCACCACGATCCAGCGCGGCACGGGGTGGCGCTCGCGCGCCATCTGCTCGAACATGCTCTGCGCGATGTTGTTGTTGCCGCGCCAGTCGGTGGCGCGCTCGGCGTAGGTGAACTGGTCCATGTAGTGGCCACCAGTCTCGCTCGCCAGTTGCCGGGCGGCGTCGTA
>CAZFOT010000050.1:9893-19535 GCA_964520365.1 uncultured Hydrogenophaga sp.
CAACCCAGGGCGAACAGGGTGTCGCCCACGAAGGCTGTCCGGTCGGCGGCGTCGTAGTAGGTGATGTGCTCCAGGGTGTGGCCGCCGGTGTCGGCGGCCAGTTGCCGGGCGGCGGCATAGACGGCGCCCGCGCTGTCCACGAAATGGCAGTGTCCGCCGTAGAACGTGATCTGGTCCAGCTTTTCCTGCGAGGTGCTGCGCGGCACCACGGCAATGAACGGCAGGCCGAGCAGGCGCGCGAAATAGGCCTCGCTCACGGCGGTGGATCCGCTGGAGGCTTCGACCACGGTGGTGCCCTCGCGCACCCAGCCATTGCACAGTGCGTAGAGGAAGAGCGAGCGCGCCAGCCGGTGCTTGAGGCTGCCGGTGGGGTGGGTGGATTCGTCCTTCAGGTACAGGTCGATGCCATGCGCGGCCCATTGGGGCAGCGGCAGGGCGATGAGGTGCGTGTCGGCGCTGCGGCAGAAGTCGGCCTCGATGAGGGCGATGGCCTGGTGCGTCCAGCCGGGGGTGGGGGATGTGTGGTTGTTCATGGCGGGGGGTTTTACCAGTCTTTCCTACCAGTCTTCCTTCACCGCCTGCACCGCGTCGCGGCCGGCCGCCGTGCGACCGGCCAGCCAGGCGGTGGCGGTGCCGGCCAGCACCACCGCCGCGCACAGCGTCAGCAGCCGCGCCCAGGGCAGGGCCAGGTCCATGGTCCAGTGGAAGCTCTGCGGGTTGACCACGTGCACCAGCACCAGGCTCACGGCCAGCCCCAGCGCCAGGCCGGCGAGGGCGCCCAGCGCCGTCCAGGCCAGGCCTTCGAGCGCGACCACGCCCAGGATCTGGCGGCGCGTGAGGCCCAGGTGGGCCAGCAGGCCGAATTCGCGCCGGCGCGCCAGCACCTGCGCGCTGAAGCTGGCGGCCACGCCGAACAGGCCGATGGCGATGGCCACCGCCTGCAGCCAGTAGGTGACGGCGAAGCTGCGGTCGAAGATGCGCAGCGAGGTGGCGCGGATCTGCCCGGCCGAGGCGAACTCGATCAGGCCCTCGGCACCCAGGTCCCTCGCCAGCGCGCGGATGCCGTTCTGCACGGCGGCCTCAATGGCGCCCTCGTCGAGATGCAGCGCCAGGTCGTTCACCCGCGCATCGCCCGAGAGGCGCACGAAGTCGGCGCGGTCCATGACCACGCTGCCGTGCTGGCGCGCATAGTCGCGCCACACGCCGGCAACGAAGAAGCGAGGCATGGGCACGCCTGCCGTCGCTTCAGGGAAGGCCATAGAAAGGGCCGGCAGCCAGCCACCGGGCTGCGCGCCGTGCAGGTCCAGCATGGCTTCGCTCACGTAAACGGGCACCACGGCTTCGCCCGGTGTGGCCGCTGACACGGGCAACGGATGGCCGACCAGCGGCAGGCTCTGCCCGGGCCGGTCGCCGCCTGCCAGCGGGCGCGCCAGCAGCACCACCGCCGGCAGGCGGGGGCTGAGCTGCAGCGAGGTGGCGCGCAGCGGGTCCACCCGCGCCACGCCCGGCAGGCTGGCCACCGCCTGCACGAAACCGGGCGGCAGGGTGTTGCTCTCGCCCACGCTGCCGCCTGCCGCGCGCACGTACAGCGGCGCGGGCAGCACGCCGTCCAGCCACTCGGTGACCGAATCGCGAAAGCTCGCCACCATCACGGTGAGCGCGACCGACAGGGCCAGGCTGGCGACCACGCCGCTGGTGGCCACGGCCGCGGTTTCGCGCAGCCGGCGCGAGCGCTCGACCGCCAGCAGGGGCAGCGCGTGGCGGGCGACCCAGGGCGCCAGCCGGTCGAGCAGCGCGCTGACCGCCAGCGGCAGCGCGGCGATGCCACCCACCAGCAGCAGGCCCACCGACAGGTAGGCAGCCAGCGGAATGCCGGCCACGGGCGGCGCCCAGGCCAGCGCGGCGGCCAGCGCCATCAAGGCCAGGGCCAGCCGATGGGATCGGCGTCCCGTGCCGGTACCGCCCAGGCCCTTGAGGGCCAGCGCCGGCGCCATCTGCGCGGTGGCGCGCGCAGGCCACCAGCCACCGGCCACCGCCGCGGCCACGCCCAGGGCGCCATAGAGCAGCGCGGCCCAGGGTTGCCATTGCAGCGGCGGCGTGGCACCGGCGAAATAGCCGCCGCCCAGGTCGCCGCCGAGCAGGCGCAGCGCCGTTGCAGCCAGCGCCGTGCCCAGCGCCACGCCCAGCGCGCTGCCCAGCAGCCCCAGCAGGGCCGATTCGGCCAGCACCAGGTGCAGCCGCTCGCGCGCCGACAGCCCCAGCACGCCCAGCAGCGCGAACTGCTGCTGGCGCCGCGCCACCGACAGCGACAGCACCGAGAACACCAGGAAAGCGCCGGTGAACAGCGCCACCAGCGCCAGCACCGTGAGGTTGACGCGGTAGGCGCGCGAGAGGTTGCTGACCCGTTCGGTGGCCTGCTCGGGGCGCTGCGCGATCACCTGCGGCGGCAGGTCCAGCGCGGCCAGCAACGCATCGGGTTGCGTGCCCGGCGCCAGGCGCAGGTCGATGCGGCTGATCGCGCCCACGCGGTCCATCAGCGCCTGCGCGGCGGCCACGTCCATCACCAGCAGGGGCGCGCCCGGCGCGCTGACGGTGCCGGCCACACGCACCGTGCGCAGGCCAAGGCCGCTTTGCACCTGCAGCGTCGCCGGCAAAGCACCTTCCCGGGACAGTGCCAGATGCGCCGCCGGGTTGAGGAACACCGCATCGGGTGCGAACAGGTCCAGCCGGCGGCCGGTGGTGTCGCCCTCGGCCCGTTCGATGCGCGGCATCAGCGCGGGCGACACGCCAGCCACCGACAGCGCGTCCACCCCCACCAGTTGCACGGGCAGCTTCTCGCCGCGCGCGCCGAGCACGGCCGTGGGCAGCGCCAGCACCGGGCTGGCCAGCGCCACGCCGGGCTGCGCGGCCACGCGTTCGGCCAGCGCGTCGTCGAGCAGGCCCTGGCGCGCGCGCAGTTCCAGGTCGGGCTGGCCGTTGACGGAACTCACCGCGCTGGAGAACTCGGCCAGGGCCGATGCGTTGATGAGGTGCACCGCGAACGCCAGCGCCACGCCCAGCATCACCGCCGCCACCGCGGAGGCGTTGCGCCACGGGTGGTGGCGCAGTTCTTGCAGCGAAAACGTGGACAACAGCGCGCGCATGCTGTCGAGCTTACGCGTAAGATGATTCATTTCAGCGTCCCACCACACTTGGTCCATATCCACCTCGCGATCGATCTCCGGTACGACGTCGCGCCACCCGGCGCCGACTTCATCTTCAACGCGCAGGCCGCGCACGCGCCGCAGCAGAAGGTGGTGTGGGAGGAACTGCTGGTGAGCCAGCCGGTGCCGCTGGTCATGCACACCGACGCGGCCACCCGCAACCGCACCCTGCGGCTGACGGCGGGGCCCGGCCCCTTGACGCTTCGCTACCGCGCCACGCTGGACATCGTCCACCACGTGGCCCAGCCCGACAGCGTGTTCGAAACCCCGGTGGCGCAACTGCCCTCGGACGTGCTCACCTACATCTACCCCAGCCGCTACTGCCAGTCCGACTGCGTGACCGCCATGGCCATGCAGCTGTTCGGGCACCTGCCGCAGGGCTACCGGCGGGTGCAGGCGATCAAGGAATGGGTGCAGGGCCAGGTCGCGTTCGAGTCCAACACCAGCAACTCCATGACCTCGGCGTTGGACACCCTGAACGACCACAAGGGCGTGTGCCGCGACTTCGCGCACCTCATGATCGCCATGTGCCGCGCGCTCAACATCCCGGCGCGCTTCACCACCGCCATCGACTTTGGCGCCGACCCCGCGCTGGGCCCGACCGACTTCCATGCCTACGTGGAGGTCTACCTGGGCCACCGCTGGTATGTGTTCGACCCCTCGGGCACCGCCATTCCCATGGGTTTCGTGCGCATCGGCAGCGGGCGTGATGCGGCCGACGCCTCGTTCGCCACCATCTTCGGCAGCGTGGTCGCGCAGGCGCCGCGCATCGACATCTCGGCCCAGGTCAACCCTCAGAACGGCTGGCAGATGCCGGTGCACCGCGAAGAAGCGCTGTCCACCGACTCGGCGTTCACCTGGAACACGGTCGACGCGGCCTGAGCCGCGGGGCTTGTGGCCTAATAGCGGTTTTTCCTCCAATCTTTCTCAGGATGCAGCCATGGGCAACAAAATCGTCACCGAAGCCGACCGAAAAGCCACTCCCCGTCCCACCCCCGTGCCCGGCGTTTCGCTGACCACGCCGGGTCGCGGCCAGCGCGTGAGCCTGGAGCGCGGTGTGGCCACGCGCAGCAAGAAGAACCCGGGCAAGCGCTCGAAGAAGGGCGGCTGATCCGCCGCCGGCATTGCGCTTCCCCGCACGAAGGCCCGCCAGAGCGGGCCTTTTGCATGGTGGGCGACTGTCAATCAGCGGCGAAACGTCAGGAACCGCCCCTTGTAGGCCACGCCGTCTTCCAGTTGCCGATCGGCCGCGCGCATGGTGAGCGCATAGCCCAGGGCCGCCATTTCATGGCCGAAAGCGGCCCGGTTGCCCCGGTCGGGGTCCACCACGATCACTTCGCAGCCGGCCGCCGCATGCCGGTCGATGAAGCCCGCCAACTGTGCCGGCTGCTGGCGCTCGTAGAGCAGGTCGCTGCCCAGGATCAGGTCGAACCGGCCGAGCCAGGGGTTGGTGGCGGCCCAGTTGCCGGCCTGGTAGCGCAGCGGCCCGAGGCCGTTGAGCCGCAGGTTCTCCGCCAGAAAGGTCTCGGTGAGGGGGTGCCAGTCGCTCACCGTCACGTCGGCGCCGCGGCGGTGCAGCACCAGGCTGGTCAGTGCCAGGCCGGCGCCGATCTCCAGGATGCGCTGACCCCGCAGCGGGTAGGTCTGCATCGCCAGCGCCAGCACGCGGGCCGACGGCCACACCTGGCCGAACAGCGACCAGCCGGCGGGCGGAATGCCGATGTCGCCCGAGGTGTTGAGCGGGTCGGCGTACTGCTGGTTGTCGATCAGGCTGCGGATCTGCCAGGGCGTGCCGTCGAGCAGAAGGGTTTCGGTCTTGACCTGGTAGCCGGGCATGGGGAACTGCTTTCCGTGAGGGGTGGGCGTCGGGTGTCCGGATCGAACGGGCACAACGCTTCCGTGAGGAGGAAAGCCATGCAGGCCGAAGAGGCACTGGCGTGCGCCAGGGTCGGCGCTGCTGGCCCACGTTAACACGGTCCCGGGTCTACAATCCCTCGCTTCACCGGGGGTGCCGGTCCCATCGCTTCCTGGCATGGGGCAGAGGCTGAGAAATACCCCTTCACCTGATCTGGGTCGTGCCAGCGTAGGGAGCGTGTCGGGCCTGTTCCGCTTGCCGGATTTCGCCATCGCCATCGCCCCTCGCGGCGCATTGAAAATGGCGGTCTGGCATGCAACGGCGAATGTTTTCTGCGGCGCTCGGTTCGGTCTTCTTCATGGCGTGTGCCGGCGCTGCCCTGGCGCAGGCGGGCAAGCCCCAGGTCCTGCGCGTGCTCACGCACAGCTCGTTCGAGCTGCCGCCCGAGCTGCTGGCCGGCTTCGAGCAGTCGGCCGGCGTGAAGCTGCAGATCGTCAAGGCCGGCGACGCGGGCGAGATGCTCAACAAGCTCATCCTCACCCGCGCCAAGCCGATCGCTGATGTGGTCTTCGGCATCGACAACACCCTGCTGCCCCGCGCCGCGGCCGCCGGCGTGATCGAGCCCTATGCCGGCCCGGCCGCGCAGCGCGACGCGGTGGCGGGCATGGCCGAAAGCGCTGGCGCCAGCGGTGTGGCCGCGGGCGTGGTGCCGGTGGACCATGGCTACGTCACCCTCAACATCGACAAGGCCTGGTTCGCCCGATCGGGCATGGCCCTGCCCACCCGCCTGGAGCAACTGGCCGAGCCGGCCTTCGCCCGGCTGCTGGTGGTGCAGAACCCCGCCACGTCCAGCCCCGGCCAGGCCTTCCTGTTCGCCAACATCGCGGTCCTGGGCGAAGAAGCGGCCTTCGACTGGTGGGCCAGGCTGCGCGCGGGCGGCGTGAAGGTGGCCAAGGGCTGGACCGAGGCCTACTACACCGAATTCACCCACAACGGCGGCACGCGGCCCATCGTGGTCAGCTACGCGAGCAGCCCGGCCGCCGAAGTGTTCTACGCCAAGGACAAGCCCGCCGAATCGCCCACCGCCAACCTGTTCCTGAAGGGCGGCGTGTTCCGCCAGGTCGAAGGCGTGGCGCTGGTCAAGGGCGGCAGCCCCGCGGCGCGCGAAGCGGCCGGGCGATTCATCGAGTTCCTGCGTTCCGCGCCGGTCCAGCAGGCCCTGCAGACCAGCATGTGGATGTACCCGGCGGAACCCGGCGTTGCGCATGCCGACGTGATCCGGCAGCATGCCGTGGAACCCGAGGCGTTCGACAACCTGGCGGCCGAACGGCAGCAGCAGCAGGGCAGGGCCTGGGTGCAGCGCTGGACGCGCACAGTCGTCAAGTGAGCCTCCCCCGCGGCGCTTCGCGTCACTTCCCAGTGAGGCATTTCGCGCCGGAAGCGGGTTGGCTGCTGGTCCTGCCGCTGGCCTTCCTGGCCGTGGTGCTGGTCGCGCCGGTGCTGCGCCTGCTCGCCGAGGGCACGGGGTCGGCCGAGGTGTCCTGGTGGGCGGTGTGGCAGGACGGCCATCTGCGCTGGCGGGTGGTCTGGTCGTTCGCCCAGGCCGCGATCACCTGCGTGCTGGCGCTGCTGCTGGGCCTGCCGGTGGCCTGGGTGCTGGCGCGGCTGGAATTCGCCGGCCGGTCGTGGGTGCTGCGGCTGCTGATGCTGCCCTTCGTGGTGCCCACGCTGGTGGCCGCCATGGGCGTGCTGGCGCTGTGGGGGCCGCGCGGCTGGCTGGGCGAGCCGCTGGCCGCCGCCGGCTGGGGACTGGAAGACACGCCCTGGCTGCTGCTCTACGGCAACCTGTTCTTCAACCTGTGCGTGGTCGTGCGCGCGGGCGTGGACGCGCTGGCGCAGGTGAGCGCGCAGCGCGTGGCAGCGGCACGCACCCTGGGCGCCACGCCCTGGCGCGCGTTCTGGCGGGTGGAGTGGCCGGCGGTGGCGCCCTGGCTGGCCTCGGCCCTGTGCCTGGTGTTCCTGTACTGCTTCGCGGGCTTCGGGCTGGCGCTGATCCTGGGCGGGCAGCGCTACGCCACGGTGGAGGTGGAGATCTACACCCTGGTGGCGCACGAACTGGCGCTGGCCGAGGCGGGCGTGCTGGCGGTGTGGATGCTGCTGCTCACCGGCGCCGTGGCCCTGGCCTACGCCGCCATCGAGAAGCGCCTGGCCGCGCCGGCGCGCACCGTGCCCGTGGCGCGCCGGCGTCCGCAGGGTGCGGGCCAGTGGCTGGCCGTGGCCGGTGCGTTGGCGGTGCTGCTGGTGGTGTGCGCGGCGCCCTTGCTGGCCATTGCCCTGCGCGCAGCGCATGCGCTGGTCTGGGGGCAGGGCGCGGCCGTGCTGGCCGAGCCCGAGACGCTGGCCGCGCTGGGCAATACCTTGCGGTTCTCCGGCACAGCGCTGGCACTGGCCACGGCACTGGGCCTCACCCATGCGCTCGCGGTGCGCGCGCTGGACGCGGCCGGCGCGGGGCGCGGTGCCGGCGGCCTGCGTTCGGCCATGGCGCTGGGGTGGCGGGCAGTGGCCTTTCTGCCCTTCGTGGTGTCGCCGGTGACGGTGGCCTTCGGCCTGCTGCTGCTGTACCCGCAATGGACGGCCAGCCTCGGCCTGCTGGTGGCCGCCTATGCCTTGCTGGCCTATCCGTTCGTGGCCAAGTCGCTCACCGCCGCGCTCGACAGCCTGCCGGCCCACTACGCCCAGGCGGCGGCCACATTGGGCGCGCGCCCATGGCGCGTGTTCTGGCGCGTGACGCTGCCCCTGGTGGCCACCGCCCTGCGCCGCGGCATGGCGTTTGCCGCGGCCACCGCGCTGGGCGAGTTCGCGGTGTCGCTGTTCCTCTCACGGCCCGAATGGACCACGCTCACCACCCTGATCCATCAGCGCCTGGGGCGCCCCGGCGCGGCCAACCTGGATGCCGCGCTGGTGCTCGCCTGCGTGCTCATGCTGCTGGCGCTGGCGGCGTTCGCCGGCATCGAGGGCCGGGGCAACCGGGACAATGCCCGCCATGCTTGAACTGCGCGACATCCACAAACGATGGGACCACCGCCCCCTGCTCGCCGGCGTGAGCCTGCGCGTGGCGGCCGGCCAGACGGTGGCCCTGCTCGGTGCTTCGGGCAGCGGCAAGAGCACGCTGCTCAAGATCGTGGCCGGCCTGGACCAGCCGGAGGCCGGCAGCGTGTGGTTCGACGGCGCGGACATCACCGGGCTGGCGCCCGAGCGGCGCGGCTTCGCCCTCATGTTCCAGGACTTCGCGCTGTTCCCGCACCTGAACGTGGTGGACAACGTGGCCTTCGGCCTCGTGGAGCAGGGCGTGCGCAAAGCCGCCGCGCGCGAGCAGGCGCGCGCTATGCTGCAGCGCTTCGGCCTGTCCGGGCACGCCACGGCCAGGGTGTGGACGCTCTCGGGCGGCGAACAGCAGCGCGTGGCGCTGGCGCGCGCGCTCATCACGCGGCCGCGCGCGCTACTGCTCGACGAGCCCTTCAGCGCGCTCGACGCCACCCTGCGCGAGCAACTGCGCGGCGAATTCCGCGACCGCATCCTTGACGCCGGCATGGCGGCGATGCTGGTCACGCACGACGAACAGGAAGCCAAGGCCATGGCGCAGCGCGCATGGCGGCTGCAGGAGGGGCGGCTGGTGGCGCTCTGGTGAGCGTGCGGCACAATGAATCGTCATGGACGCTTACATCATCATCGGCAACACCAACACCCGCAAAGCCTCGCTGATTCGCAGCCTCACGGGTTGCTTCAACCGCAGCGTGCGCGACATCCTGCTGCAGGGCGACAAGCGCCCGCAGCGCTTCTATGCCCGCGTGGGCACCCTGCAGGACACCCGGACCACGATCGAGCAGTTCGCCGCCGAGGTGATGCGCTCGCGCTGCGACGCCGCGGTGTTCTGCCTGTCGCCCAACGCCAACAAGACCGACCAGCTCGACCTGCCCGACGCGCAAACCTACGTGGCCGCCTTTCGCAAGCTGGGCTGGCGCATCAAGGGCATTGCCGTGCTAGGCCAGAACGACGGCGGCCTGTGCGCACCCAACCTGCGCCAATACCCCCAGGCACCGGCGGCGCCCGTCAATGTGACGGCGCGCGATGTGCGGGCGCAGTTCGGTTGGGTGTGAGGCAGGCACTCCCCTTCGGCCAGCTCAGGACAGGCCAGGCTCAGCGTGATCGGTTTTGTCGATCGAACGCCAGTCCGTAAAAAGCCGACGGCTGAAGCACTCTCTGAATCGAAGCGCGACCCGCAACGCATGAAGGGCCCCTGTCCAGGGGCACCGAGGGTCCGGCTCTGCCGGCCCAAGATGCCGTCCCCCTCCCGCCGCAGGCGAGAGAGGGGGAAGCCGCGCAGCGGCGCAGGGGGTGTTTCTATCTGCCCTGCAGCGCGCGCAGGATCTTCTGCCCGCCGCGCCCGGTGGCTTCGTGGCCCAGGCGTTCCTGCTCCAGCTTGATCGCAGCGCGGCTCTTCTCGCCGAGCATGCCGTCCACCTCGCCGATCTCGTGGCCGCGCAGGATCAGGAGGCCCTGCAGCTCGCGCCGAACGCCGCGAGC
>CAZFOT010000051.1:0-7702 GCA_964520365.1 uncultured Hydrogenophaga sp.
CTCGAAAAGCGCATCGAGGAACTCAAGGCCGTGCACTTCTGGCTCGACCAGAACGCCAAGGCCCTGGGCGCGACCATCCAGGCGCTGGAGGTCCAGAAGATGACGCTGGCCACGCTCAAGACCATGAACTTCAGCCTGGGCGACGTGGCCAACGCGCTCAAGATCAAGGCCGCCGACACCGTGGCCAGTTTCACCGGCGCCGCGCCCGCGCGGGCCGCCTCCGGCGCGCAGTTCGCCGGACTGGAAATCCCGCCGCGAACCTATGGCGCGCCCGCGCCGGCCGATGCCGGAGCGCCCGCGGCAGCCGCGCCGCCGGCTCCGCGGCGCAGGCCGGCGGCCAGGAAGTCCAGGCCCGCCTCGTCAGCGCCCGCGCCCGCCGGCGGCGTGGTCGATCCCGTGCAGTGGTGGGGCGCCTTGTCGCAGCAGTTCCAGTCCATCGCCGCCAACGCCATGAAGGACGCGGCCAGGCAGACCACGCTCGACACCACGCGCAAGGTCGCCAGCGGCCTCACGGAGCAAGCGGTCAAGACCACCACCGGCATGGCCGGCAAGGCGACCCGTGCCGTGACGTCCCGCGTGGCCCGCAACGTGGGCGCCGCGGCTGGCATGGGCAAGGCGGCGGTCCGGGCCGTCTCCGGCAAGGCCGCGGGGCCGAAGGAAGGCGCGCCGCAGCCGCTGTCGGCAGGAGACTGGCAAATGCCCACGGCGTTCTTCCCGGGTTTGCAGCCAGCGGCCGCCGCCAAGACCCCGGCCCGCAAGCCTGCGGCGGCGAAAAAGGCGGCCACCCGGAAACCGGCTGCCAGGAAATCCGCTGCCAGGAAGGCGGCGGCACCGTCCCGCCGCCGCTGAAGCGCGGGCACGCACGCTTCGAGCCCCCGGTTTCTCCCACACATGAAGCTCTTTCCCTACGCCCACGCCACCCACCCGCAATGGCGCATGGCCGCCGCGCTGGTGCTGGCCCAGTTGCGCGCGCAGATGGCGCTGCCCAGCCATGCCGCCGCGCCCTCGCTGGCTCTGCTCTACGTCACCGACCACTACGCAGCCGACGCGCAGGACATCCTGGGCCACCTCGGTGCCGAACTGCCCGAGGTGACCGACTGGGCCGGCACGGTGGGGGTGGGGTTGGCGGTGAACAACGGGGAGTATTTCGACGAGCCGGCCATGGCCGTCATGCTGTGCGACCTCAGCCCCGACCAGTACCGCGTGTTCAGCGGCGTGGCGCCCCTGGCCGCCAGTGGCGCCGGTGCCACGGGTTTCGTGCCGCACACCGCGCTGGTCCATGCCGATGGAGGCACGCCCGATCTGCCCGAGCTGATCGCCGAAGTGGCCGACCGCACCGCCTCGGGCTACGTCTTCGGCGGCCTCACGGGCAGCCGCGGCGCCAGTGCGCAGTTCGCGTTCAGCAGCGCGGGCACGCTGGGCGGGCAGGGGGCTGCCAGCGGCGTTTTCCACGGCGGCCTGAGCGGTGTGGCCTTCGGGCCTGCCGTGGGGCTGGTCTCGCGCGTGACCCAGGGCGCCCAGCCGGTGGATCAGGAGCGGACCATCACGGCGGCCGACGGCAATCTGCTGCTCCGGCTGGACGACCAGCCCGCGCTGGACGTGCTGCTCGAGCGCTTTGGGTTGTCGCTCGACCAATTGCCCGAGACCGTGGGCCGCTTGCGCACCACGCTGGTCGGCCTGAGCGATCCGGTGGACGCGCCCACGCACCGGTTCACCGGGTCGGCGGGGCTGCAGGTGCCCGGCCAGTTCGGCACCGACGTGCGGGTGCGCCACATCGTCGGGCTGGACACCGCCCGGCGCGGCATCGCCATTGCCGAGAGCGCCGCCGTGGGCACCCGCATGGCCTTCTGCGAGCGCAATGTGCAGGCCGCGCGGGCCGACCTCACGCGGGTGTGCGCCGAGGTACGGGAGGAACTGGAGCCCGAGGAGCGCAGCCTTTCGCTGGCCACGGCGCTGGCCGCGAGCGAGACCGATGCCACGCCGCATCCGGCGCGCCGCATCGCCGGGGCGGTGTACGTCAGCTGTGTCGGGCGTGGCGGCCCGCACTTTGGCGGTCCCGGCGCCGAGATGCAGATCGTTCGCCGCGCGCTGGGCGACGTGCCCCTGGTCGGCTTCTTCGCCGGTGGCGAGATCGCGCACCACCGCGTCTATGGCTACACCGGTGTGCTGACTGTGTTCACCATGCCCTGAGAGCCTGTTCACGGTCTCCAAGGGTCGCGTCGGCGTTCTATCGGGATGGGGCGCAAGGCGCAAAACGCAGCCGGGCCGGTGGCCCGGCGAGGCTTTGCAACGCAGCGCACCGCCCGATAGAACGTCGGCCCTTCGGGTTGGGACGCAATCGGGCGATTTGCCCACCCAATCCCTTGCATGGGCATGAGCCCATGCGGCGTGATCTGGGCGGACAACTCATCCCGATTGCGTCCCAACGCAACCCTTGGAGACCGTGAGCAGGCTCTCAGTCCGACCCAGCCCGACGCCGCGCGCCCGGGCGCGCCGCAGCAGGAACAGCACGATCGCGATGTTGAGCAGGTTGAAGCCGATGCCGTTGACGAAGGCGGCCTGGTAGGAACCGGTGAGGTCGAAGATGGCGCCCGACATCCAGCCGCCCAGCGCCATGCCGAACAGCGTGGCCATGAGCACGGTTCCCGTGCGCGCGCCCGCTTGCAGCGGCGAGAAATGCTCGCGCACGATCAGGGCGTAGCTGGGCACGATGCCGCCCTGGAACAGGCCGAACAGGCCCGAGATCAGGTACAGCGGCACCAGGCCGTCGAAAGGCAGGAACATCAGCAGCGCCACGCCCTGGAGCACCGAGCCGAGCAACAGCGTGCGCAGTCCGCCGATGTGGTCCGAGATCCAGCCCGAGATCAGGCGGCTGGCGATGCCCATGCCCAGCATGATCGACAGCATCTCCGCACCGCGCGCCGCGCCGAAACCCAGGTCGGTGCAGTAGGCGACGATGTGCACCTGCGGCATGGACATCGCCACGCAGCACGACACGCCCGCCACGCACAGCAAGGCCTGCAGCATGCCGGGTGACAGGCCCAGCGGGCGGTCGGCGGCCGGGGATGCCGCGGGCACGACAGCCACGGCCGGTGTGGGCGTCGCGCTCGGCAGCGCGGGCGGGCGGCGGCGCAGCACCAGCGCCAGCGGCAGCATCAGCAGCAGGCAGAACACGCCGATGCCGACATAGGTCTGGCGCCAGCCGACGCTGTCGATGAAGTGCTGGATCATCGGCGGCCACAGCGCCCCGGCCAGGTAGTTGCCGCTCATGCAGATGGCCAGCGCAATGCCCCGGTGGCGCGTGAACCAGCGCGAGGTATCGGCCACCAGTGGCGCGAAGCTGGCCGAGGTGCCCAGCAGACCGATGAGCAGCCCTTGCGCGATGCCGAACTGCCACAGGCTGGTCGAGGCGCCGGCGGCGATGAAGCCCAGGCCCAGGCCCACCGCCCCGCCGAGCACCGGCACCATCACCCCGAACCGGTCGGACAGCTTGCCCATCAGGACGCCGCCCAGGCCGAAACCGATCATGGTCAGTGTGTAGGGCAGAGAGGCGTCGCCGCGCGCCGCGCCGAACTCGGCTTGGATGGGGGGCAGCACCACCGTCACGCCGTACATGCCCACGCCGCCCAGCGTCATCAGCGCCAGCGAGGCAGCCAGCCGCCACCATGCGTAGCGCGATTCGGCGCCGGGCGTGGTCGGTGTCATGCGCCGGCTTGCTGTCGGGCCTGTGCCCGCTCCAGGGCGCGGCGGGTTTCCTGCAGCGGCATGCCGTACATGTCGGCGAACGCCTCGACCGATTGCCCGCTCGTGGCGAAAGTCCTGAGCAGCGCTTCTTCGCGGGCGGCAAGCAGCGCCGCCTCGGCCAGCGCGTCCTGTGTGAGCTGATTGACTTCCTCGTCGCGTCCCAGCACGCGCTGCGCATAGGCCTCGCGGCTCAGGCCGGAGGCCTCGAACGCCTGCAGGATGCGCTGGCGCAGCTTGGGCCGCAGGTCTTCCCGGCCGCGGCGGGCGCGGCGGCGGAACACTTCGATCAGGGCGTGATGCACCTGCTCCGGGGTCAGGGCCTCCACCGCCTGGCCGCCGAGGTCGTGCCGGGGCAGGCCGCTGGCCACCACCGTGAGGTAGCGGGTGGAGCGGGTGTGCAGCGCCAGGGCCGCCTTCAGGTCGTCCCGGTCGATGGTGCCGGGGTGGGCCTCCAGCAGATCCTGAAAGATGCCGCGCTTGAGCGGCTTGGGCGCATCGCCGAACAGGTGCGGGTACAGCCCGGCCAGCTGGTCGAGCACCGGGTGGGTCCGGCTCGCCGCTGCGCGGGCGGGCGCGGCGCCGGCGGAGGGATCAGGGGCGTGGACGGGAGCGTTGGTGTTCATGGCGACACGGTGCCGGATGGCGATCGATCAAAGGTCAGCATCATGCCAGTGCCCAGGCCTCACCGCCGAAGCGAGCTGAGCGCCTCGAACTCCCAGCTCCGCATGGCCAGCAGCAGCGTGTAGCCCTCGCGGTCCTTGCACGCGAGCTTCTGGTCGGTCTGGTGCTGCTGGGCAAAGTCCTGCGCCACGCGCTGCAGCCGCTCCAGGAACAGCGGCGCCAGCGTGCGGCTGATCGAGCCGTGCACCAGCAGCAGGCCCTCGCCCGCGCCCTCGAAGCCGCCGGCGAAATAGTCGAGCAGCGCGTGCTCGCGAAAGTAGTTCATCACCGGGCCGTGCGGGCGCCAGCGGAAGGTCTTGGCCAGCTTGAGGCGGTAGCGGTTCAGCGGGCGCAGTTCGATGATGCCGATGCGGTCGAGCTGCGCCAGGTACTTGATGCAATCGGCATCCGTGAACCGGTAGTGGGACGTGATCTGCTCCAGCGTCCATTGGCTGAGCACGCACAGCGCCACCAGCAGCAGCTTCTTGTCGGCCACCACGGCGCGCTCCTGTTCATGGGTCAGTTCGCGCAGCAGGGGCTGGGCGTCGGCCACGCGCTTGGCCAGCTCGGCGAAATCGAGGCGCAGCGCGCGGCAGATCTCGTCCACCCGGGACAGCGACATGTCGCCCTTGGCCAGCATGCGCTTGACGCTGGATTCCGCCATGCCCATGGCCTGCGCGAGATCGGCGTAGGTCATCTGGGCCGATTTCAACTCCTTCTTCAGGGCGGTGACGAGGTCCTGGGTGGTGCTCATGGCGGTCGGCGGGATGGCGGGTTTGGGTATCGAAAAACGATACCCATGGTGATGAATGGGGGCACTGTATCTGAAATTCCGCTGCTGTTCCAGGCGACGCAAACACACTGCGCCCGGCCTTGAGTTCAACCCCCTCATCACCCGCGCACCTGGAGAGCCTCGATCATGACCTCGCAAGCCAGACCCTTTCGCGCCCCACTGTCCTGCCTCCGTTCCATGCCCACGTCCCCTGTCGAGCAGCGCTTCTGCACGCTCGGGTTTGCCCTGCTTGGCGTGTGGCTGCTGGCCACGGTGATGGTGCCGGTTGCGATGTCCGCGCACGGGCTGCCCATCGATGCGCACGGCATCGGCCGACTGCATCCCCACGGGCATCCGTTCGTGGATGCGCGGGCCTTCTGGGGCATACCCAACTTCATGGACGTGCTGAGCAATGCGCCGCTGCTGCTCGGCGGACTTTGGGGTGCCTGGGCGCTGCGTGGCGAACGCTGGACCGGCGGCGCATCGCAGCAGGCCCTGTGGCTGTTCTTTGCCGGCCTCGCGTTCACCGGGCTGGGCTCGGCTTGGTACCACTGGTCGCCCGACCCCGGAGGGCTGGTGCTGGATCGGCTGGGCATGGCCGTCACGTTTGCCGGCGCCCTGGCGCTGGCGGTGTCCGAGCGGGTGGGGCGCGTTGCCTCCCGGATGACCTTGTGGATGGCGCTCGTGGTGGCGCTGCTCTCGGCCGTGATGCCGCTGAGCCACGGCAACGTGTGGCCTTGGGCCGTGGTGCAGTTCGGCGGTATGGCGCTCATGCTGTGGCTGGCGCTGCAAAAGCCGGTGGCCAGCGCGTTGGGTGTGCGCATCGGCTGGCTGATCGCGCTGTACACGGTGGCGAAGTGCCTGGAGCTGGGCGATGCGCCGATTTTCCTGGCCACCGGCGAATGGGTGTCGGGGCACAGCCTCAAGCACGTGGTGGCCGCGCTGGCCGCCTGGCCCGTGATCGCCGCCGTGCGGCAGAATGCGCGGACAAAACCGAGGAGGACCCATCCATGAATCCCATTGCGACGGCGCCGGCCGCCAACGTCCCCCCTGGCGAAGCCAGCCCTGCGAGCGCAGCGCACCATGGGGACGCCGGCGGGCAGTTCGCGCTGCTGGGCCAGCGCCGCTTCGCCCCCTTCTTCTGGACCCAGTTCCTGGGCGCGGCCAACGACAACCTCTTCAAGTTCGCCTTCACCGTGCTGGTGACCTACCAGCTGCAGGTGGCCTGGCTGCCGCCCGCCCTGGCCGGCCTGGTGATCGGTGCGCTGTTCATCCTGCCCTTCCTGCTGTTCTCGGCCACCAGTGGCCAACTGGCCGACAAGCTGGACCGGCGCTGGCTGTTCATCTGGCTCAAGCGCATCGAGATCGGCATCATGGCCATCGCCGCCTGGGGCTTCTTCGTGCAGAACATCCCGGTGCTGCTGGCCTGCATCTTCCTCATGGGCCTGCAGTCCACCGTGTTCGGCCCGGTCAAGTTCGCCTACCTGCCGCAGCACCTGAGCGAGCGCGAGCTGACCGGCGGCAACGGCATGGTCGAGATGGGCACCTTCGTCGCCATCCTGCTGGGCAACGTGGCCGGTGGCCTGATCATCGCCGTGCCCGAGATCGGCGCGCACCACGTGGCTTTCACCTGCCTGGGGCTGGCGGTGCTGGGGCGGGTGGCCTCGCACCACATCCCGCCCTCGCCGGCCATGGACCCGGGGCTGGTCATCAACTGGAACCCCTTTACCGAAACCTGGCGCAACCTGCAACTGGCGTACCGCACGCCGGTGGTGTTCCGCTCGGTGCTGGGCATCAGCTGGATGTGGTTCTTCGGCGCCGTCTTTCTCAGCCTGTTCCCGGCCTTCGCCAAGGACGTGCTGCACGGCAACGAGCAGGTGGCTTCGCTGCTGCTGGTGGTGTTCTCCATCGGCATCGCCACCGGCTCCCTGCTGTGCGAGGTGCTCTCGCGCCGCCATGTGGAGATCGGCCTGGTGCCGCTGGGCGCCATCGGCATGAGCATCTTCTCGATCGACCTGTACTTCGCCACCCGTGGCCTGGCCGATCCGGCCGGCGTGCTGGGCGTGCAGGCCTTCATGGCCAACTCCGCGCACTGGCGCGTGCTGCTCGATCTGACCCTGCTCAGCCTGTTCGCCGGGCTGTACAGCGTGCCCATGTACGCGCTGATCCAGATGCGCAGCCAGCCCACGCACCGCGCGCGCATCATCGCGGCCAACAACATCCTCAACGCGCTGTTCATGATCGCCAGCGCGCTTCTCGTCGGCGGCCTGCTGGCTGCGGGCCTGACCATCCCGCAACTGTTCGGCATCGTCGGCCTGGCGAACGCGGTGGTGGCGTTCTACATCTTCATGCTGGTGCCCGAATACCTGCTGCGCTTCGTGGCCTGGGTGGCTTCGCGCTGCGTGTACCGCTTCAAGGTGCGCGGCGACGAGCACATTCCCACCGAAGGCGCGGCCGTGCTGGTGTGCAACCACGTGAGCTTCGTCGACGCGCACCTTGAAGCGGTACACGCAGCGCGAAGCCACC
>CAZFOT010000051.1:7712-19250 GCA_964520365.1 uncultured Hydrogenophaga sp.
CGTCGACGCGGTGCTGCTCATGGCCGCCAGCCCGCGCCCGATCCGCTTCCTGATGGACCACCGCATCTTCCGCGTGCCGCTGCTGGGGTGGTTGTTCCGCCTGGCCAAGGCCATACCCATCGCTTCGCAGAAAGACGACCCCGGCGCCTACGAGGCCGCCTTCGAGGCCGCCGCGCAGGTGCTGCGCGACGGTGAGCTGCTGGGCATCTTCCCCGAAGGCGCCATCACCCGCGACGGCGAACTGCAGCCCTTCAAGGGCGGCGTGGTGAAGCTGCTGGAGCGCGCCGAGGCCGACGGCGTTTCAGTGTCCGTGGTGCCCATGGCGCTCACCAACCTCTGGGGCTCGTTCTTCAGCCGGGTGGAGGTGGTCAACGGCGACCAGGTGGCCATGGTGCGGCCGTTCCGCCGGGGCCTGTTCAGCCGCGTGGGCCTGAACGTGGGCGAGCCCGTGCACGCGCAGGCGGCGACGCCGGAGGGCTTGCGGGAGCGGGTGGCGGGGCTGCTGGCGTGAGCGGGCGGGCCCTGGATCGACGCAGGGGCGATGCGTTTCCAGTTTCCAGCTAAGCGGCCGCAAGCCGCTGGCGTTCTTCGTGGGTGGGTGGCGCGCTGTGAAATCTCGAAAAGTCTCGAAAACCGATACCCAAGGGTCGATGTTGTGATTCCGGTAGAGAAATACAGGCTCTGAATCGACCTCCACCTGCACCATCCGCGCCATGTTCAACAACCCGCCGAGGTTTCACATGGCAAGCAGCAGCAACCGTTCCCCTCTCACCGTGATGCGCGACACCCGCGCCTGGCAGCTCCAGGTCTGGGTGTCGTTCGGACTGGCCGTCTTCCTCTGCGCCACCGGGCTGGCCTACCTGCCGGGGCAGGCGCTGGAGCGCGCGTTCATGGTGATGGGCTACGTGTTCTGCCTGTCCACGGTGTTCGTGCTGTCCAAGGCGGTGCGCGACACGCAGAAGGCCCGCATCACGGGGGAGGCCGAGACGCCGATGTGGCGCTTCGTGGTGTGGGGCGGTTTCGCCGTGGCGATGGGCCTGACGCTCTGGGGCTTGCTGGGCATGTCGATCGACGAGACCTACAAAGCCTACCTCGGTGTGAGCTGGCTTTATCTGGTGACCTCGGCCTTCACGCTGGCCAAGACGCTGCGCGACCGCCACGAGGCCGATCTGGCCGAAGCCCATGTGGCAGGCCGCCAGCAGGCGTTGGCCGAGCGTGCAGCCGCCGCCACCGCGCACGACGCGGCCTGAAGCGCCCGTTCCCCTTTTTATTCAGGAGCGACGACATGACACGTTCATATTGGAAGAACACCCTGTTCGCGGCCAGCCTGGCGCTGGCCCTGGTGGCCGGGCCGGCGCGGGCGCAGAGCGAGGCTTCGCTGGTGCTCTCGGCCTTGCCGGTGGCGTCGGTGGTCGGGGCGACCGGCGCCGTGGCGGGCAGTGCCGTGGCCGGCGCGGCGGCGGTGAGTGCCGTGCCGGTGGCGCTCGCGGTGAGCGGCGCGGTGCTGGTGGTGAAAGCGGTGGAAGTGACGGCGCGCGGCACCGTCTTCGTGCTGGAGCGGGCCTCCGATGGTGCCCGGGCCAGCGTCGAGCTGAGCGGCCGTGCGGCATCGGCCACAGCGGCCGGCGTGGGCACGGCGGTGGCGGTGAGCGTGATCGGCACCGGCGTGGTGCTCTCCGCGCTGGGCGAGGTGCTGGCCTTCATTCCGAACGAGCTCGGCCGCGCGCTCCTTCATAACGAGAGGGTGACGCATTGATCCCCGCAGAGCCATTCGTGAACATGAACGCTGGCCTGAAATCGGCCCTGGCGCTGGTCCTGGCCGCCCTGTTGCCGACCGCGCAAGCAGGGCGATCCTGCGAGCAGAAGGTGCTGTCGCCGCAGACGCTGATGCAGGGCATGGCGCTGGCGCAGCAGACGGCGCAGGCGCTGGACGCGGAGTTCGAGCGCCATGGCACCCGTGTGGTGGTGTTGGCGCGGGCCGGGCAGGACCTGAGCAAGTACCGGCTGCGGTACTCGCACCTGGGCTGGGCCTACAGGACGTCCGAAGGTCCCTGGCGCGTGCTGCACAAGCTGAACCAGTGCGGCTCGGCCACCGGCGCTGTCTACCGCCAGGGACTGGGGGAGTTCTTCCTGGACGACCTCTGGCGGCACGAGGCGGTGTGGGCGGTGCCCGCACCCGCGCTGCAGGCACCGCTGCTGTCGCTGTTGACCGACCCGGCGCGCAGCGTCCACCTGAACGAGCGCGCGTACAACATGGTGGCCTATGCCTGGGGCTCGCGCTATCAGCAGTCCAACCAGTGGGCGCTGGAGACGCTGGCCATGGCGGCCGAGCCGGGCGTGGCCAACCGTCAGCAGGCGCAGGCCTGGCTGGGTTTCAAGGGATATCAGCCGAGCACGCTGCGCCTGGGCGCATTCACGCGGCTGGGGGCCAGCGTGAGCTCGGCCCACATCGCGTTCGACGACCACCCGCCGGCCAAACGCTTTTCCGACCGCATCGAGACCGTGACGGTGGACTCGGTGCTGGAATGGCTGGAGCGCAGCGGCCTGGGCAGCCCGCCGGCGCGGCTGGCGCTGTGAGTCACACTTCACCATCCGGATTCAAGAAACGAAATGCAGGAGAACAACATGAGCAAGAGCATGCGCTGGTCGGAGAAATGGTTTCGCCGCGGCCTGTGGCTGGTGGCCTTTGTCTTTGCCTGGTTCCTGGTGGGACTGGGCAGCACCATCGTGGGCGACCTGCCGCGGGTGGAGCAGCGGCAGACGCTGGACGACTTCCTGGACCCGCAACGCGCCCCGATGCTGAAACGGGCCATCGAGGACGCGCAGCGCGCCGGGCGCGAGGCCCAGGACGCGCTGGACCAGGCGCGCCTGGGCCAGCAGACCGCCCAGGCCAACAACCGCGCGGCCCGCGAGACTTTCGGGAACTGGCTGGCCACGCGCCGCGCCACCGAGCGGCCCGAGCAGGACGAGGAGCTGATCCGCCGCACCCGCGAGCTGGACGCCTACCGGCAGGCCGAGCGCGAGGCGCTGGCCGCGGTGGAAGCGCAGGAGCGGGCTGCCCTGGATGCGCGCCAGGCCCAGGAGCGCGCGGCGGACCAGTTGCGCGACCTGCAGGACGCCGCGCGGGACGCCTACTTGAGCGCCCAGCGCGCGCAGGAGCTGCGTGTGTTCCTGTACCGCCTGGCGCTCACCCTGCCGCTGCTGGCGGTGGCGGGCTGGCTGTTCGCGAAGAAGCGACACAGCACCTACTGGCCCTTTGTGTGGGGGTTCATCTTCTTCGCGGTGTTCGCCTTTTTCGTGGAACTGGTGCCCTACCTGCCCAGCTACGGCGGCTACGTGCGCTATCTGGTGGGCATCGTGCTCACGGTGGCGGGTGGCCGCTACGCCATCGGGGCGCTGCAGCGCTACCTGGAGCGGCAGCAGCAGGCCGAGGCACTGCCCGACACCCAGCGCCGGCAGACGCTGGAATACGACCTGGCCCTCAAGCGCCTGGGCAAGGGCGTGTGCCCGGGGTGCGAGCGGGCGGTGGACATGAAGGACCCGAAGAACGACTTCTGCCCGCATTGCGGCATGGGCCTGCACGATCGCTGCGGGGGCTGCAGCGAGCGCAAGAACGCATTCGCGCGTTATTGCCACGCCTGCGGCGCACCAGCCAAGGCGGTGGCCTGAACCGGTGCGTTGATCAGGTGCGTTGCGATTCCTCGCGCCACAACAGGCGCAGCGCCCACAGGCCGAGCGCCGGGCCGATGGCCAGCCACGGCAGCAGCGCGCCGAGCGCGATGTGCTCGACCAGCGAGACGAACAGCAGGATGCTGGCGATCGAGATCGCGAAGCCGATGCTGTTGACCAGCGTGAGCACGCTGCCCACCGCCTGCGGCGGCGCGTTGCGCGCGGTGAGCGTGCTGAACTGCGGCGAATCGCCCGACACCGTGATGCCCCACAGCACCAGCCAGGCGTAGAAGGCCGGGTCCGGCGCGCCGACCAGCCAGGGGGTGGCCAGGCAGCAGGCGCCGCTGATGGCCAGTTGCGTGCCGGCCACGCGCGCGCTGCCCCAGCGCTGTGCCACCCAGCCGCCGCCGGCGCAGCCGATCGCGCCCGCGCCCAGCACCCAGAAGGCGGCCCACGACAGGCCGGTGCCCGAGAGGCGCGTGGCCAGGATCAGCGGCACCATCACCCACATGGTGTAGAGCTCCCACATGTGGCCGAAGTAGCCCAGCACCGAGCTGCGCACGCGCGCGTTCGTCCACACCGTCCCCAGCGCGCGCCACTGCAGCGTGCTCACCCGCGCCACGGCGCCGGGCGGGTCGCCGGTGCCGAAGTACAGCAGCACCCCGCCCAGCGCCGAGAGCGCGGCCACGCCCAGCATCAGCGTGGGCCAGGGCAGGGCATCGCCCAGGGCGCGCAGCGCGTGCGCGCTGGCCGAGCCCAGCACCAGCGCCCCGATCAGGGTGCCCAGCGCCCCGCCCAGGCCCTTGCTGTACCACTGGGCGGCGATCTTCATGCCCACCGGGTAGATGCCGGCCAGAAAGAACCCGGTGGCAAAGCGCCACACCAGCAAGGCCGTGAAGTCGCGCACCATCCACCAGGCGCCCACCGTGCACCCGGCGCCGGCCAGCGCGCACATCAGGAACACGAGGCGCGGCGCGAAGCGGTCCGCAATCGCCAGCAAGGCGAACACCAGCGTGCCGAGGATGAAGCCGAGCTGCAGCGCCGAGGTCAGCGTGCCCACCGCGCTGGCGGCCCAGCCGAGTTCGCGCTGCAGGTCCGGCATGACGGCGTTGACCGCGAACCACAGGGACGTGCCCAGCAACTGGGCCAGCACCAGGATGGGCAGGACGTGGCGGGGAACGGCGGCATCGGGCATGCCGCGCAGCTTAAACGCTGCGCGCCCGGTCGGCCTTGAATTGCGCGCGGAAGGCGCCGAAGCTGCCGGCATCGAGCGCTTCGCGCACCTCGCGCATCAGGTTCAGGTAGTAGTGCAGGTTGTGGATGGTGGCCAGCATGGGGCCGAGCATCTCGCCGCAGCGGTCCAGGTGGTGCAGGTAGGCGCGGCTGAAACCGTCGCGCCCGCCGTCGGCCCAGCTCACGCCGCTTTGGCCCGCGCAGGCGTGGCAGGTGCAGGTCGGGTCCAGCGGCTGGTGGTCGGTCTTGTGGCGCGCATTGCGGATCTTCAGGTCGCCGTAGCGCGTGAACAGCGTGCCGTTGCGCGCGTTGCGCGTGGGCATGACGCAGTCGAACATGTCCACGCCGTCGGCCACGCCCTGCACCAGGTCCTCGGGCGTGCCCACGCCCATGAGGTAGCGCGGCTTGTGCGCGGGCAGGCGGTGCGGCGTGTGCGCCATGATCTGCAGCATCTGTTCTTTCGGCTCGCCCACGCTCACGCCGCCGATGGCGTAGCCGGGGAAGTCCATCGCCACCAGGGCGTCCAGCGACGCCTGGCGCAGGTGCTCGAACATGCCGCCCTGCACGATGCCGAACAGCGCGTTGGGGTTCTCCAGCCGCGCGAACTCGTCCTGCGAGCGCTTCGCCCAGCGCAGGCTCATCTCCATGCTCTTGCGCGCCTCGGCCTCGGTGGTGAGGTGGCCGTTGGTTTCGTAGGGCGTGCACTCGTCGAGCTGCATCACGATGTCGCTGTTCAGCCCGGTCTGGATCTGCATGCTCACCTCGGGCGACATGAAGAGCTTGTCGCCGTTGACGGGCGAGGCGAAGTGCACGCCTTCCTCGGTGATCTTGCGCATCGCGCCGAGCGACCAGACCTGGAAGCCGCCCGAGTCGGTGAGGATGGGCTTGTGCCACTGCTCGAACGCATGCAGGCCGCCGAAGCTCTTCATCACGTCCTGGCCGGGGCGCATCCACAAATGGAAGGTGTTGCCCAGGATGATCTGCGCGCCCATGTCGTGCAGGGACTGGGGCATCACGCCCTTGACGGTGCCGTAGGTGCCCACGGGCATGAAGATGGGGGTTTCCACCACGCCGTGGTTGAGGGTGAGGCGGCCGCGGCGGGCGTGGCTGCCGGCGTAGTGGTCCCGAGGCGGGTCGGTGAGCAGCGGGTCGAATTTCAACATCGACCGATTCTAGGAGGCTGTCGGACTTGGGGCGGCGGCCCTGGGCGACTCACTGGGCGGCCGGATTCACCTCGGTTCCAGAGGCTTCGACGACGCGGTCGCTGTCGATGGGCAACGGATCGGAGCTGTCCCAGCCCAGGGCCAGCAACACGGCCAGGGAGACGGACAGGACGAGAGCGAGGCCGAGGCGGGTACAGATTTCAATCACGGTGCGGTCGGGGAATGCGTCAACGAAGCGAAAGCAAAAGGACTGGCGGGATTCTCGCCGCAACTTGGCCCGATGCCCGGTCGCCCGGACAGGAAGTTGTTACAAACTGACGTGCGGCGTGCCGAAATGCCGGACCACCAGCGCGCGCAGCCACTGGTGTCCCGGATCGCGGTGCAGGTGGGCGTGCCAGAGCTGGGCGATGGTGCTGGTCGGCAGCGGCATGGCCAGCGGTCTGGCGACCAACCGGAACGGTTCGGTGACGCGCTGGGCGAAGCGCTCGGGCACGGTGGCCAGCAGGTCCGTGCTGCCCAGCACATGGCCCAGGGCGGCGTAGTGCGACACCGTCAGGTGCACCCGGCGCGCCACGCCCAGCTTTTCGAGCGCGCGCTCCACGCGGCCGTGGCCGGTGCCGGTGGCCAGCACGCGCACATGCCCCGCCTGCCGGTACTGTGCCAGCGAGACCTGCTTACGGGCGGCCAGCGGGTGGCCCTGGCGCATCAGCGCCAGGTAGGGCTGGCGAAACAGCGCCTGCTGGAAGAACCCGGCCTGCAACTGCGGCAGCGAGCCCAGCGCCAGGTCCACCCGGCCCTGGGCCATGTCCTCGCGCAGCGCGGCGTCCGCCACCGAGACGCAGCGCAGGGTCACGCCCGGTGCCGAACGCGCGAGCGCGTCCATCAGCACCGGCAGGAAATAGGTCTCGCCCACGTCGGTCATCGCCACCGTGAAGCAGCGCGTGCTGGTGGCGGGGTCGAACGAGGCGCGCACGTTGAGCGCGTCGCGCAAGGTGTCCAGCGCGTGGGTCAGGGGAGCGGCCAGTTGCAGCGCGTAGGGTGTGGGCTCCATGCCGGCCGGCGTGCGCAGGAACAGCTCGTCGTCCAGCAGCGTGCGCAGGCGGCGCAGCGCGTTGCTCACCGCGGGCTGGCTCAGGCCCAGCGTCTCGGCCACGCGCGAGACGCGCCGCTCGCGCAGGAGGTGGTGGAACACCACCAGCAGGTTCAGATCCATGTCGGCCAGGTCCATGGCCACCATTATTTCATTGATGAATAACCTGTATCACCTGGATTCCATTGCTGGATGAGGCGGACCTTGCCATCATCTCCACCGAGAGCCCCAGAACAGGAGACAACGATGAACACCCACGCCCCACCGCCCGGCCCGGACGCCCTGTCCTGGGAGCTCGGCGGCACCAGCCGCATTCCCTTTGCCGTCTACACCGACGAAGAGCGCCACCGCCGCGAACTCGAGCGTTTCTTCTACCGGGGGCACTGGTGCTACGTGGGGCTGGAGGCCGAGATTCCGAGCGCCGGGGACTTCAAGCGCACCGCGATCGGCGAGCGCTCGGTCATCATGACCCGGGGTGCCGAGGGTGCCATCCATGTGGTGGAGAACGTGTGCGCGCACCGCGGCATGCGCTTCTGCCGCGAGCGCCACGGCAACAAGAAGGAATTCGTCTGCCCCTACCACCAGTGGAGCTACGCCACCAACGGCGATCTGCAAGGGGTGCCGTTCCGGCGCGGCGTGCGGCAGGACGGCAAGGTCAACGGCGGCATGCCGGCCGATTTCAATCCCAGGGACCACGCGCTGACCAAGCTCGAGGTGGCGGTGCGCGGCGGCGTGGTGTTCGCCAGCTTCGACCACGAGGTCGAGCCGCTGGAGGACTACCTGGGGCCGGCCATCCTGCGCTACTTCGACCGCCTGTTCAACGGCCGCCGGCTCACCATCCTGGGCTACAACCGCCAGCGCATCCCGGGCAACTGGAAGCTGATGCAGGAAAACATCAA
This sequence comes from uncultured Hydrogenophaga sp., assembly GCA_964520365.1. Taxonomy (GTDB): domain Bacteria; phylum Pseudomonadota; class Gammaproteobacteria; order Burkholderiales; family Burkholderiaceae_C; genus Hydrogenophaga. The sequence goes on from CAZFOT010000051.1 coordinate 15,767, forward strand.
GGACCCCTACCACCCGGGCCTGCTGCACACCTGGTTCGTCACCTTCGGGCTCTGGCGCGCCGACAACAAGAGCCAGTTGCTGATGGACGATCACCACCGCCACGCCGCCATGATCTCCACCCGCGGTAGCGCTGGCCAGGCGTCGCAGGTCACCCAGGTGTCCAGCTTCAAGGACAGCATGCAGCTGGAAGACCCGCGCTTCCTGGACATCGTGCCGGAGGCCTGGTGGCGGATGGGAGATGAGATGCCCACAGCCGTGATGATGACGCTGTTCCCCAGCGTCATCATTCAGCAGCAGGTCAACAGCGTGTCCACGCGCCACATCCAGCCCGACGGCCATGGCGCTTTCGAATTCGTGTGGACCCACTTCGGCTTCGAGGACGACACCGAGGAAATGACCCAGCGCCGCCTGCGCCAGGCCAACCTGTTCGGCCCGGCCGGCTTCGTGAGCGCCGACGACGGCGAGGTGATCGAGTTCTCGCAACAGGCTTTCGAGAGCAAGCCCGGGCACCGCGCGCTGGCCGAGCTCGGCGGGCGCGAGGTGGGCGATACCGACCACATGGTCACCGAGACCCTGATCCGCGGCATGTACGCCTACTGGCGCAAGGTGATGGAGGCCGCGCCATGAACGAAGCCCCGACGCTGGACTTCCCCACTTTCCAGGCCCTGCACGCGCTGTACGCCGACTACGCGATCGCGGTCGACAGCGGGCAGTGGGACCTGTGGCCCGGTTTCTTCACCGCCGATGGCGTCTACAAACTGCAGCCGCGCGAGAACTTCGAGCGCGGCCTGCCGCTGGCCACGCTCGCGTTCGACAGCCAGGCCATGCTGCGCGACCGCGTCTACGGCATCAAGGAAACCCTGTTCCACGACCCGTACTACCAGCGCCATGTGGTGGGCGCGCCGGTGCTGCGCCGCATCGACGAGGCGGGCCGCCTGCACTGCGAAGCCAACTACGCCGTGTTCCGCACCAAGCTCGACGGCCCCAGCACGGTGTTCAACGTCGGGCGCTACATCGACACCGTGGTCTCCACGGACCAGGGGCTCAAGTTCGCGCAGCGCCTGTGCATCTTTGACAGCGAAATGATCCCCAACTCCATCATCTACCCCATCTGATCAGGAGCCCCACGATGAGCAACTGGATCGACGTGGCCGCCGAGGCCGATCTGTTCGAAGGTGCGGGAATTCCGGTGGCGCCGCAGGGCCACGACATCGCGCTGTACCTGCAGGAAGGCCAGGTGTTCGCCACCAACAACCTCTGCACCCACGGCAACGCCCGGCTGTGCGACGGCTTCCTGGAGGGCTTCGAGATCGAATGCCCGTTCCACCAGGGCCGCTTCGACATCCGCACCGGCGAGGCGACCGCCGCGCCTTGCACCGAGGCGGTGAAGCGCTGGCCGGTGAAGGTGGAAGGCGGGCGGGTGCTCCTCGACTTAGCCTGAGCGGTCGAGCAGCATCGCGTCCCCATAGCTGAAGAAGCGGTAGCGCTGCGCGACCGCGTGGCGGTACAGCGCCATCACGTGTTCGTGGCCCGCGAAGGCGCTCACCAGCATCATCAGCGTGCTCCTGGGCAGGTGGAAGTTGGTGAGCAGCACGTCCACCACGCGGAAATCGAAACCCGGGGTGATGAAGATGTTGGTGTCGCCCGTGGCTTCTCCGCTGCGGGCCCAGCTCTCCAGCGTGCGCACGGTCGTCGTGCCCACCGCCACCACGCGGCCCCCGCGCGCGCGGCAGTCCTGGATGGCCTGGATCGTCGATGCCGGGATCGCGTAGCGCTCGTGGTGCATCACGTGCTCGTCGATGCGCTCGGTCTTCATCGGCGCGAAGGTGCCCGCGCCCACGTGCAGCGTCACGCTGGCGCGCCGCACGCCGCGCGCGTCCAGGGCCGCGAGCACGCCCTCGTCGAAATGCAGCGCGGCTGTCGGGGCCGCGACGGCGCCAGGCACGCGCGCGAACACGGTCTGGTAGCGGCGCGCGTCGTCCTCGGTGTCGGCATGGGTGATGTAGGGCGGCAGCGGCACGTGGCCGTGGCGCTCCATCAGGGTGTACGGGTCTTCGCCGCCAGGCCCTTCGAGCCGCAGGTGGAACAACTGGCCGTTGTCGTCCGGCCAGCGGCCGAGGAACACGGCGTCGAATCCGCCGCCTTGCAGGCCGCCCGCCAGGTGCAGCAGGCTGCCGGGCCGGGGCTTCTTGCTCACGCGCAGGTGGCCCACGACTTCCCCGGCGCCGCCATCCGTGGTTTCGCGCGGCAGCAGCACGCGCTCGATCAGCAGTTCCAGCTTGCCGCCGGACGCCTTCTCACCGAACAGGCGCGCCTTGACCACCTGGGTGTCGTTGAACACCAGCAGGTCGCCTGCGCGCAGCAGCGTGGGCAGCTCGCGGAAGATGCGGTCCACCGGCGCATCGGCCGTGCCGTCGAGCAGGCGCGAGGCGCTGCGCTCGGTGGCGGGGTGCTGGGCGATCAGTTCGTCGGGCAGGGCGAAGTCGAAGTCGGCGACGGTGAAGGGGTGAGCGCCGGGAGCGGATGCGGTCATGCGGCTTGAGGGCTGGACAGGCCCGTTCCAAGTGAAGAGGGGATGAAAGGACAGGCAGAATTGTCCCATGCCCGACGCGAAACCCATTCCCCCCAAGGCGCTCTCTGCCCCGCAGAAGGCCTTGCAGAAGCTGGGGCTCACGCGCGACATCGACCTGGCGCTGCACCTGCCGCTGCGCTACGAGGACGAAACCCGTGTGGTGCGCCTGGCCGATGCGCGCGACGGCGACACGGTGCAGGTGGAAGGCGCGGTCACGCACAGCGAGGTGACGTTCCGGCCGCGCCGCCAGTTGCTGGTGACGCTGGACGACGGCTCGGACACCTGCACGCTGCGCTTCTTCAGCTTCTATCCCTCGCACCAGAAAGCGCTGGCCGTGGGCAACCGGGTGCGGGTGCGCGGCGAGGTGCGTGGCGGCTTCATGGGCCGCACCATGATGCATCCGGCCTTCCACGCGGCCGGCGGCGCGCTGCCCGATGCGCTCACGCCGGTCTACCCCACCAGCGCCCAGTTGCCTCAGGCCTACCTGCGCAAGGTGGTGGCCAGCGGCTTGCAGCGCGCCGACCTGGGCGAGACGCTGCCGCCCGAGCTGCTGCAGGGTCTGCAAGACACCCTGCGCGGCCTACGCGCGCCCTTGATGCCGCTGCGCGAGGCGCTGGCCTACCTGCACCACCCAGGGCCCGACGTGTCGCTGGCCGCGCTGGAAGACCGCAGCCACCCGGCCTGGCAGCGCCTCAAGGCCGAGGAGTTGCTGGCGCAGCAGTTGTCGCAGCTTGCGGCCAAGCACGAACGCGACGCCTTGCGGGCGCCGCCATTGCGGACCCGTCCCGGCGGCCTGCAGGAACAGTTGTTGGCCGCGCTGCCGTTCGGCCTCACCGGCGCGCAGCGCCGCGTGGTGGAAGAGATCGCCCGCGATCTGGCGCGCAGTGTGCCCATGCACCGCCTGCTGCAGG
>CAZFOT010000052.1:0-18233 GCA_964520365.1 uncultured Hydrogenophaga sp.
CGGCATCTTGGGCCGGCGAAGCCGGACCCTTGATGCCCCTGGATGAAGACACTTCTTTCCCCCTTGTGAGGATGATTCCATGACCTTGCTCGCGTTCACGCGCCGCGCACGCCGGAGCGTTCGGCACCCATCGCACGAGGTGCGTCCATGAACTTCTCGGGTTTCGTGGTCCAGTTGCTCAACGGGCTGGCCGGCGCGTCCTCGCTGTTCCTCGTGGCCGCCGGCCTGTCGCTGATCTTCGGCGTGACGCGCATCGTGAACTTCGCTCACGGCTCGTTCTACATGGTCGGCATCTACGTGGCCTATTCGATGGTGGGCTGGCTGGGAACCGGGCTGGGCTTCTGGCCCGCGCTGCTGCTGGCCGCGCTGGCGGTGGGCGTGCTGGGAGCGGTGGTCGAGATGGTGCTGCTGCGCCGCATCTACCGCGCGCCCGAACTGTTCCAGCTGCTGGCCACGTTCGCGCTGGTGCTGGTGCTGCGCGACGGCGTGCTCTGGCTGTGGGGCGCCGAGGAACTGCTGGGCCCGCGCGCGCCCGGGCTCTCGGGCTCGGTGGTCATCCTGGGCCGCCAGTTCCCCGCCTACGACCTGTTCCTGATCGTGGTCGGCCCGGTGGTGCTGGGCCTGCTGTGGCTGCTGCTCAACCGCACCCGCTGGGGCACCCTGGTGCGCGCGGCCACGCAGGACCGCGAGATGGTCAGCGCGCTGGGCGTGAACCAGGCCTGGCTGTTCACCGCGGTGTTCGCGCTGGGCGCCATGCTCGCCGGCCTGGGCGGCGCATTGCAGCTGCCGCGCGAACCCGCCAACCTGGAGATGGACCTGCACACCATCGGCGCGGCCTTCGTGGTGGTGGTGGTCGGCGGCATGGGCTCCATCCCCGGCGCCTACGTGGCCGCGCTGCTGATCGCCGAGCTCAAGGCGATCTGCATCTGGCTCGGCCTGGTGGACGTGTTCGGCATTCCCGTGAGCTTCTCCAAGCTCACGCTGGTGGTGGAGTTCCTGGTGATGGCGGCGGTGCTGGTGCTTCGGCCCTGGGGTCTCATGGGCCGGCCGCAGGGTGCCAGCCGGCACGCCGGCAGCGCCGAAGCGCCGCTGCGGCCGCCCGGCAGGCCGTTCCTGATCGGCAGCGCCGTGCTGGTGCTGCTGCTGGTGGCCATGCCGCCGCTGACCACCGCCTCGCCCTACATGACGGTGCTGGTGATCGACCTGATGGTCGCCGCGCTGTTCGCCGCCAGCCTGCACTTCATCATGGGTCCGGCCGGCATGCACTCCTTCGGCCACGCGGCCTACTTCGGCCTCGGCGCCTACGCCGCTGCGCTGCTCATGCGCACGCTGGGCCTGCCCATGGAGGCGGCCCTGCTGGGCGCGCCGCTGGCCGCCGGCCTGGGCGCGCTGCTGTTCGGCTGGTTCGCGGTGCGCCTCTCGGGCGTCTACCTGGCCATGCTGACGCTGGCCTTCGCCCAGATCACCTGGGCCGTGGTCTACCAGTGGGACGACTTCACCGGCGGCAGCAACGGCCTGACCGGGGTGTGGCCGGCCGCATGGCTCTCGGACAAGATGGCCTACTACTACCTCACGCTGGCGCTGGTGGCCGCGGGCGTGATCGCCTTGCGGCGCATGCTGTTCTCGCCCTTCGGCTATGCCATGCGGGCCGGTCGCGACTCGGTGCTGCGGGCCGACGCCATCGGCATCGACGTCAAGCGCGTGCAGTGGATGGCGTTCGTGATCGCCGGCGTGTTCGCCGGCCTGGCGGGCGCGCTGTTCGCCTTCTCCAAGGGCAGCATCTCGCCCGAGAGCCTGCACGTGGCGAAGTCGATCGACGGCCTGGTCATGGTGCTGCTCGGCGGCCTGCAGACGCTGGCCGGCCCCGTGGTGGGCGCGGTCACCTTCACCTGGCTGCACGACACCGTGGCGCGCAGCACCGACTACTGGCGCGCGATGCTGGGCGCCATCATCCTGCTGCTGGTGCTGCTGTTCCCGCAGGGCATCGCGGGTTTCTTCCGCCAGATCTTCCAGCGCCGCCGCGACGCGGGCGAGGTACAACCATGAGCCTTCTGAGCGTTCAAGGACTGGGCAAATCGTTCGGCGGGGTCAGAGCCGTCGACGGCATCGGCTTCGAGGTGGCGCCCGGCGAACTGCTGGCGCTGATCGGCCCCAACGGGGCCGGCAAGTCCACCACTTTCAACATGGTCAACGGCCAGATCCGATCCGACGCGGGTTCGATCGCGCTCGGCGGACGCGAGCTCACCGGGCTGAAGCCGCGCGAGATCTGGCGCCTGGGCGTGGGCCGGACCTTCCAGATCGCCGAGACCTTTTCCTCGCTCACCGTGGTGGAGAACGTGCAGATGGCGCTGATCTCGGCGGACGACCGCCTGTTCTCGCTGTGGCGCCGCGCCGCCGACCACAAGCGCGCCGAGGCGCTGGCCCTGCTGGACCAGGTGGGCATGGCCGCGCAGGCCGACCGGCCCTGCAGCGTGCTGGCCTACGGCGACGTCAAGCGCGTGGAGCTGGCCATCGCCATGGCCAACGACCCCAAGCTGCTGCTGATGGACGAGCCCACCGCCGGCATGGCGCCCAAGGAACGCAACGAGCTCATGGCCCTGACCAAGCGGCTGGTGGTCGAGCGCGGCATGGCCGTGCTGTTCACCGAGCACAGCATGGACGTGGTGTTCGCCTACGCCGACCGCATGATCGTGCTCGCGCGCGGGCGCCTGATCGCCGAGGGCCAGCCCGCCGAGATCCGCGACCACCCCAAGGTGCAGGAGGTGTACTTCGGCAGCGGCAGGACATTCGAGAAAACCGCCGGGGCCGGAACCCCGACCCCGAAGGAGGCCGCATGACGACGCTCACCGAAGACGCTCTGGCCGTGCCATCCGGCGCGGCGCCCGCGCAGCCCGAGGCGCTGCTCGACGTGCAAGCCATGTCGGCCTGGTACGGCGCGGCGCAAATCCTCTTCGGCGTGGATCTGCAGGTGCGCCGGGGCGAGGTCGTGGCCCTGATGGGCCGCAACGGCGCGGGCAAGTCCACCACGCTCAAGACCATCATGGGCATGGTGCCCAAGCGGCGCGGCAGCACCGTGTTCATGGGGCAGGACGTCTCGCGCAGCGAGCCGCACGCCATCGCCGCGCGCGGCCTGGGCTTCGTGCCCGAGGACCGGCGCATCTTCACCGACCTCACGGTGATGGAGAACCTCTCGGTCGGCCGCCAGCCGCCGCGGCGCTGGGCCGACGGCAGCGCCGCGCCGGAGTGGACGCCCGAGGCGCTGTTCCAGCTGTTCCCCAACCTGGGCGAAATGCCGGACCGCCCGGGCGGGCGCATGAGCGGCGGCGAGCAGCAGATGCTCACCGTGGCGCGCACCCTCATGGGCAACCCCTACCTGGTGCTGCTCGACGAGCCCTCCGAAGGCGTGGCCCCGGTGATCGTCGAGCAGATGGTCCACATGATCCTGGCGCTGAAGGCGCAGGGCGTGAGCATCCTGCTGTCGGAACAGAACATGCACTTCGCCGAACTCGTGTCCGACCGCGCCTACGTGCTGGAGAAGGGCGAGATCCGCTACGCCGGCTCGATGAGCGCGCTGGCCGAGAACGAGGAAGTGCGGCGCGCCTACCTGAGCGTCTAGCCCTGCCAACCCAAAAACAGCATCGGAGGACCTCATGCCCAACGCCCCGTACCCAGGCCGGCGCGGCCTGCTCGTTTCAGGCCTCCTGGCCTTGTGCGCCAGCCTGCCGCTGCCGGCGCTGGGCCAGGCCGGCGTCAGCGACAACCGCATCCGGATCGGGCAGTCGGCCGTCTTCAGCGGCCCGGCGCGCGATTTCGGGATCGACTACAAGGCGGGCATCGAGCTGTACTTCAAGCGGGCCAACAAGGACGGCGGCGTGCACGGCCGCCAGATCGAGCTGATCGCCCACGACGACGCCTACGACCCGCAGCGCACCGCCGCCAACACGGCCCGGCTCATCGATCAGGACAAGGTGTTCGCCCTGATCGGCTACGTGGCCACCGGCAACCTGATCGCCGCCCTGCCGATCGCCGAGAAGGCCGGCGTGCCGCTGTTCGCGCCCATGGTGGGCACCACCTCCTTCCGCAACACGCACAACCGCTACCTGTTCCACGTGCGCGCCAGCTACGAGATCGAGCTGAACAAGATCATCAGCCACCTGGCCACCATCGGCATCCGGAGCATCGCGGTGGTGTACCAGGACAGCGCCTTCGGCAAGTCCAACCTGGAGACCGCGCTGAAGATCGCCGATGCGCAGAAGGTGAAGGTGGTGGAATCGCTGCCCATGGCGATCGCCGCCACCGACGCCAAGGCCCAGGTCGCCAGGCTCGGCCAGGCCCGCCCTGGCGCCGTGCTCATGATCATGGCCGGGCGCATGGTGGAGGTGTTCATCGGCGACTACCGCAGCGCGGGCGCGGCGGCGCCGCTGTACACGATCTCGGTCGGCATCACCGACGCCAGCGGTTCCGCGCAGCGCCTGGCGGGCGGCCTCCAGGGCGTGGTCACGGCCAGCATCGTGCCGCCGCCCAACCTGCGGCGGTACGCGGTGGTCGCGGACTACCAGCGCGACCGCGCCGAATTCGGCGAGCGGATCGACAGCTACAACGCGCTCGAGGGCTACATCGTCGCCCGCGTCTTCGTCGAGGGGCTGCGCCGCGCCGGGCGCAACCTCACCCGCGAGGGCTTCATCCAGGCCATGCAGGGCATGGGCACGCTCAACGTGGGCGATTTTTCCGTGAGCTACAGTGCCAGCAACCACAACGGATCGGCCTACGTGGACCTGGAGATGTACACGCGCGATGGCCGGCTGATCCGTTGAACGCCGCGCGCCCCGGATGCCACCGCCCATGCTCTCGCTCAATGTCAACGGACAGCCCCGCCACGTCGATGCGCAGGCCAGCGCGCCCCTGCTCGACGTGCTGCGCAACGACTGCGGCCTGAACGGCCCCAAGTACGGTTGCGGCCTGGGCCAGTGCGGCGCCTGCACCGTGCTGGTCGACGGCATCGCGGCCCGCTCTTGCGTGATCCCGGCCGGCGGCGTGGCGGGCCGCGCCATCACCACGCTCGAAGGCCTGGGCAGCCGCGAGGCGCCGCACCCGGTGCAGCAGGCCTTCATCGACGAGCAGGCCGCGCAATGCGGCTACTGCCTCAACGGCATGATCATGATGGCCGCGGCCTTGCTGCGCGAGAACCCGCGCCCTTCCGAGGACGAGGTGCGGCACGCCCTCTCGGGCAACCTGTGCCGCTGCGGCACGCACGTGGAGATCGTGCGCGCCGTGCTCACAGCGGCGCAGCGCATGAACCCGGCCGACGCGGCATGACGGCGCCCCGCACCGCCCCGCCATCCACCGACCGGCTGGCCGCGCTGCGCACGCGCGGCGACTTCCTCAGCGCCAGCGGCGTGCTGCTGGTCACGCGAGACCCGCCGCCGCCTCCGCCGCCCACGCCCGGGCAACCCGCCGCCGTGCCGGGCAACCCGGCCGAGGGCGTGGAGGTGCTGCTGTCGGTGTGGGACGACGGCCAGGTCATCGCGCTCAACGGCCACGTCGATCTGGGCACCGGCATCCAGACCGCCCTGGCGCAGATCGTGGCCGAGGAACTCGACGTGGGCATGGCCCAGGTGCGCATGGTGCTGGGCGACACCGCGCGCGCGCCCAACCAGGGCGCCACCATCGCCAGCGCCTCGATCCAGATCCACGCCGTGCCGCTGCGCCAGGCCGCCGCGCAGGCCCGGGCCTTCCTCGTCGAGCTCGCGGCGCAGGCGCTGCAGGCCGACGCGGCCGCGCTGGTGGTCAACGACGGCGTGGTGCAGCACCGCGACGGCGGCACGCGCCGCATGCCCTACGGCGAACTGCTGCGCGGCCAGCGCTTCGAACTCAAGCTCGACCCGGGCGCGCCGCTCAAGCCGGTGGCCGACTACCGCATCGTCGGCACCTCGACCGCGCGCGTGGACATTCCGGCCAAGGCCACCGGCGAACTCGCCTTCGTGCACGACATGCGCGTGCCCGGCATGCTGCACGGCCGCGTGGTGCGCCCGCCCTACGCCGGCGCCGACCACGGCGAATTCATCGGCAACACGCTCGAATCGGTGGACGAAAGCTCGATCGCCCACATCCCCGGCATCCGCGCCGTGGTCGTGATCCGCGACTTCGTCGGCGTGGTGGCCGAACGCGAGGAACACGCCGACCAGGCCGCCCGCGAACTGCGCGTGCGCTGGAAGGACTGGCCCGGCCTGCCGCGCACCGACGACATCGAGCAGGCGCTGCGCGCCAACCCGTCCACCCGGCGCGTGCTGGTGGACGAGGGCGATGTCGAGGCCGCCACCGCCGGCGCGGCGCAGCGGCTTTCGCGCACCTACCTCTGGCCGTACCAGATGCACGCCTCGATCGGCCCCTCGTGCGCGCTGGCCGACTGGCAGGGCGAGCGCCTCGCCGTCTGGGCCGGCACGCAGAACCCGCACGTGCTGCGGCTCGACCTCTCGCGCCTGACGGGCCTGCCCGACGTCGCCATCGAGGTGGTGCGCATGGAGGCCGCCGGCTGCTACGGCCGCAACGGCGCCGACGACGTGGCGGCCGACGCGGCCCTGCTCTCGCGCGCGGTGGGCGCGCCGGTGCGCGTGCAGCTCACCCGCGAACAGGAGAACCTGTGGGAACCCAAGGGCGCCGCGCAGTGGATGACGGTGGACGGCGGCCTGCGCGCCGACGGCACGCCGGCCGCCTACGACTTCGCCACCTCGTACCCCTCCAACGGCGCGCCCACGCTGGCGCTGCTGCTCACGCGCACCATCGAACCCACCGCGCAGGCCTACGAGATGGGCGACCGCACCGCGCGCCCGCCCTACGGCTACCCGGCGCTGCGCGTGGCGGTCAACGACATGCCGCCGATCCTGCGCGCTTCGTGGCTGCGCGGGGTCTCGGCCCTGCCCAACAGCTTCGCGCACGAGTCGTACGTGGACGAACTCGCCACCGCCGCCGGCGAAGACCCGGTGGCCTTCCGGCTGCGCCTGCTGGACGACCCGCGCGCCCGGGAACTGCTGGACGCCACCGCGCGCCGCGCCGGCTGGGTGGCGCACACCACGCCGCAGCAGCAGGGCGGCACCGGGGACATCCTGCACGGCCGGGGCGTGGCCTATGCGCGCTACGTGCACAGCAAGTGGCCCGGCTTTGGTGCCTCATGGGCCACCTGGGTGGCCGATGTGGACGTGAACCGCAAAACCGGCGAAGTGCATGTGAAGCGCGTGGTGGTGGGCCACGACGCCGGCTTGATGATCAACCCCGCCGGCGTGCAGCACCAGATCCACGGCAACGTGATCCAGACCACCAGCCGCGCGCTGAAGGAGCGCGTGAGCACCGAGCCCGTGCAGCACACCGTGGACAACGGGGAATGGGGCAGCTACCCGATCCTGAACTTCCGCGAGGTGCCCGTCATCGACGTGATGATGATGCCGCGCCCCGACCAGCCGCCGCTGGGGGCGGGCGAATCGTCGTCGGTACCCGGCACCGCGGCGATCGCCAACGCCATCTTTGACGCCACCGGCGTGCGCTTTCGCCAGCCTCCGTTCACCCCCGAGGTGGTGCGCGCCGCCCTGAATCCGCTGCCCGCGCCGGCGCCAGCCCACGCGCCGGCCGCGGCCGGACACACCGTTCCGGCCGACGCGCCCTGGCCGCGCCGCCGCCCGGGCTGGGCGCGCGTGGCGGCGCTCGCGGCGGGTGCCGTGGGCGTGGGCGCGGCCCTGCTGGGCTGGCGCCCGGCCATCGCCCCGATCACCCGGCCCGACCCCGGCATCTACACCGCCGCCACCATCGAGCGCGGCCGCATGCTGGCGGCAGCGGGCGACTGCGTGGTGTGCCACACCGCGCCCGGCGGCACGCCCAACGCCGGCGGCCGGGCCATGGCCACGCCCTTCGGCACCATCCACACCACCAACCTCACGCCCGACCCCGAAACCGGCATCGGCCAGTGGTCGTTCAGCGCCTTCCAGCGCGCCATGCGCGAAGGCGTCTCGCGCGACGGGCGCCACCTCTACCCGGCGTTTCCCTACACCGCCTTCGCCAAAACGAGCGACGACGACCTGATGGCGCTCTATGCCTACCTGATGGCGCAACCGGCCGTGCCCGCCGCGGCGCCCGCCACCGAACTGCGCTTCCCGTTCAACCTGCGCCCGCTCATGGCGGGCTGGAACGCCCTGTTCCACGACCCCACGCCCTACCAGCCCGATGCCCGGCGTTCGGCCGAATGGAACCGGGGCGCCTACCTGGTCAACGGCCTGGGCCACTGCGGCGCCTGCCACACGCCCCGCAACGCCTTCGGCGCCGAGCAGGGCGGCCGCGCCTACCTGGGCGGCGCCATGATCGACGGCTGGGAAGCCCCCGCGCTGACCGCCCTGTCCCGGGCCCCGGTGCCCTGGAGCGCCGACGAGCTGTACCGCTACCTGCGCACCGGCCACAGCGCCAGCCACGGCATGGCCACCGGCCCGATGGCGCCCGTGGTGCGGCAACTCGCCGCGCTGCCCGACGCCGACATCCGCGCCATGGCCACCTACCTGAGCGCGTTCAACAGCCCCGAAGGCGATGCGGCGGCGCTCGCCAGTCAGGTCGTCACCGAGGCCGGCACGCGGGCCCCCGCCCTGCTGGGCACCGGGCAGCGCCTGTTCGACGGCGCCTGCGCCGCCTGCCACCACGATGGCGACGGCCCGCGCCTGCTGGGCACGCAGTCGCCGCTGGCGCTCAACAGCAACCTGCACAGCGAGCGGCCCGACAACCTGCTGCGCACCATTCTCGAAGGCGTGCGCGACCCGGCCGGCCCCGAACTGGGCTTCATGCCCGCGTTCAGGGACGCCCTGAACGACCGCCAGATCGCCGAACTCGCCGGCTACATGCGCCATCGCTTCGCACCCGGCCAGCCGCCCTGGGGCGATCTGCGCGAAGCGGTGGCGCGCGTGCGCGCGGCGCCTAGCCAGCCCCACTGATCCGCTGCGCCCGCCCGTTCGGCGGGCGCCCGCGCCGCGCGCCTGCTGTGCAGCGGGGCACTCCTAGAATGTGCCGGCGCGAGCGCCGCGTACGCAGGGAGCGGTTTTTCCAATCCGGAGGAGAGTCTTGTGGGCCCATCGCGCATTCGCACGCCCGAGTTCCTTGCCCTTGCCGTCCTGCTGGCGGGCCTGCTGCTGTTCACCGCGCTGCGGTACCCGCTGCTGACGCTGGCCCTGAACGCGGCCTCGGTGGTGATGTTCCTGCTCAGCCTGTGGGCGGCGCATGCCCTGCTGGGCCGGCGGCAGGCCAACGCCTTCGCGCTGCTGGCGCTGGCCGTGGGCTGGTTCGCCGAGCAGATGGGCTCGTCGCGCGGCTGGTTCTTCGGCCACTACAGCTACACCAAGGTGCTCGGCGTCACGCTGGGCGACGTGCCGGTGGCGATCCCGCTGATGTGGTTCGCGCTCACGCTGCTGGGCTATGTGCTGGCCTGCCTGATCCTGTGGCGCCGGCCGGTGCTGGCCGCGCCGGGCTGGCTCACCGGCGCCCTCACGGCCTGGCTGGCCGCGATGATCGTGACCGCCTTCGACCTCGGCGCCGACCCCTACTTCGTGTTCGTGCTGGAAGCCTGGATCATGGAGAAGAAGGACGGCGGCTGGTTCGGCGAGACCCTGCAGGGCTTCTTCGGCTGGATGCTCACCGCCTTCGCGATCGTGGCCGCGTTCCAGTGGCGCGCCGCGCCCGCGGCCCCCGCCCCGGCGAGCCCTCCGGTGCGCCGCGCCGCGCTGGTGCCGCTGGGCATCTACGCCAGCGGCCTGGTGTTCCAGGTGTGCCTGGGGCACCCGATCGAGGTGCGCGCGATCGCGTTCTTCGCCATGGGCATTCCGCTGTTCTGCGCGGCGGTGGCCTGGTTCCAGTGGGGCCAGCCCGCCCAGGGAGGACCGCTGTGAACCGCGCGCTCTCCATGGCGGCGATGGAGCGCGTGGGCGACCCCCTGGCCGACGACATCGTCTCCCGCCTGATGGCCGACCGGCCCCTGCCCTCGTCCGCGCCCACCCCCACGCAGACGACAAGCCCCGACGCCACGCAGCGGCTCAACGAAGCCACCCGCCTCATGGCCGGCTGGACGAGCAACGGCACGCTGGCCACATGGGGACCGGCCATCGAGCGGCCGCAGCCCGCCGCCGGGGAGGAACCGGTGGCGCAGGTGCTGCAGGACTACCTGCAGCAGGCGGCCCATCTGCCGGACTGGACCGACGCGGCCAAGGTGGAGCGGGCCGAGCGGATCTTCATGGCGCACGGGCCGCTGTCGTGCACCCTGCTGTTCTGCGCCAGCCTGCCCGAGTGCTACGTGCTGCCGCATCTGGCAGGGGTGCTGCACATCGCGGGCCAGCTCGAAGCGCACACCGAGCACCGCATCCGCCAGACCGCGGCCATGGTGTTTCCGGTGATGATGCGCGGCGGCCTGACGCGGGCCGGCGGCACCGGCGTGGCGCAGGTGCTCAAGGTGCGCCTGATCCACGCCACCATCCGCCACCTGATCCTGCGCGACAACCCGGCCCAGGTGCGCGGACAGGTGCCGCCGCGCATGCTGGCCGCCGCGCCCCGCGGCATGCACGAAGCCATGGCGGCCCACGGCTGGGACGTGGACGCCCAGGGCGTGCCATGCAACCAGATCGAACTCGCCTACACGCTGCTGACCTTCGGCTACGTGTTCCTCGAAGGCATGCGCAAGCTGGGGCTGCGCCTCTCGCACGAGGACGAAACAGCCTACCTGCACGCCTGGAACGTGGTCGGCCACGTGCTCGGCATCCGGCGCGAATGGATGGCCGAGTCGATGGACGAGGCGGCCGCCCTGTTCAAGCGCGTCCAGACCCGCGCGCGCACCATGGCCGAGCCGCCCGACGTGCGCCCCGGCCTGGGCCGGGCGCTGATGCACACCATGGAGCGCTCGATCCAGCTGCCGGTGGTGAAGCACATCCCGGTGCCGCTGACGCAATGGCTGATCGGGCGCCAGACCGCGCGCGACATCGGCGTGGACGAACACGTGCCCCTGCTCTCGCGCCTGCTGTTCCGGCTCGGCCTGGGCCTGGTGCGGTTCATCGACGCCGTGGTGCGCCAGTTCTCGCCCCGCTTCTCGCTCACCCGGTTGTTCACCCGCATCGTCGGCTACCACATGCTGACCCGCTTCCTGCTCGACCAGACCCGGCCGCTGACCCTGCCCGACCAGGTGCTCAACCCGATGATGCAGACCGTGGCCGACTGGGGGCACGACCCCCACAGCGCCGCGTGGATCAACCGCATGGAAGACCGCCTCACCACCACCGGCCCCTGGCGGGCACAGCCACGGAACACCTGACCATGGCCGGGCCCACACACCTCGCCCCCGACACACACGCCCCGAGAGCGTAACTGTCCGTTACGATGCCCTCATGAAACGCCTCCGCTTCACGACCCTGCTCGTTCGCTGGACGGGGTGGCTGCTGGCCTGCCTGTGCTGGGCCGGCCAGGTTCAGGCCCAGCCCGCCACGCAAACCCCGGACAGCCTGCGCGACATCACGCTGGACAGCCGCGTCTGGCTCGACCCCACGGGCACGCGGACCATCGAGCAGGTCGCCGGGCAGGCGGCGGACTTCGAACCGCTGGCATCGACCCGCGCGTTCCAGTTGAGGGGTGCCGCGCTGTGGATGCGCTTCGAGCTGCCCGAGCTGGACCCATCGCGCCGCTGGTACCTGATGCTCGACGGCGGCGCCTTCACCGACCGCGCCAGCTTCCACCAGGCCGACGCCGCGCAAGGCTGGCGCGAGCAGGTGGCGGGCGACCACCTGCCGGTGGCGCAGTGGTCCATCCCGGACCGTTCGCCCGTCTTCGCCATCGACACCGCGCAACTGCCCGGCACCGTGTGGCTGCGGCTGGCGAACGAACCCTCGCCCCTGAGCCCCCGGGTCTACCTGATCGGCGAAGAAGAACTGCAGGACAAGCGCGTCTGGACCTATTTGATGATCGGCGGCTACCTCGGCTTCGGCCTGCTGGTGATGTTCCTGGGCTGGGTGCACGCCCGCCTGTACGCCGACCGCGCCTTCGTGGCGTATGTGATCTACGTGGCGTGCATGCTCGGCTTCCAGGTGGCGTTCACCGGCATGGGCGGCTTCTTCTTCTGGCCGAACTCGGCCTGGTGGAACAACGCGGCGGCGCCCATCTTCATGCTCTGGCTCACGGCGTCGGGCATCTGGTTCGTGCGCGAAGCCTGCGCCGTCTCGCGCCACCACCGCAAGGTGGACCGCGCCGTGCTGGCCTGGTCGGCGTTCGGCTTCCTGTACCCCATTCCCTACCTGGCCATCAACACGCCGGTGATGTTCACCATCCTGAACATCTACGGCCTGCTGTCGGTGCTGCTGAGCTTCGGCCTGTGCATCTGGACCTGGCGCCTGGGCGAGAAGTACGCCGGCTGGCTGGCACTGGGCTTTTTGCCGGTGCACCTGGGCTACCCCTTCCCGGCCCTGCGCGCCGCCGGCGTGCTGCCCGACAGCTGGGCCACGCAGTACGCGGTGCTGATCGGCTCGGCGATCGAGATCCCGCTGCTGCTCTACATCCTGCACCGCCGCGCCAAGGAGTACAACGAAAACCGCGCCCGTCTGCGCGCGCTGGAAAGCGCCGACCCCCTGACCGGCCTGACCATCGCGCCGGTGCTGCATCTGCGCATGCGCGATGCCGTGCGCCGCGCCCGGCGCTACGGCCACAGTTGCGGCGTGTTCCTGGTGGAGCTGGCCAACCACGCCGACATCGTGCACCGGGAGGACCGCGAGACCGGCGACCGCGCGCTGGTGGTGGCGGCGTCGAGGCTGTCGCGCGTGGTGCGCGACGTGGACACGGTCTGCCGCATCTCGAACACCCGCTTCGCCGTGCTGGTGGAAGGGCCGCTGCGCCAGGGCACGCTCAAAGTGATCGCCCAGCACATCGTGGCCAAGGGCCTGGAGCAAGGCCCGACCCTGCCGCCCGACCTGCCACTGCGCTTCCGCATGGTCTCGGCCCTGCTGCCTTCCGAGGAACCGCCCTTCGCCGAGGACGAAGACCGCGACGAGAAGCGCTTCATGGCGCAACTGCACAAGGAGCTCGACCAGTTGGCCGAGGACCCGAAGAAGACGGTGCTGCACCTGCCTTTTGTGCCGTCGCGGCCGTTGGAGGGGGCGGGGTGAATGAAACACCCCCCTGCGCCGCTTTGCGGCTTCCCCCCTCTCTGGCGCGCCCGTCGGGCACTTGGAGGGGGGACGGCATCTCGGGCCGGCGAAGCCGGACCCTTGATGCCCCTGGCTTTGTGCTGCCTCACTCGTTGCGGTTTTTCTCCCTCTCCCGCTTGCGGGAGAGGGTTGGGGTGAGGGTGGCGGCCGAGCAGATATGCCCTCCGTTTCATGCCATGCGGGTCGCGCTGATGTCATGCGTCAAGTCAGACCCCATGTTATGCGGCATTGCCGTATGTCGATAGCACGTTAGAACTGCAACTCACCTATGACTTCTCTTCGAGAGCCCGGCTGCCACATCGCGTTCCCTGATGTCCCAAGCGGGATCGGCTTTCTCTACATCTGCCCCGGTCGGTACGAAGAGAGGGCAGGCTACCCTTGCGCAGGCCAGACTGGTCTCATGCTGGAGGCTGCTCTACCTCTTCTGGTTGCAAAGATGCCGAACATTTTCACGTCGGCCGAACGCAAGCGCTATCTAATCACGAACGCTTGGCCAAAAGTCGAGTTCAAGCGCAAGACCGGCCGCTCCGTTCCGCTCAAATCCGACGTTGCATCACGCGCGAATGTCGAAGGGCTGTACCAGGAGATTAAAGCGCTTCGATATGTTGTGGCATGTGGGAATCTCGCGCACTTCGCAATCGAAAGATGTCAGGAGGCGTTTCCTCTCGAAGCCGTAGTTGCCAAGGTCTCTCATACATCTCGTCGAGCATTGGGTTGCCCAACAAATGCGAAATTGCCTGCACGCCTCAACGAATGGGCAGAGTCAGTGGCAATGCAGTTCTAACCCTTCCATCGAGAGGTTCGCCCCGGCAAGCCGGGTCACGCCTCTCATGTCAAACGCTAAACCTCACACAACACCCATGCCCGAGTTCGGCACCATCGCCCTTGCCATTGGCGCGGCCTTCAGCGCGTTGGCTGCGGCCGCTCATCTCGCCTGCATCGCGCTCGGACCTCGGGCCTACCGCTTCATGGGTGCCGGAGAGAAGATGGCCCGCGCCGTTGAAGCCGGCAAGGTCCGGCCAACGCTCGTTACGCTGGCCATTGCGGTTGTCCTCCTGACCTGGGCCGCCTATGCCCTCTCCGGCGCTGGCCTTATTGGCCGCCTTCCTCTCACGAAGTTCGTTCTTCTCGCTATCACTGCGGTCTACCTCGGCCGGGCGGTTGCCTTTCCTCTTCTCCGCCCCGTCTTCCCGGAGAACTCCACGACCTTCTGGCTGGTCTCCTCGGGCATCTGCCTACTCTTCGGTCTGGTGCACGCCTATGGCGTGGTCCTGCGTTGGCCCGCGCTG
The DNA here is from genome assembly GCA_964520365.1 of uncultured Hydrogenophaga sp. Taxonomy (GTDB): domain Bacteria; phylum Pseudomonadota; class Gammaproteobacteria; order Burkholderiales; family Burkholderiaceae_C; genus Hydrogenophaga. The sequence continues at coordinate 14,489 of CAZFOT010000052.1, forward strand.
TGAGTGCCTCACTCGAACGTCAGGCCTCACAAACACATGCTTATCCGGCCCGCAGACCAGAAGGACACAGCGCAGTTGCTTGCGCTTCGCAACCACTACATCGAAAGTTCATTCGCTGTCTTCGATGAAGAGCCAATGACCGAAAAGATGATCACGACGTGGATGGCGTCTTTCGATCAATCCACGCCTTATCGACTGCTGGTCGCTGAAGACAACGATGTTGTTCTTGGCTACGCCAGCAGCCAACGGTATCGAGATCACCAAGCGTTCCTGAAGACTGTCGAAACAAGTATCTACACGGCACCCGGGCAAACGAAGCGAGGTGTTGGCTCCGCACTCTACGCCGAGCTGTTCGCCTCACTGGCGAGATACGGGCTCCATCGCGCCGTGGTGGGCATCGCGCTACCCAATGAGGCGTCAATACGGCTTCATTCCAAGTTTGGCTTCAGCGAAATCGGCGTTTTCAACGAGTACGCGTTCAAGAACGGCAAGTTCATCAGTTCGGTCTGGATGCAGAAGGTTCTGCATGGCCCGAGTAAGGCCTAACTCGAATGTTGGGCGCCATGGAATCGACTTTTCTGCACGATGTTTCGCTCAATCCAGCCAATGCAACCATCCTCGCGCGCTGGAAAAGCCTCGCCCTTCCGAACGCCTGGCTCGTCGCGGGCTGCCTGTTCCAGACCGTCTGGAACCTCCGATCAGGCCTTCCGCCAAGCTCTGGCATCAAGGACTACGACCTGTTCTACTTCGACGCCACCGACTTGACCGAGTCTGCCGAACACCACGCGCAAGCAGCGGTCAACGACATCCTCGGTGACCTTGGCGTCAAAGTCGAAGTGACCAACCAGGCGCGCGTTCATCTTTGGTATCCCGAGTACTTTGGTCGCCCCTGTTCCGCTCTGGCATCGTCGGAAGACGGCATCAAACGCTTTCTGGTCCTCGAAACGTGCGTCGGCGTTCGTCCGAACCAATGCCACGCCCCGTTTGGCCTGACCGGCATCTACTCGGGCACGCTGACACCGAATCCGCTGACGCCTTACCCGGAGCTGTTCGAGAGCAAGGTGGCAAGCTACCGCGCACGCTGGCCTTTCTTGCTCAGCCAGCGCCTTCAGCCGGATGGCGCATAACCCCTACAGGTCAACCGGCCGTTAGGCCTCCCAGGCTCCACCCATGACCCAGTCGCAACGCAAGTCCGTGTTCCTCGGCATAGCGCCCCCGCTCATACGGATTCGCTTTCAAAAAACAAGAAGCCGTTCGCACTGAGCTTGGCCTGTCCTGAACTCGTCGAAGGGTCGAAGTGCATGTATCGGGCAGGGCTTCGACAGGCTCAGCCCGAACGGTTCTTGTCGATCGAACGCAAAACCGTATCAGTCCTGGCCCGCACCCTGTTCAGAAGAAACCGGACCCAACTTCCCGGAAACCCGCACCACGCCAAGCTTGAGCCCCAGCATGCCGAAGATGCGGTTCATCGTCTGAACGCTGCCTTCGCTGCGCTCCTGCTCGATGTCCTGCATGGTTCGGTAGGCGACGCCGGAGAGCTTGGCCATCTCGGCGGTGGTCAGCCGCATCGTCTTCTTCAGGTGCCGGACCGCCTGCGCCAGCGACCACTCCGGGTGCGCGAGCACGTCCTCGACGGCCTGCCTGCGCAGTTCCAGTTGTTCCGCGATGGTGAGGGTGTTGAAGCGCTTGTCCATGGTGATGATGATCTTCAGGTCAGCGCGGCCAGTTCTTTCGCCCGCGCCAGGATGCCAGGGCGCAGGTGGTCGAGCAACCCGGCGTCCAGGCCCAGGGCCTGGCCCTCGGCGGCGATCCGCTCCAGCGCGGGCACCATGGCCTTCAGCCCATCGACCAGCGGCACGCGCTGCACCAGCCCCGGGCCTTTCTTTCGGCGTTCCTTCTGGACCTGCGCACCCAGTTCGCAGACGCGGTCCAGCACGCGGCCCCAGTCCGGTCGGCCGCCATCGTTGCCTTCCCAGCGAATGCGCCGCGCGATGCCGTCCGGGTGAAGGAACATCGGCGCGAAGTCGTACAGCGGCGTGAGGGCGATCCGGCCGTTGAAGCCCCGCTGAACGGCGGTGTTGCGGGCATGGTTGTCCTTGTTGCCCAAAGCGAGGTTGGCGATGTCGCGCTTGATGTATTCGAGCACTTCGTCCTGCGGGCTGGTGCAGTGCCGGATCAGTGCCAGACAGACCTGGTCGTGGCTGGGCACGGCCTCGAAGCCCGGCATGCCGGTCAGCGTGGCGATGCTTTCCTGCGCCAGGCGGATCACCGCCCCGCCGTGCGCCCGGCGGTCGAAGCGCGGGATGAACAGCGCGCGCTGGCGCGGCACCAGCGGCGCGTGCACGCGCAGGCCCAGCAGGCCGGCGATGCCCATGTACGGCGCTTCGTGCCGAAGGATGCGGGCCAGTTGCGGGTCGGTGCCGCGCCCGAACTTGACGATGTAGTGCGCGGTTGCCCGATCATCGGGCAGCGTGTGGTCCAGGTACAGCAGCCCGTCTTGCGCGCGCGTCAGGAGCACCTTGGGCCATTCGCCCTGCACGCCCGACGATCCCGCGACGAAGAGACCGTGCGAGGCCAGGTGTTCGGAGAAATCGTCGCCTCGCTGCGCCACCTCGTCGTCCGTGAATCCGCGCTGGGCGCCGGCGTTGGCGCCGAGCCATTCGGCGGCTTCCTTGACGCGCAGGTTGCCGATGGGATGGCCCGCTCCGGCCAGCAGCAGTTTCCAGTCGGCCACCACGCCAGCCGTCGGCGACTGCCCGATGCGGCGCAGCAGTTCCTGCCGGCCAAAGCCCTGCGGAAGCATGTCGATGAGGAATACCGGCCAGTGCGGCACCTGCAAGGGTTCAAGGCCCACCGGCCATCGGGCGCACAGGGCGTGCGCGTCGGTCGCTCCAGCGTGTTCGAACGCCCACTCGACCGCATAGCCCGAGTAGGTCCTGGCCTTCCAGCCCTCGTTCTGCGGACTGTGCAGGCTCACGCTGGCCACGTCGTGCCAGGCGCCGTGCGCGTGCAGCTGGATCGTGCAAGTGTCTGACATTTGCACGGAATTCTATAGAAAATGCTTGCGTTTGTCGCTTCTTATTGCCTGGTTTTTCGTGCAACCATGGTTGCCGGGCCAGAGCCGGCAACACCTTCCACGAACGCCCGGCTTACGCCGGCTGCAGGAACACCCGCGCCTTGCGCGGCGAGACCACCAGCTTGTCGCCGTCCTTGAAGCCGAGTTCGCGGAAGCGCTCGGCCGGGATCTGGGCTTCGATCAGGGGGTCATGCCCGTCGGGCGCCTGGGCGTCCAGCGGCAGCAGTTCCAGCCGCGCGATCGGCCCGACCACGATGGCGCGCTGCAACTCGGCCACGATGCCGCTCAGGCCCGGCTGGTAGCGCTGCACGTCCAGGTCGTGCGGGCGCACGTAGGCAAAGGCCTTGGCGTCGCGCGCCTGCGCGTGCTCGGGCGCATCGACCGACACGCCGTCGAGGTGCAGCAGGCCTTCGTGCGCGCGGCCGTGGAACAGGTTCACGTCGCCCAGGAAGCCGTACACGAACGGGCTGGCCGGGTGGTCCCACACGGCTTGCGGCGTGCCCACCTGTTCGACCTGGCCCTGGTTCATCAGCACCACGCGGTCGGAGACTTCCAGCGCCTCTTCCTGGTCGTGCGTGACGAAGATGCTGGTGACGTGCAGTTCGTCGTGCAGGCGGCGCAGCCAGCGGCGCAGTTCCTTGCGCACCTTGGCGTCGAGCGCGCCGAAGG
>CAZFOT010000053.1:0-18116 GCA_964520365.1 uncultured Hydrogenophaga sp.
TTGCCCCCTTGAGGGGGGATGCGGCCACACGCAGTGGGCAAGCGACGGGGGTGGGACATATTCAGCCTGGGAAGTTCTCCGGAATCTTGGCCTTGCTGCGCGCTTCGGCGGGGCTGATCACATTGCGCTTGACCAGCTCCGAGAGGTTCTGGTCCAGCGTCTGCATGCCCACGCTGTTGCCGGTCTGGATGGCCGAGTACATCTGCGCCACCTTGGCTTCGCGGATCAGGTTGCGGATGGCGCTGGTGCCCAGCATGATCTCGTGCGCGGCCACGCGGCTGGCGCCGTCCTTGGTCTTGCACAGCGTCTGCGAGATCACGGCCACCAGCGATTCGGACAGCATGGCGCGCACCATGTCTTTCTCTTCCGCCGGGAACACGTCGATGATCCGGTCGATGGTCTTGGCGGCGCTGGACGTGTGCAGCGTGCCGAACACCAGGTGGCCGGTCTCGGCGGCCGTCATGGCCAGGCGGATGGTTTCCAGGTCGCGCATTTCGCCGACGAGGATGGCGTCCGGGTCTTCGCGCAGCGCCGAGCGCAGGGCGTTGGCAAAGCTCAGGGTGTGAGGGCCCACCTCGCGCTGGTTGATCAGGCATTTCTTGGAGTCGTGCACGAACTCCACGGGATCTTCGACCGTCAGGATGTGCCCGTACTCGGTTTCGTTGAGGTGGTTGACCATGCCCGCCAGGGTGGTGGACTTGCCCGAACCGGTGGGGCCGGTCACCAGCACCAGGCCGCGCGGGCGCAGGGCCAGGTCGGCGAAGATCTTCGGGGCGTTGAGTTGCTCCAGCGTGAGGATCTTGCTCGGGATGGTGCGGAACACCGCGCCCGCGCCGCGGTTGTGGTTGAAGGCGTTGACGCGGAAGCGGGCCAGTCCCTCGATCTCGAACGAGAAGTCGCACTCGAGGAATTCCTCGTACTGCTTGCGCTGGCTGTCGTTCATGATGTCGTACACCATGCTGTGGACCTGCTTGTGGTCCAGCGGCTCGACGTTGATGCGCCGCACGTCGCCGTTGACCCGTATCATGGGTGGCAGACCGGCCGAGAGATGAAGATCGGATGCTTTGTTCTTGACGCTGAAGGCAAGCAGTTGGGTGATATCCATCCCGGGGTCCCGTGCTGTGTTGGTGGTATGACGACGGATTATGACGACGATTGAAGCCAATCTCCAAGGGGTTCGGGAGCGGATGGACCGGGCTTGCGGACAGGCCGGCCGGGATGCGAAGTCCGTCACGCTGCTGGCGGTGTCCAAGACCTTCGGCCCGGACGCCGTTCGTCAGGCCCAGGCCGCCGGCCAGCGTGCTTTTGGCGAGAACTACGTGCAGGAAGGGGTCGAAAAGATCCTGGACCTGCGCCGCGGCGGGTCTGCGATGCCCATCGAGTGGCATTGCATCGGACCGTTGCAAAGCAACAAATCCCGGCTGGTGGCCGAGCATTTCGACTGGGTGCAGTCGATCGACCGGCTCCGGATCGCCCAGCGCCTGAGCGAGCAGCGGCCCGCCGGCCTGGCGCCCTTGCAGCTCTGCATCCAGGTCAACGTCGATGGCGGGGCCAACAAGTCGGGCGTGGCGCCCGCCGACCTCCTGGTGCTGGCCGAGGCGGTGGCGCGTCTGCCGAACGTGCGCCTGCGCGGCCTCATGAGCGTGCCGGAGCCGGTGGAAGGATTCGACGCGCAGCGGGACGTGTTCCTCCGGGTGAAGCAACTGTTCGACGACCTCAATGCCCGCGGCTTCGCGCTCGACACGCTCTCGCTGGGCATGAGCGACGACCTCGATGCGGCGGTGGCCGCCGGCTCCACCATGGTGCGGGTGGGGCGGGCGATCTTCGGCGCTCGGCCGGCGCGGCCTGTCACCGCCTGATTCACTTCCCGGGCACTGTGATCGGCTGGATGCTCCCGCAGTCCTTCGACAGCCACTTGCCCTGGCCGTCGATGGTCATCGTCTCGGGCTTGCCGTTGCGCGTGGACTGCATCACCATCTTCATGGTGTAGGCCGTGTCGCCGGAGAAGGTGTAGGTGCCCTCGCCCGTGGAGGGCGGGTTCTTGCAGACGAAGTTCATCTTCATCGAACTGGCGCTGCGCGAGGTGATGGTGGTGGTGCACTCACCCTCGGTCTGGGTGGGCATTTCCTGCCGCGCGGCCATCTCGGGCGTGATGCACACCTTCACCGACATGCCGCCGCCGGCGCCCGGCGCGATGTTCACGCCCTGCTTGGCCATCATGTCCTGCATCATCTTGCGCTGCTCGGGCGGCATGGCGGCCATCTGCTGCTGCATCTGGGCCATGGCCGCGTCGAGTTCGGGGTTGCCGCCCATCTTGCTGTTCATCTCCCACAGGCCGGGACGGGTGCTCTGGGCGTGCGCGCCCAGGGCGGCCATGGCGAGGATGGTGATGCAGATGGCTGGCAGGGGTCTGGGCATGAAGCGGCTCCGGTGGGGGGTGAACAGGCCCTTGATTCTCCCTGTGGCGGCGCGGATGTCAAACACACAGTTGGGTGGTGTTCTTCACTTCCTCGATCACCGCATAGGTGCGGGTTTCGCGCACGCCGGGCAACTGCCACAGCACGTTGCCGGCGAAGTCCCGGTAGGCCGGCATGTCGGCCATGCGCGTCTTGAGCAGGTAGTCGAAGCCGCCAGCCACCATGTGGCACTCCATGATTTCGTCGCGCACCTGCACCGCGGCCTTGAACTCGTTGAACACGTTGGGCGTGGTCCGGTCCAGCAGCACCTCGACGAACACCATCATGCCCAGGCCGAGCTTGAGCGGGTTCAGCCGCGCCTCGAAGCCCAGGATGTAGCCCTCGCGCTGCAGGCGCTGCGTGCGCGCCAGCACCGCCGTGGGCGAGAGCGAAACGGCTTCGGCGAGCTTGAGGTTGGACAGGCGGCCATCGGCTTGCAGCGCGCGCAGGATGCGCAGGTCGATGCGATCCGGTTCGTGGGTGGCTTCGGTCATGGGTAGTGAATTATCCGGATAAAAGTAAAAAATTGAACAGAAATTCACTGCCAAGGCGTTCAGTATTGCGGAATTCACCAACCTGCTTTGCCGGAGCCCGAGCCATGCCGCGCCAGACCGATCGCCTGCCTTTCCCCTACCGCGCTGAAAACACCATCGTCGCCGACCGCCTGGGCGCGCTGGAAGGCGCGCTCGACTGGGCCGCCGCGGCGCGCGCCGCGACGCCCTGGGTGCGCGCGGTGCGCGACAACCCACCCCCTTTCTGGGCCATGGAAAGCCTGCTCAAGGAATACCCGATCTCCAGCGCCGAAGGGCTGGCCCTGATGCGGCTGGCCGAAGCCTTGCTGCGGGTGCCCGATGCCGAGACCGCGATCGCGCTCACCGCCGATCAACTCGGCCGCGCGGACTTCGAAGGCGCCGCCGACTCGACTCTGGCGCGCCTGTCGTCCACGGCCATTGCCATGTCCAAGCATTTCCTGCCGCACGAAGGCCAGCAACCGGGGTTGATGACCAAGCTGGGGGCCAGGACCGTGGTGGCGGCCACATTGCGCGCGGTGCAGTTGCTGGGTCACCAGTTCGTGCTGGGTCAGACCATCGAGGAGGGCATGAAGGCCGCGGCGGCGGCCCGCAGGAAGCAAGGCAACCTCGGCTTCAGCTTCGACATGCTGGGTGAAGGCGCCCGCACCGATGCCGACGCGCGGCGCTACCTGGCGAGCTACCGGAACGCGATCGCCGCCATCGCCCGCGCCGCCGACCCGGCGCGCCACCCGAGCCGCAACGACGGCATCTCCATCAAGCTCAGCGCGCTGCATCCGCGCTATGAAGACGCGCAGCACGCGCGCGTGATGGCCGAACTGGTGCCGCGCGTGTGGGGGCTGTGCGAAGCCGCCGCGTCGGCCAACCTCAACCTCACCATCGATGCGGAAGAGGTCGATCGCCTCGAGTTGTCGCTCGACGTGTTCGAGGCCCTGGCGCAGCGCGTGGCCAAGCACTGCCCGCAGTGGCAGGGATTCGGCCTGGCTCTGCAGGCCTACCAGACGCGCGCGGTCGAGCTCATCGAGCACGTGGCGGCGCTCGCGCGGCAATACAAGCTCAGGTTCATGTGCCGCCTGGTCAAGGGCGCGTACTGGGACGCCGAGATCAAGCGTGCCCAGGAGCTGGGGTTGCCGGCCTATCCGGTGTTCACCCACAAGCACCACACCGACGTGAGCTACCTTGCCTGCGCGCGCGCCCTGCTTGCGGCGCCCGAAGCGATCTTTCCGCAGTTCGCCACGCACAACGCAAGCACCATCGCGGCCATTCTCCAACTGAGCAATGGTCCGCAACAGGATGAAGGCCTGCCTCGGTTCGAGTTGCAGCGCCTGCACGGCATGGGCGAAGGCATCTACCGCGAAGTGCTGAAGAACCCCCAGGTCAGCTGCCGCGTCTACGCCCCGGTGGGCGCGCACCGGGACCTGCTGGCCTATCTGGTGCGCCGCCTGCTGGAGAACGGCGCCAACTCTTCGTTCGTGCACCAGCTCGCCGACGAGTCGGTGGGCATGGACGAGCTGCTGGCGTCGCCGCTGCATCTCGCGCCCGAATCGCCATTGCCCCTGCCGGCCGGGATGCTGGGCGCGCAGCGGCCCAACAGCGAGGGGCTGGACCTGGCCGTGCTGGCCCACCGCCAGCCGCTGCTGGCGGCGCTGGCCAACACGCCCGTGGAGCCGGTGGCGCCGGCCGGCGCGGACGATGCGACCAGTGCGTGCGGCAAGGCGGCCGAGGCTTTCGATGCCTGGAACCACACGCCCGTCGCCGAGCGCGCGGCCACTCTGCGCCGCGCCGCCGACGCCATGCAGCAGCGCCTGCCCCATCTGTGCGCGCTGCTGGTCAAGGAGGCGCACAAGACCTGGGGCGACGCCGTCTCGGAGGTGCGCGAAGCGATCGACTTCCTGCGCTACTACGCGGGCGAGGCCGAGCGCATCATGGCGCCCACGGTCCTGCCCGGTCCCACGGGAGAGAGCAACACCTTGCGCCTCGAAGGGCGCGGGGTGTGGGTGTGCATCAGCCCGTGGAACTTCCCGCTGGCCATCTTCGCGGGCCAGGTGGCCGCGGCCCTGGCCACCGGCAACACCGTGCTGGCCAAGCCGGCCGAACAGACGCCGGCGATTGCCTTGGCGGCGGTGAAGCTGCTGCATGAAGCCGGTGTGCCGGCGGATGCGCTGCAGTTGCTGCATGGCCCGGGCGAGACCGTCGGGGCGGCGCTGGTGGCGCAGCCCGGCATCGCCGGCGTGGTGTTCACCGGCTCGACCCAGGTGGCCAAGATCATCCAGCGGGCGCTGGCCGCCAAGGACGGCCCCATCGTGCCGCTGATCGCCGAGACCGGCGGCATCAACGCCATGCTGGTGGACAGCACGGCCCTGCCCGAGCAGGTGGCCGACGCGGTGGTGCAGAGCGCCTTCCGCAGCGCGGGGCAGCGCTGCTCGGCCCTGCGCCTGCTGTGCGTGCACGAAGGCATCGCCGACCCCGTGATCGAAATGATCCAGGGTGCCGCGCAGGAACTGGTGGCGGGTGACAGCGCCGACCTGGCCACCGACCTGGGCCCGGTGATCGACGCCGAAGCCTTCGATGGCATCCAGCGCGAGGTCCGGCGGCTGCACGGCCAGGCCAGGGCGCTGCTGCCCGCGGCGACCCAGCCACCCGCCATCCCGAACCTGATGCCGCCGCAGATGTTCGAGGTCCATGCCATCGCCGATGTGAAGCAGGAGATCTTCGGCCCCGTGCTGCAGGTGGTGCGCTGGGGCGGCGACCCCATGGCGGTGCTGCGGCAGATCAATGCCCTGGGCTACGGGCTGACGCTGGGCATCCAGACCCGCATCGACAGCCGCGCCCAGGCCCTGGCCCGCGCGGCCCGCGTCGGCAACGTGTACGTGAACCGCAACATGATCGGCGCCGTGGTGGGCGTGCAGCCGTTCGGGGGCGAAGGCCTGTCGGGCACCGGTCCCAAGGCCGGCGGTCCGCACTACCTGCTGCGCTTCTGCGCCGAACAGACCCTGACCATCAACACGACCGCCGCCGGCGGCAATGTGACCCTGTTCGCCGGGGTGCACGCGGGTTGAATCCAGGTTGAACGGCGGCGGCACGGTCGTTCGGCGTCCAAGCGGTCTGCCCGGATCGGGCGCGACGGCGTACAGTCGCGCCATTCGCCGCACACCCCGTGAGCGAACGCCCTCTACCGCAGCGAGACCTTCATGCCAGATCCAGCCGACGCCGCCAACGATTCCCAGCGCATCCAGCAGTGGCTGGACGAGCACCGCATCACCGAGGTCGAATGCATCATTCCCGACATGGCGGGCCAGGCGCGCGGCAAGATCGTGCCGCGCCACAAGTACGACCCCGCCGTCGGCCTGCGCCTGCCCGAGGCGGTGCTGGCCATGACCGTGACCGGCGACTACCCCGAGAAGGATTTCACCTCGGTGGCCGATCCCGACATGCAGCTGCGCCCCGACCCGGCCACGCTGCGCCCGGTGCCCTGGGCCACGGAGCCCACGGCGCAGATCATCCACGACTGCTTTTCGTTTGACGGCAAGCCGGTGGACCTGTCGCCGCGCAACGTGCTGCGCCGCGTGCTCAAGCTCTATGGCGACGAAGGCTGGAAGCCCATCGTGGCGCCCGAGATGGAGTTCTACCTGGTGCAGGTCGAGCCTGACGAGGACATCCCGCTGAAAGCTCCGGTGGGCCGCACCAAGCGCACCGAAGCCGGCATGCAGAGCTTCTCCATGGACGCCATCAACGAGTACGACGACATCTTCGACGTGATGTACGACTGGTGCGAGGCCGAGGGCATCCAGCTCGACACGCTGATCCACGAGATGGGCACGGCGCAGATGGAGATCAATCTCGACCACGGCGATCCGCTGCCGCTGGCGGACCAGGTGTTCCTGTTCAAGCGCACCATCCGCGAAGTGGCGATTCGCCACCAGATGTATGCCACCTTCATGGCCAAGCCCATGCAGGGACAGCCCGGCAGTGCCATGCACATCCACCAGAGCGTGGTGGGCATCGACGATGGCCGCAATATCTTCAGCACCGCCAGCGGCGAGGCCTCGCAGCGCTTTTTCCACTTCATCGGCGGCCTTCAGTTCTACCTGCCCGCGGCCATCGCCTTCTTCGCGCCCTACGTCAATTCGTACCGCCGCCTCTCGCGCTACACCGCCGCGCCCATCAACCTGAGCTGGGGTTACGACAACCGCACCTGCGGCCTGCGCGTGCCCCATTCCGATCCGCAGGCGCGGCGGGTGGAGAACCGGCTCGCGGGAGTGGACGTGAACCCCTACCTGGCCCTCGCGGCCAGCCTGGCCTGCGGCTACCTGGGCATGAAGCAGGGTATCGACCCCGGCGCGCCGCTCGCCGGCAGCGCCTACGAGCAGCCGCACCAGTTGCCGCGCCATCTGGACGACGCGGTGGAAAAGCTCATGGGCTGCGCGCCGCTGGTCGATCTGTTCGGCGAGCACTTCATCCAGACCTACAGCGCGATCAAGGAGGTCGAGTACCGCGAGTACTTCGACGTGATCAGTCCCTGGGAGCGCCGCTTCCTGCTGCTGCACGTGTAGAAAAATACCCCTGCGCCGCCTTCGGCCCGGCCAAGCCGGTTTGGCGGTACCCCTGGAAGGCGCCGTTTCGTGCGCTGCGGGCAACCGGGGGGTCAGTTCAAGACCATCATTCCCGACGACGGGTTGCGCAGGAACGCGTCCAGCGTGCCGATCGGCAGGGGCGGCGAGAACAGGTGGCCCTGGAACTGGTCGCAGCCCTGGTAGGCCAGGAAGTCGCGCTGCTCGTGGGTTTCCACGCCCTCGGCCACCACCTGCAGACTCAGGCTTTGAGCCAGCGTGATGATGGCGCGCGAGATCGCCGCGTCGTTGGGGTCGGTGAGCACGTCGGCCACGAAGCCCTTGTCGATCTTGAGCTGGTCCAGCGGCAGCCGCTTGAGCACCGACAGCGACGAGTAGCCGACGCCGAAATCGTCCAGCGACAGCGTCACGCCGAGGTCCTTGAGCATGCCCATCTTCTCGATGGTGATCTCCATGCGGTCGGCCAGCAGGCTCTCGGTGAGTTCGAGCTTGAGCCGGTGCGGCCGGATGCCGGTGCGCCCGATCGCGGCCATCACCATGTCGACGAAGTCGGGGTGGCGGAACTGGTGCACGCTGACGTTCACGGCGATGGTCAGGTTGGTCGTCTGCGGCCAGTCGGCCCAGGCGGCGAGCTGCTCGCAGGCGGTCTCCAGCACCCACTGGCCCAGCGGCAGGATCATGCCGGTGTCCTCGGCCACGGGGATGAAGTGCGCGGGCGTGATGAGCCCGCGCTGCGGATGCCGCCAGCGCACCAGGGCCTCGACGCCGGTGATCACGCCCTGGCGGTCCACCTGGGGCTGGTAGTAGACGACGAACTGTTGCTCCTTCAGGGCTACCCGCATGTCCGCGCCCAGGGCCGCGTTGGCGTTGACCGAGGCCTGCATGGAGGGGTCGAAGAAGCACAGCGTGTTGCGGCCCAGGGTCTTGGCCTGGTACATCGCCAGGTCGGCCTGTTTGAGCAGTTCGCCCACGTCGTCGTTCAATCCGGTGAACGCGGTCACGCCGATGCTGGGGGTGGCGAAATGCTGGTGTCCGCCCACGCGGAACGGCTCGCGCAGCGTGGTCAGCACCTTCTCGGCCAGGGCGCGTGACTTGTAGGCGGCCGCGGCCGGGTCGGTGCTGAGGTCATCGACCATGACGACGAATTCGTCGCCGCCCAGGCGCGCGACCGTGTCGGTCTTGCGCACGCTTTGCACCAGCCGGATCGCCACCTTCTTCAGGAGCTGGTCCCCGACGTGGTGGCCCAGCGTGTCGTTGAGGATCTTGAAGTTGTCGAGGTCGATGAACATCAGCGCGCCGTGCTGGCCCGAGCGCTCGCTGCGCGCCAGCGCCTGCTGCAGGCGCTCGGTCAGCAACTGCCGGTTGGGAAGGTCGGTCAGCGGGTCGTAGAGCGCCATGTGCCGGATCATGTCCTCGGCGGTCTTGCGCTGGGAGATGTCGCGCCCCACCGCCACCCAATGGGTGACGTCCTCGCCCGTGGCCTGAACCGACACCACTTCCAGCTCGACCCAGAACATCGCCCCGTTCTTGCGGTGCACCATGAGCTCGGTGCGCGCCTTGCGGTTGATCTGCAGGCTCATGGCCATTTCCCGCAGCTTGGGCAGGGCCGGTTCGAGCTCGAGCAGCATGTGCGGCGCCTGGCCCAACACTTCGTCGCGGGTGTAGCCGGTGTGCTGCTCGAAAGCGTCGTTGACGAAGACGATGCGCGGCTCTTCGTTGTCGCCGGCGCCGGTTTCCGCGATCGCCACGATGTCGTTGAGCCGCGCCACGCAGGTTTCCAGCAGCATGAGCTGTTCCTGGGAGCGGCGGCGCTCGGTGACGTCGCGAAAATACACCGCCAACCCTTCGGCGAAAGGATAGGCCCGCACTTCCAGCCACTTGCCCAGGCTTGGGAAGTGGTCCTCCATCTCGATGCGGCGATTGCTCTGCAGCGCCTTGTGCATCTGCTCGCGAAGGCGCTGCGCCAGGCCAGGGCCGAAGCCGTGCCAGATTTCCACGTCGAGCAACTCGGCCGTGGATTTCTGCAGCAGGCGTTCGCTCTCCTGGTTCAGGTAGGTGAAGCGGCATTCCCGGTCGAGCGTCACGAAGGCCTCGGTGATGCTGGCCAGGGTGGTCGTCAGGCGCATCGCCAGCCGCAGCGTTTCCTGCTGGGCCTGCTTCTGCGCCGAGATGTCCTGCAGCGCGCCCTGCAGGCGCACGATGCGGCCCTGCGCGTCGCGCAGCGCGGCGCCCACGGTGCGCACCCACTTCGGCCCGTTGCCGTCCGCCGCGACCTGGATCTCTTCGTCGAAGGCAACACCGGTCTGCTCGCAGCGCTCCAGCCGCTGGCGCATGCCGGCGCGCCATTCGGGCGTGTAGCAATCCACCATGGCCTCGATCGAGTCGATCTGGCCGGCGTCCTCCAGGCCGAGGATCAGCGCGCACTCGTTCGATATCTGCACCTGGCCGGTGGCCAGCACCACCGACCAGCTGCCCACGCCGGCGGTGTGCTCGGTCAGGTTGAGACGGCTCTCGCTTTCGCTCTCGGACAGCGCATCGCCCGGCCCGAACGGACTGGCGGGTCCGCGTGCGCGCAGGACGCGGTCGCGCTGCTCGAAATCCAGCAGGCCTCGCGCTTGCTTGAGCAGCGTGGCAAAGACGTCCGTGGCGACCCCTGGCGGCGCCTGCATCCGCTGCGCATCCAGCAGCAGCAACCACCCCGCGGGGCCTTGCTCCCCAGCCGGCAGGGGCAGCCAATCGGCGCGATGAATGGGGTCTCCGGCCACCGGAATGCTGGCCAGGTCCGGCGAATCGACGCCGGTGACCGCGACCGTGCCCGGCGCGGCGGCCATCTCGTCCAGCCGTTGCGCGGCCCAGGCCGCCACGCCTTGGCGCTCACCGGCGGCGAGGCCGAAGGCCCCCTTGATGGCCAGCGAAGTCCCGGTGCGCGCCACCAGGGCCGCTGCGCGGGCCGCGGCGAACTGGGCGGCCAGCTCGGCCAGATGGTCGAACGTGTCGCCCAGCGGCGAGGGTTCCGCCAAGGCCTCGATGGGGACGTTCGACGGGGGAGCGGCTACTTCGGACAGGGAACTCATGGAAGCCTCGGGTTTTTGCCGGCGATGATGCTGGCCTGGAATGCTGGCACGCGCCTCCCCGTGCTCCGTGGGTGGTGCGCCGCGTCATGCGTCACGCAGGAATGCGCCACCGCATGGCCCTCAACTTGTAACACCGCTGATGTAGGCTTTCTGGCGAAAGGCGGGTGTTTCCGCATCGGTAGGCGGCTTGTTTGGGGAATATTTCACAAAAAAGCGTGTAACAGACATGTGTTTTTTTGTAGCAAGTGTACTAATATCCCCTTAATGCTACAGCTTGCGGATGCATCCGATCTCAAGTCGACTGGCACAACCCAGGCATTCACCCGGAGTCAACCTTGACCATGACCGCTCTTGCAGACCTTCGGCGCCACAGCGACGTCGCCAGCCTGAAGTCCTCGCTGCATCAGCTGTGTAGCGAATTCGGGCGCATCACGCGACTGGATATTCTGACCGCCATGCACGAGGGCACCAAGCAGGCGATCTGCTTCCTGCGCATGGAACGGCCCGAGCAGGAGCAGCAACTGATGAAGACCCTGGGCGTGGGGCGGTTCGGCGGCGAAGTGGTGTTCGTGCTCAACCTCAACGTGCCCGTCACGGCCGATGAGGACGGTCCGTCTTCCCAGTGGGCCGACTCCAACATGTATGACTGAATAGGGACTCCCCCCTGCGCCGCTTTGCGGCTTCCCCCCTCTCTTGCGCGCCCTTCGGGCGCTTGGAGGGGGGACGGCAGCTCGGGCCGGCGGAGCCGGACCCTTGCTGCCCCTGGCTTTGGACGCCCCACGCTCTCGTTGCGGTTTTGCTCCCTCTCCCGTGTGCGGGAGAGGGTCGGGGTGAGGGCCGCGTGGCGCGAAGGGGCCTGCCCTGGAGGACCGGTATGGTTCTACAGCGCCGTCAGATCGGTGCGCACGGGCCATCCCAGCGCGGGGCCGGTCGCCGTTTTCTCGGCGGCGAAGGCGTGCTGCAGCAACAGGGTGTACCGGCCCGGGCGCGCGGTGCACACGCGGTAGCCGTCGGCGACTTCGCTCAGCGTGGTGCCGCCGTGCTGGGCGGTCTGCAGGCGCCAGCCCTCCACCTGGGGCGCCGCCAGGCGCAAGGTGACGCAGAAGCCGCGCTTCATGGTCGAGTGCACCACCAGCTTCTGCTGCGCGCTCCATCCGCCATCCACCGGCAGGCCCAGCTGGGTGGGATGGGTGTTCTCGATCACCTGCATCACCGGGGGGATGATGATGCGGATGTCCACCGATGCGCTGGCGCCGTTGCCGCCCGATCCGGTGACCAGCACGCTCTCGGCGGTGCCGGCGCCGGGGACGCACAAGGCCAATGCGGCCAATGTGGCGGTCAATGAAGGGCGGACCAGGGCTTTCATGCACCCTGTATCGGCCCGGGGCGGCGGCGACTTGAGGTTTTCTCAGGGCGATCCGCGAAAAAAAGGGGTTAAAGGCGGCTTGTTCGAGGCTTGGGTAATCGGAAAGGCCTAGGTTTTGCAGGCCATTCCTAGTCGCTTCGCTGCACCGGGATGCTCAGCGCCGTGCTGTCGCGCAGGCGCACGTCCACCTTGACCTGGCCTTCGTCCACCACCGACCACGGCAGCGGCAGGGTTTCGTTGCGCACGGTCACTGTTCGCGCACCGGTGGCGACGAACGGGAACTCGAAGCGGCCCTGGTTGTCGGTGCGCACCGCGTAGCGGTTGTCCAGGAACACCGTCACATTGGGCACGCCGGTCTCGCTCGCTTCCTGCGTGCCGCTGCGGTTGGCGTCGAAGTACACGATGCCCGCGATGCGCCCGCCGCCGTCGGCCGGGCTGCCGCCCAATGGCACGCTGCGGCTGCCGGCTTGCCACTCGTGGCGCAGGATCACGAAGAAGGAGCGGTACGCGCTGGTGTTCTCCAGGCGTTCGGGGGGTGCCAGCGGGTCCAGCGTGAAGGTGGTTCGGCTGCGGCCCGTGGTGCGAACGTAGCTGCCTTCCAGGCTCCAGCGGGGGTCGATGCGCCAGTTCGCGCCCAGGTTGATGCTGTGCCTGCGCTGCCCGGCGCTGCCGTTTTCGGTGCCGAGGTTGCCGCGCAGGCCTGCGCGCGACGTGAGCGGGGCGTTCACGCTGAGCGCGGCCGACCAGAGGTCCTCGGCCGGCTGCCGGGTGCCGGGGTGGGCTCCGGCGCGGCCGAAACCGAGGCTGGTGGACAGCGACCAGCCTTGCGGCACGGGCCATTCCTGGTCGTAGGTGATCCGCTGCAACGAGGCCTGGCTGTCACCGCCTTCGAGCTCCAGCCGCAGCCCGGTGGTGCCCAGGGCGTTGTCCCAGCGCCAGTCGCCAAACGTGTTCCAGGCATCGCCGTCGAAGCGGCGGATGGAGAAGCCCGCGCCGAGGCTGCTGTCGCGGCCCAGGCGCCAGCGGGCGCCGGTGGTGGAATAGAAACCGTCGTGGCTGCGGCCGGTGATGGAACGCAGCCAGTCGATGGAGGTCTCGGCCGACCACTGCCGCGTGCGCCAGCTCGCGCGCAGGTAGGCGCCCGAGATGTCGTTGGCCATCGGCAGGTTGGCCCAGTGCAGGCCGGGCTCCAGCCGGTACAGGCCGGCGCCGTATTTCCGGGGGCCTTCGTCGATCTCGCCATCGATCCAGTACCCGCCGCGCCCGCCGTCGAGGTCGCTGGCATGGGCGTTCACCATCTGTGCCTTCAGGCGGTGGCCATCGCCCTCGTGCCGCAGCGCCAGCAGGGTGGCGTTGGCGTCCACCAGATCGGCCGGGGATCGGGGGACCTCGAAATTCGAGACGCCGCGGGCGTTCTCGTGCTGCAGCGCCAGCGCCCAGCCCTTGCTGGAGAGTCCCTGGGGGTCGGTGGCGGCGTCGGCGTCGATGCGCCACTGGCCGCCCAGCACCGT
The DNA here is from genome assembly GCA_964520365.1 of uncultured Hydrogenophaga sp. Lineage (GTDB taxonomy): Bacteria > Pseudomonadota > Gammaproteobacteria > Burkholderiales > Burkholderiaceae_C > Hydrogenophaga. Next base: position 13,509 of record CAZFOT010000053.1, read on the forward strand.
GCGGCGCCCGGGCAGGCGCCGAAACCCGGTGGCGGGCAGGATCTCCAGGCGGCCCGGCGCACCCGTGGCGGCCTGCAGCTGCCATCCCTGGCCCGGGTTCTCCCATTCGCCGCTCACACCCTCCAGGATGGAAGTGGGCACGAACACCCGGGAGGGCAGCCGCGTGATGCCGGGCGCGGGGGTGTCGATGTAGCCGAGCCCGTGATGGGCCAGCCAGCCACCACCCAGCGGCATGTTGGTCTGGCGCAGCGTGAGCGTGCCGTCGCCACCCTCGGGCGTGTAACTGCCATCGAGGGACAGGCTGCCGTGGTTGGGCGTCTCCAGCAGGCCGTAGGCCGAGAAGCCGAGCTGCGAACGGCGCCGCTCGTCGAAAGGCTGGGTACCCAGGCGGGTCTCCAGCTTCAGGAACCGGGGCCAGCCCGTGCGGTCGTAGTCGTAGCTCTGGGCGTCGTCGAGCACCTCGGGCTCGATGCCCTCGATGACGCGGTCCACGTAGCCGTTGGCGCCTTCGGCTGCTGCGGCGTCCGGTGCCGCGGCGTTTTGCGCCTTGGCTGCGGGGAGCGCACCGATCAGGATCGCAAGAGCGATCGGTCCGAGCCGGCGCGCTGGCTTCATGGAGCGAAGCTCGCGTCCAGCGGCAGGCGGTTCTTGCCCCATTCGAGGTTGCCTTTGACGGCCAGGGGGAACCGCACTTCGGGGGCCGTCTTGCCTTCTTCCGCCACTGGCACCAGCGCCACGGCGCGCGTCTCGCCCGGCATGATCGGCACGTCGGCCGGCGCCAGCTCCAGCCGCTGGCCGCCGGCGTCCGTGCCGTTGACGAAGCCTTCGAGCCGGCCATGGGCGTTGCCGCGGTTGCGCACGTCGAGCAGCGCCACGGTCTTGCCGTCGGCGGTCTTGGCCACGCGCGTGGCGGCGATGTCGAGCACCGGCGCGGCGCCGCCAACGGCGGCGTACACGATGACGCCGATGCGCCCGCCCACGTCCACGCCGCTCCTGGCCGGGTCCAGGCCCTCGATCATGATGGCGAAACGGCATTCGCGCGCCGGCGTGCCCGCGGGCGGGCTGATCTCGAAACGGAAGCGGTAGCGCGCGCCGGCTTCAAGCATGAGTTCGCGCCGCTCGATCGCCACCCAGGGGCGGCAGCTGTCGGGCGCCAGCGTGTCGCTGAAGACCACCGAGTGGTCCGGCTGGAAGCTCCAGTCGTTGGTGTAGATGCGGTAGCCGCCCTTGATCTGCCCCACGTGCTGGATCTCGAACACCTGGCGCGTGCTCTGTCCGGCCGCGGCCTGGATCTCGAAGCGCGGCGGGGTGATGTAGGCGGCGAAGCCCTGGGCGCGCGCAAGGCCCGCGGTGCCCAGGGCCAGGCCGATGACGAACAGGCATCGGGGCAGCCAGCGGGCGGGTGACGGGGAGCGCGGCATCGGCAAGGGCATGCGGGTCAGTCGGCGTCGAGCTCGAAATGGAAGTTCAGGCGGCGCGTATTGCCCTGCCAGTCGGCGTTGGAGCGCAGGCGGACCTTGATCTGGTCTTCCAGCGTGGCGCCGCGCAGGGTGCCGGCGTACACCAGCGCGCGTTCGCCCGAGACCAGCCGGCCCGGCTGCAGGCGCCCCTGGGTGGTCCACACCGCCTCGATGGAGGACGCCTCGTCGCGCGGCAGCACCATGTAGACGCGCCCGCTGCGACCGACCCAGTCGCGGGTGTCGATGCGGACGTTGACCACCACCCAGGCCTCCATGCCGCCCGCGTGCGAATGGCCCCGCGTCAGCGGCAGCCACTGCATCTGCACGTTGGGCGGGATCGTGTGGCTTTGCGAGTCGTCCAGGCGGTGCGGGTTGGCCAGGGCCGACCCGAAGGCCAGCGCGCACAGGCACGCGGCGGACAGGCGGCGCAGGCGCATCGTGGTCATGGGGCCGTCAGGGTGTAGGTCACCCGGGCGTTGTAGGTGCCCGCCGCGCGCACCGCGCTGTTGGCGTAGTGGAAGGTGTGGCAGTTCTCGTAGTAGGTGTTGCCCGGCAGCGTGGCCAGGGTCTGAGTGCCGCCGTTGAAGGTACCAGGGGCGATCACGTTGGGCGCGGGGCTGTTGGTATGGGCGGAAACGGTCCAGCTGATCTGGGAGATCGGGATGGCCTGACCTCCGGTGGTGGTGAGGTTGGCCGGCGAGTTGACGGTGAGCGTGGCGTTGCCCGTGCCGCTGTTGCGGCGGTAGCCGGCGCCGACCATGACCTGGCTCGTCGGCGTCGGGCAGGTGATATTTCCGTCGCCCCACAGGCTCACGGACTGGGTGCTGTTGCTGGTCATGGGCAGGGACGTGCCGTTGCCCAGTTGCGCTGTCGACACCGTGACCTGGACCAGGTTGACGGTGCTGTTGGAGCCGAGGGTGGCGTTGAGGGCGCCGGCAGCATTGCCGCTCACGTTGCCGTTGCCCACATGCAGGAACAGCCGGCGGGCGCCCGCGGTGACCGTGAGCGACCAGGCGTGGGCCGCGGCCATCTCCGCGCCGCAAATCAGTGCCAGGCAGGCGCTGGCGATGTATCGCGGCATGCTGGAGCGGGGGAGGCGCTTCAGGGGAGTCATGAGGCCGGTGGTAGCAGGGTCGCAGGGAGTGTAGGACATCGGCGGTCACAAACGGCAACGGAGGGCCGCAGCGCGCAAACCCTCCGTTGCCTGTCCGGTGGCCGGCATGGCCACCGAAGTGTGGGACACGCCGGGCCCCTTGCCCTCAGGGCATGGTGGCGGTGTAGGTCACGCGGCCCGTGTAGGTGCCGAACGCGGGCGTGGTGGTGTTGGCGTAGGTGTAGGTCCAGTTCGCGGTCTGGTTGGTCACGCTGCCTGCCGCCGTGGGCAGGCTGGTGCCACCGCTGAACGCAGGTGCCGGAAGGGCTGCGTTGCTCGACGTCACCGCCAGTTCGGTGAACGGAATGGTGTTGCCGCCGCTGGTCAGGCTGGCTGGGTTGGTGGCCGTGATGGTGATCTGGCCGTCGTTGCCGAACACGCGCACCGGGATGGAGCCGGTGCCGGCGGTTGGGCCGGTGCTCGTGATGGCGCCGGCAACCGCGCCCGGGCCTGCACCCACGTCCAGCGGGTTGGTGGTGTAGTCGAAGGTCAGGGTGTCGATGGTGGCGACGGTCGCCAGCGGCGTGGCTGCGCCGGTGCCCACACCCAGGAACAGCACGCGCGGGATGATCACGCGCAGGTCCAGGCGGGCGGTGGCATCGCCGGTGTTCACCAGTTGCGACTCGGCATGGGTCACAAGCGGCGCCGCCAGGGCCATAGCGACGGCGGCAGGCACGAACAGGTTCTTTTTCACGACGTTTCCTTCATTCAAGGGATAGGTTTCACGCACTGAGGACTTTTCGGTACGTGCCGGGCGGGCCTCCAGTGGGTCGAATGGTACGGAAACGCCCTGGCCGGAGCAAGCGGGTGGCTGGAAATAAGTCACATATTCAAATACTTGCCGCCGTTTGTTGCACAAACGGTGCAAGTCTGGAGACGAGCGGTCGAAAAAATGCTCAAGTTTTGCCGCGATGCGCCGTGCCTAGGCTTTTGGTTATCAAGTGGGTCAACGGCAACGCGCTGGCGGCCTTGACCTCGCCGAGCGAAAAACTGGTGTGCAGGTCCTTCACGTTGGGCAGGTTCAGCAGCACCTCGCGCGCGAAGGCGCTGAAGTGGTTGAGGTCGCGGCTGACCACCTGCAGCTCGAACGTGCCCGAGCCGCTGATGTAGTGGCAGGACACGATCTCGGGGATGCCGCGGATCGCCGCCTCCAGGGCGCGGGTCACGTCGCCGCTGTTGCGCTGTGCGTCCAGCCGCACGAAAGCGAGGACCCCCAGACCGATCTTTTCGCGATCGAGTTCGGCCCGGTAGCCGGTGATGAAGCCGGCTTCTTCCAGCGCCCGCACCCGGCGCCAGCAGGGCGCGGCCGACAGGCCCACGCGCTGGGCCAGTTCGGCGTTGGTGAGACGCCCGTCCGACTGCAGTTCGTGCAGGATGGCGAGGTCAAACTTGTCAAGTGTTTCCATGATGGCCGATTGTGAGCAAGAAGCTTTCTATTGAACTGCAAAAACGGGCACGAAAAGCAAACACCTGTCGCTGTCCGGGTCATACACTGTGCGTCAAACTGAAGAGCGCCTGCGCCCACCCGGCGCGGGCCGTTCCATCCCCACCCGCTCACAAAGCGGCGCCTACCCCACAGGAGACAAGAGAATGAACGCCCCGCTGCCCGAACACATCCGCCAGGCCCTGGAATCCGTCAGCCTCGACGACAAGTACACCCTGGACCAGGGCCGCGCCTTCATGAGCGGCGTGCAGGCGCTGGTGAAGCTGCCCATGCTGCAGCGCCAGCGCGATGCCCTGGTGGGCAAGAACACGGCGGGTTTCGTCAGCGGCTACCGGGGCTCGCCCCTGGGCGGCTACGACCAGGCGCTGCAGAAGGCCGCGCCCCACCTCAAGGCGCAGAACATCGTGTTCCAGCCCGGGGTGAACGAGGAACTCGCGGCCACCGCGCTCTGGGGCACGCAGCAACTGGGCTTCGCGCCGCCGGGCTCCAACAAGTTCGACGGCGTGTTCGGCATCTGGTACGGCAAGGGCCCGGGCGTGGACCGCTGCTCC